>JBKDVK010000175.1:0-10192 GCA_046338875.1 Cyanobacteriota bacterium | reverse complement strand
GAACTGGATCGGCCATTGGGGGGGGTCAAGCAGCTGCCACAGGGCCCCGGCCTGATCCCCCGGTGGCAGGGTCAGAATGGACTTGAGGTCGGGATCTGGCGGCATGTGCATTTGTGTCGATTGCCACTGGGTCGACCGATGCCAGGCCTATCACGCCGTCGAACGTCAGCATGGGGCACCCCATCTCAGCGCAGCCCCGGATTGGCAGCCCCGAGATCCCCGTATCCACGTGCAGGTCAGGGACCTACCGGACGGAGGCGTGGGCGTGGAATGGGATGTGCGCGGTTGCGCCGACTTCCGCTGCGAGCTGGGCCGCTGGAGCCGCCTGCGCCCCGGGCAGGCCGTGCCCGCATGACGACCGCAGCGCCTGATTCCCGTCGTTGGTTGTTGGCCTTGCACAGCTGCACTGACCTGCTGGGGGTCGGGTTACAGCCCCTTGGCCAGAGCGAGGGGCCTGTGTTGGCGATCTTTCCAGGGGGGCGGGACCTTTCCAGTGGTCTGCTTGGCGCCATTGAGCAGGTTCTGCCCGCTGCTGCCTGGCCCTCCCTGGGTCGCTTGGCGGTGGCCATAGGGCCTGGGGGGTTTACCGGCACCAGGCTCACCGTGACCCTGGCCCGCACCCTGGCCCAGCAATTGGGGATTCCTCTCGATGGGGTCGGCAGTTTCCAATTGATTGCCCAGCGCGTTTTGGCCGGCGGCCTCAGCCCTGGATCCGCCCCCGTTGCCCTGGTGCAGGAGCTGCCACGCCATGGATTGGTGGCCGGTCTTTATGGTCTTGATGCTTTGGCTCCAGGTGGTGTGGCCGAAGTGAAGATTCCTCGCTTGTATCGCAGCGAAGCTGATCTGGAGGAGGCGATGGGGGCAGCACTGCGGCTCCCGGCCGTGGCCCTGGTGCCACAGGATGTCGAGCAGCTCTTGTGCCATTCCCAGGCGGCGGCCCTGGCCCAAAGGCCCGGACCCTGGCAATCGGTTTTGCCTATCTATCCCACCAGTCCGGTTGAGGTTGGGCGCCCTTGAGCCGGACTGGTGCGTCCCGACGGGCCCAAGCTCAGTCTCCCCAGAACCGGATCGCCCGCGATCCCCAGGGTCGAGCCCGCCGCCGCCGGCGTCGGCGCAGCGGGTGCCTGACCAGGTTCCTGCTGGCGGGCGGGTTAGGCCTGCTGTGGCTGTCGCGGGGGTGGTGGTGGCCCTCACCGCCGCCTCCCCAGATGATTCTTGTGTTGGGCGGCGACACCCAGCGGGAAGTCTTCGCTGCCCGATTGGCCCACGAGGATGGCTTGCCCGTGATCGTAAGCAGCGGCAGCAACCCTGAATACGCCAATTGGCTGTTCCGAGAGCGGGAGGGCCTGGCGCCGGATCAGGTGCAATTGGACTACCGGGCTCGGGACACCCTCAGTAACTTCACTTCGCTGGTCGATGACCTGCGCCGGGCCCGGATCCGCCATGCCCTACTTGTCACCAGCAGTGATCACATGAGTCGGGCCCTGCTGGTGGGCCGGATTGTGGCCGGCAGCCGGGGCATCCGGCTTACGCCGGTGCCCGTGCCCTGCGGCCAGCTCTGTGTGGTGGAAGGCAGGCGCAAGGTCTGGGGGGACGGGGTGCGGGCTCTGCTGTGGGTGATCAGTGGCCGCGATCTAAAGGGCTGGGCTGCAGAACGGTTGCGATCCCTGGGGCCCTAGGGGGGCGCGAATCGCTTGATCTGGATCGGACCGGCGTCGAGAAGGTCGTTGATTTCTCGCTGCAGCGCCTGCGTTGTGACGTCCAGGTCGCCACGGCGGCGGGAGGGTGGTGGGGGGATCAGATGCCCAATGCGGATGTGCACAGGCACCAGCCGCAGGCCCCCGCTGCGGCCCAAGGCCCGGTTGCTGTTGAGGATGGCCACCGGCAGGAGGGGTACCCCCAGCCGTGCCGCCAGCAGGGCGGCCCCTGGTTGGGGGGCGTGGACCCGACCATCTTGCTGGCGGGTGCCGTCCAGAAACACCCCGGTGGCCCAGCCCTGGGCCAGCCGTTCACTGGCGGTGCGGAGGGCCTCCCGGTCACTGGCACCGCGGGCAACCGGGTAGGCCCCGCAGGCCTTGATCAGGGGCCCGAGCAGGGGAACCCGGAACAACTCCTCCTTGGCCATGAAGGCCACTGGGCGGCCGATGGCGTGGCTGATGAGCGGCGGGTCGAGGTGGGAGCCGTGGTTGGCGACCACCACAAGCCCCCCGATCCGGGGCACATGGCCCAGGCCGGTGGTACGGCCCCGCAGCAAAATTCGGTAGATCGGCCAGACCAAAAGGCTGCTGATCAATGTGTAGCCCAGGTCGGGTTGGGGACTGCCCAGCAGCGCCGGGCGCCCCAGTCGCCGCTGGGCCAGAGGGCCCTGCACAGCCACTAGCCCAGATCCGTCGCTGACGCGACCTGGCGACAGCGAAGACCAGGGCAGCCGCGCTTGATCAGGCCGCTGAGCACGTTGCCCGGACCGATCTCCACCGCCTCATCGATGCCCTCGCGGCCGAACTGCTCCATGGTTTCCCGCCAGCGCACCCCCGTGGTCATTTGTCGGAGCAGGCGTTGTTTGAGCAAGCCGGCATCGGTGCTGGGGCTGGGATCGGTGTTGCTCAGTACCGGGATGGAGGCTTCGGCGAACGGCACCGCTTCCAGATCCAAGGCAAAAGCAGCCGCAGCTTGGGCCATGAAGGGCGAATGGAAGGCCCCGGAGACCGCCAATGGGATCGCCCGCTTGCAGGCGAGGACCTCGCTCACGGCGCTCACCGCTTCAGGGCTGCCGGAGAGCACCACTTGGGCCTCGCTGTTGTCATTGGCAATCACCACCCCTTCGGTGGCGGCTACCAGCTGTTCCAGCTGGGGCCTGTCAAATCCCATCACGGCGGTCATCGCGCCACCGCCAGCTGCGGCCATCAGTTCGCTGCGCCGTTGCATCAAGGCCAGTCCGGTCTCGGCGTCGAACACGCCGGCGGCATAGAGGGCCACCAATTCCCCCAGGCTGTGGCCCGCCACTAGGGCGGGCTGGGGGCCTTTGGCCCGCAGGGCATCCACCAGCAGGCTCTCGATCACAAACAGGGCCGGCTGGGTGTTGCGTGTGTCGTTGAGATCTGAGGGGCCGCTGCCCTTGGGGTCATCGCTGCCGGCGCAGATGGCCAGCAGATCCCGTCCCAACTTTTCGGAGGCCAGGGCGAAACGCTGGGCGGCGCCGGGAAGATCCATCACTCCATCCGCCATGCCTAGTTTCTGCGATCCCTGTCCAGGAAAGACCCAGGCAACTGCCATGCACCCTCAAGCCAACTGAACGGCAGGAGATTACGGCCCAGCCCTTCGACCTGGTTTCCTGGTCAATGGGGTGGGCCGCCCCAGCGCAGCAGGGCCCCACCCCAGCTCAGGCCTGCCCCAAAACCGCTGCTGGCGATCAGATGGCCCGGCCGGATGCGGCCGTCGCGTACGGCTTCATCAAGCATCAGGGGAATCGTGGCGGCGGAAGTGTTGCCGTAGGTCGCCAGGTTGCTGAGAACCCGCTCCCGCGGGACCGCAACACGATCGGCAACGGCGTCAAGGATCCGTTGGTTTGCCTGGTGTAAAAGCAACCAGTCGAGTTGATCCGCCGCCAGGCCCGCTTGCTCAAGCAGGTCGGCGAGCACTATGGGCACCTCGCGGACGGCGAACTTGTACACCTCCTGACCATTCATGGCAATGGTGCCGAAGCCCCCCACTTCCCTGGTTAGGTCTTCGACCAGGGGGAGGCGGGCGCCACTGCGGGCCAGGGTGAGACAGCTGTTGCGCTGGCCATCCGAGCGCATGCGGAAGGCCACCAAGCCATCCTGCTGGGCTGGGCAGGCTTGCAGAGCCACGGCCCCGGCCCCGTCGCCGAAGAGCACACAGGTACGCCTGTCATCCCAGTCCACCCAGCGACTCAGCAAGTCGGCGCCGATCACCAGCACCTTGTCCATGCTGCCGCCCCGGATGAACTGGGCGGCGGTGATCAGAGCGAAGAGAAAGCCGCTGCAGGCCGCAGTCAGATCAAACGCCACAGCCCGGTTGGCCCCCAGGACCGCCTGGATCCGGGGGGCGGTGCCGAACAGGTCGTCGGGGCTGGAGGTGGCTAAGAGGATCAGATCAAGGTCTTCAGCCTGCCAGCCCGCCTGATCCAGGGCGGCTTGGGCGGCGGCACTGGCCAGGCTGGTCAGGGATTCGCCTGCGGCGGCGATCCTGCGGCTGCCGATGCCGGTGCGATCACGAATCCAGTCGTCGTTGGTGTCGACCCGTCTGCTGAGCAAGTCATTGCTAACAACGCTCTGCGGTAGGCAGCTACCGCAGGCAACCAATTCCATGCCGCGGGGGGGCAGGAGCTGGGGGAGGTTGCTCAATTCAGTCGCGCTGAGCACCACTGAGGACCGGCCCATCGTTTGGTCAGTCAACCACAGGTTGCCGCAGGTTGCGGGGTCGATCCCAGGTCATGGAGGTCATCCATGACGCGATGGCTGGCGGCGGAGTGGGCCAGGCGCAGGGCGCTGACGACCGAGAGGGCCTTGCTGCTGCCATGGCCGATCACGCAGATGCCATTGACCCCAAGCAACAGGGCGCCGCCATGTTCGGCGTGGTCGAGACGCTTTTTGATCCGCACCAGATTGCTGCGCAGAAAGGCGGATCCCACCTTGCCGCGACGGCCCCTGGGCAGTTCGGCCCGCAGGACGTCCAGCAGGACGCCCCCCACGGATTCAAGGAATTTCAACAGGACATTGCCCGTGAATCCATCACACACCACCACGTCGAAATCGCCGGAAAGCACATCCCTACCCTCGCAGTTTCCAGCGAAGTGGAGGCGGGTTTCAGCTGCCAGCAAGGGATGGGTCTTGAGGGCCAGGTCGTTGCCCTTGCATTCCTCCTCACCGATGTTGAGCAGGCCAATGCGTGGTTTGCTCACCTGCAGCACATCTCGGCTGTAAATATTGCCCAGCAGTGCGAACTGGTGCAGCCAGGCTGGTTTGCAGTCGGTGTTGGCCCCCACGTCCAGCACCAGCACCTGTTGATCGGGGTCACGGGTGGGGAAAAGGGCGCCGATGGCCGGTCGTTCGATGCCGTTGAGGCGACCCAATCGGAAGATGGCCGCCGCCATGACGGCACCGGAGTTGCCGGCCGAGTAGACGGCGGTTGCTTCCCCACTCTTGACCAGGTCCATGGCCATGTTGATACTCGCGTCGCGCTTGCGGCGCACGACGGTGGCTTCGTCATGCATCGCCACTGAGGGGCCACTGGGAACCAAGCTGATCAACCCCCGGGCAAGGGCCCCTTCGAGGGCTTCGCGCAGTCCGCAGGCATCGATGCAACTCTGCAGGGGCTCGCTTTCGGCGACGAAGCGGATACGTACGGGCAGCCGCTCCACGGCCATGAGACAGCCCTCAAGGATGGCCCCCGGGGCGTTGTCGCCCCCCATGCCATCGACGGCCACCCAGAGGCGCTGGTGGTCATCGATGACGGCATCTTCACCATCGATGCCGCTTTGCTGCAAGCGCCGCAGGGGATCGAAGACGAGGGGTTGCAACACGTTCCCGGCCACGGAGGTGGCGGCACCGGCCACAGAGGTGGCGGCACCGGCGACGCTGCCGGCCATGGAGCCGGCCACTGAAGCTGATCCCGCCAGGGAGGTGATGGCGGCGTTGCGTCGATACCAGATCACCAGGCGCCGGATCGTGCGATTCGGCTTGGTGCGCCGGCTTGTCATCCGCCGGACGGCCGGTCGGATCGGGTCAGGCTCCTTCGGTGGCAACGGGTTCAACGATGCGCTGGAACAGATAGCCGGTGCCCCGGGCCGTGAGGATCAGCTCGGGGTTGGCTGGATCATCCTCCAGTTTGGATCGCAGCCGGGAGATGTGGACATCCACGACCCGGGTATCGACGTGACGTTCTGGTGTGTAGCCCCAGACATCCTTGAGGATTTCACCGCGGCTGAAGGGTTCTCCCGAACGGCTCACCAGCAGTTCAAGCAGGCTGAATTCCATGCCGGTCAGGCGGATGCGTTCTTCGCCCCGATAGACCTGGCGTTTGTTGGTATCGATCCGAAGACTGCCCACTTGGATGACGCCGGTGTTGGGCAGGCCAGCCACCTGTTCTTTCTCGACCCGCCGGAGCACGCAGCGGATCCGCGCTTCCAACTCCTTGGGGCTGAACGGTTTGACGACGTAGTCATCGGCTCCCAGCTCCAGACCGGTGATGCGGTCGGCGACATCGCCAAGGGCCGTCAACATCACGATCGGCACGTCCGATTCCTTGCGCAGCTCCTGGCAGACCCCATAGCCATCGAGTTTTGGCATCATCACGTCCAGCACCACCAGGGCGGGTTGACAGTTCTGGAAGGCCACCAGGGCCTCCTCGCCATCGCAGGCGGTCACAACCTGGTAGCCGATCATCGAAAGGCGCGTTTCCAGAATGCGTCGGATGCTCGCTTCGTCATCCACGACCAGGATGGTCTCTTTGGCTGGGACAGGTGCCGTCATCGCGCCGACGATCTCGTTACAACGGATCGGTCCTACTGAAAAGGTCCGAGGGCCGCTCTGTTCACCGAAAGCCACCTTTGTTCATAAAAATCTGTCCTTGAGCGCGATTGGCCCGCCCCGTCTCCGTTTACATCTGTCAGAGTTGTGGTGCCCAGACCCGCCAGTTTTTTGGCCGTTGTTCCAGCTGCGGCAGCTGGAATTCCCTGGTTGAACAAGCCGCCGCAGTCACCGATGCTCGCCGCCGCCGGCCCTTGATTGCCGGGGGGAAGGACGGGGGCGAGGGGGCCGGTCGACCCCAGCGCTCCGAATCGATCACGGCTGTAGGCGAAAAGCCCTTGCGGCGCTTGGCTAGTGGTTACGGCGAATTGGATCGGGTTCTCGGTGGCGGCCTCGTGCCCGGCTCCCTGGTGCTGCTGGGCGGCGATCCGGGCATCGGCAAGTCGACCCTGCTGCTGCAATGCGCCCGGGCCATGGCCGCTCAGGTCTCAGTGCTGTATGTCAGCGCTGAAGAATCGGCCCAGCAGGTGAAATTGCGCTGGCAGCGCCTGGCTGAGCCCGGGCCCCCCGTAGGGGATGCTCTGCGCCTTCTGGCCGAAACCGACCTCGAGTTGGTGCTGCAGGAACTGGAGGCCTTGCGGCCCGCCGTTGCCATCATCGACAGCATTCAGGCCCTGCACGATGGCGAGCTGGCCAGCGCCCCCGGTTCGGTGGCCCAGGTGCGCGAATGCGCCGCTGCCCTGCAGCGGGTCGCCAAACGACAGCACACAGCCCTGCTGCTGGTGGGCCATGTCACCAAAGAGGGCCTACTGGCCGGGCCCAAGGTGTTGGAGCATCTTGTCGATGCGGTGCTCACCTTCGAAGGGGATCGGTATGTCAGCCACCGTCTGTTGCGGGCCGTAAAAAACCGCTTTGGGGCCACCCATGAGTTGGGGGTCTTTGAGATGCGCGGCCAGGGATTGGTCGAGGTCAGCAATCCAAGCGAGCTGTTTCTGGGCGGTAGTGCTCCCAGCCCAGGGAGCGCCATCATCGTTGCCTGCGAGGGCACCCGTCCGCTGTTGGTCGAACTCCAGGCCCTGGTCAGTCCGACCAGTTACGCCAGCCCCCGCCGCACCGCCACCGGCATCGGCACCAACCGTCTCCATCAGATCCTGGCGGTGCTTGAAAAACATTTGGGTCTACCCCTTTCCCGGTTTGATTGCTATCTGGCCGTGGCCGGTGGCTTGCAGGTGGAGGAGCCGGCCGCCGATCTAGGCGTAGCCGCCGCCGTGGTGGCCAGTTTTCGTGATTTGGTGCTACCCCCGGGCACCGTGCTGATCGGGGAACTGGGTTTAGGGGGGCAGCTGAGGCCAGTGGGCCAGCTGGAGTTGCGGCTGCAGGAGGCGGCCCGCCTCGGCTTCAACCGGGTGGTGGCTCCGACGGGCAGCGGGCTGGAGCGGCAGGCGCATCAGCTGGGGGTGCAGTTATTGCCCGCCGCCACCGTGGCTGAAGCCTTGGTGGCGGCCTTGGGCGTGGACCCCCAGATCCAGGATTGAGCGAAATCGGCCAGTCAAATCAGATTTAATCGACCTGAATCAAAAGTAAACATCTACCGTGCCGCGGCCGGTGGTTTTTAACCAGTTTTGGGCTTCGATGTAATTGTTTGGTGCTAGTCGGATGGCTTTGGCCCAGAAATCGGCGGCCAGGTCAAAACGCCGGTCTGCTTCGTCTTGGTCTCCTTGTTCTTCGGCGATGGAGCCAAGGTGGTGGTGGATGACGGCCATGTTATTGAACACCTGTGGCATGTGACTGTTGAGTTCAAGGGCTTCGTTGTATAATTCCATCGCTTTGTTATGGTCTCCGTTGCTGGTAAAGACTAGGGCCATGTTATAAAGAATAAAGGCCTTGTCGTTTGGATCGTCCTCTAGCTTGAGTGCCTCTTCATAGTTTTCCAGGGCTTCGGCATATTCGCCATCACCCTGGGCGCTCATGCCGTCGCGGTAGTAGGCAAACGCTTCCTTGGCGCGACGGTTCGTGGGCATGACCTTCAAGATCAGGTCCGCCATCACCGTGAAGCTTTTGTCGATGAAGTTGTCGTTGCGCTGGGAGCGGGGCACGCGGGGCTACAAGGCATCGGTGCTCCATCCTGCCCGGGTCCCCGCCCAGTTGCTTTGGGGCCGGGGTGGATTGGCGGCTTTCCTAACCTGGTTGGGGATACGTACTCATGCTTTTGCCTGCCCAGCCCGTCGTTGATCCTGTCGCTGGGGCCCCAACCCTTGCAGAGGACAGCCCTGGACCCAGTCTTTTGTTGGCCGTAGAGGGCATGAAATGTGGCGGTTGTGTCCGGGCGGTCGAGCAGCGCCTGGCCCAACAGCCGGGCGTGCGGCATGTAAGTGTCAATTTGCTGACCCGCACCGCCTGGCTGGAGCTGGCCAACACCAGCGTCGACCTGAATCCCTTGCTGGCCAGTCTCGAAAGCCTTGGCTTCAGCGCCCACTCCCGCGATCAGGACGCACCCCTGGTGTCCCGCCGGGAGCTTCAGCAGCAGCAGCATTGGTGGAGCCATTGGCAGCAGTTGCTGGTGGCGTTGGCCTTGCTGTTGCTTTCGGGCCTGGGCCATTTGGCTGAGTCAGGTGCCTTGGGTACCGGTGCATTGGCCTCCCTGCTGGCACGCAACGGCTTCCATGCCCTGGTGGCCACCACGGCGTTGCTCGGGCCCGGTCATTCCATCCTGCTGAAGGGGGCCCGATCTGCCCTGGCCGGCGCCCCTGGCATGGACACCCTGGTGGCCCTTGGGGTCACCAGCGCCTTCATAGCCAGCCTTTACGGCTGGCTATGGCCTGCCAGTGGTTGGCCCTGTTACTTCAACGAACCGGTGATGCTGCTGGGTTTTGTGCTCAGCGGTCGCTTTTTGGAAGAACGGGCTCGCTGGCGCACGGGGCGGGCCATTGAGCAATTGGTCGAACTGCAGCCCGACGCAGCCCTGTTGATCGTCGATGGCGGCCCGCCCCGGTCGGTGCGGGTAGGCGCCCTGCGCCCCGGAGATCGGTTGCGACTCTTGCCCGGTGACCGGATGCCCGTCGATGGCGTCGTTCGGGAGGGTTGCTCGACGGTGGATTGCTCTGCGTTGACCGGCGAAAATCTGCCACTGCGGGTCGAACCCGGTAGCGAACTGCCAGCGGGCAGCCTCAATCAGGAGGCTCCCCTGGAACTGGAGGTGCTGCGGTCCGGGGCCCACAGTGCCCTCGCCCGCATCGTCCAGATGGTCGGCCAGGCCCAGGCCCGCAAAGCGCCGATCCAGGGCCTGGCTGATGCGGTGGCCGGACGCTTCAGCCTGGCGGTTTTGCTCTTGGCAGCCGCCACTTTTTTGTTCTGGTGGCGATGGGGCTCCCGGCTCTGGCCTTGGGTGCTTTCGGCCCAGGGTGCCAGTGGCCATGGGGGGCATGGCATGGCAGCTGTCGCCCTTTCCCCCCTGGCCCTGGCGCTGCAGTTGGCCATTGCCGTTCTGGTGGTCGCTTGCCCCTGTGCCCTTGGGCTGGCCACCCCCACCGCCATTACGGTCGGACTTGGCTTGGCCGCCCGCTCGGGCCTCCTGTTCAGGGGAGGGGATGCCATGGAGGCCGCGGCGAGTCTGAAAACCGTGCTGTTTGACAAGACCGGCACCCTGACGACGGGACGCCCCATGGTCACAACCGTCACGACAATTCCGCTGCTTCTTGATGGGA
>JBKDVK010000174.1:0-4990 GCA_046338875.1 Cyanobacteriota bacterium | reverse complement strand
ACCCGATAGCTCCCATCCGCCAGCGCTTGTTGTTGCACGCTGAAATCACTGATGCTGCGCAGGGCGTGGCGGCTGGTGAAGCTCACACTCCAGCCGGCTGCCACCGTGCCACTGCCGCCGTTCAACACCGTGATCGTGCCTTCGTAGGCACCCTCCCAGCTGCTGCCGATCTTGATCTGAACGGCCAAATCCCCACCAGCGGCAGTGGATGGGCCGCCCTGGCTTCCCCCCGTCGTCGAATCCGATGGGGTGCCCGTCACTGAGCCGGTGTCAGCAGTGCTGGTGTCAGTGCTGTTGGTGCCCGTACTGCCAGTGCTGACGGCGCCCCCGCTCGCCAGCACGGTCTCCGCCAGCGTCACGTCCTGATCGCTGTCGCTGGTAACGGTGAACCCCAGATTCAGGCTGGCACCGGCACTCAGCGGCGCCGTTCCTGCCGCCGCTTGCACCGTGATCGTGTAGGTGCCGTCATTGTTAGCAACGGCGCTTTGATCGGCGTTGTAGAAGTCGAAATCTTTGTATTTGGAGACGAATTGAAAAGACCAACCCTGGATCGCTTGCGAGCCACTGTTGGTGATCGAAAAACTGCCACTTAACCCACCCCAGAAGCTGCTCGTTGATGAAACTGAAGCCATCAAGAGTTGATCAAGCCAGAAGTTCTGAACAGTCATAGTTGTAAATGGGAGAA
Source organism: Cyanobacteriota bacterium (assembly GCA_046338875.1). GTDB lineage: Bacteria > Cyanobacteriota > Cyanobacteriia > PCC-6307 > Cyanobiaceae > Cyanobium. The sequence goes on along the minus strand of JBKDVK010000174.1, from coordinate 4,305 downwards.
GAGTGCAGGGAAGCGAATGCCCTGAACCGGTCTGTAGAAATCCTCCCTTAATGCCCCAGATCAAGGAACACTGCAGATGCAGTGTTTTTGCCGTTCACCTGGCGACACCTCTGAAGTGGGCCGCAGGCTGGGCAAAACCTTCAGCTCAACAGCCCTAGCCGCATCCCGATCACTGCCGCCGCCGTGCGGTCGCTCACCGCTAGCTTGCGCAAAATCCGTTGGACGTGGTCACGGGCCGTGACCTCGGCCACCACGAGCCGTTCGGCAATCTGCCGGTTGCTGAGTCCTGCAGCCACGAGCGCCAGCACCTCCAGCTCCCGATGGGTGAGTGCCCCTGCCGCCGCCACGGCCGCTTCAATCGACTGGCGGCAGGCCGGATCCACAAACCGCTTGCCCAGCGCCATGTGCTCCAGGGCGCGCTCCAGGATCCCACGCCCGATGTTCTCTTCCCAGATCAGGTTCACCTCCGGGCGGGCCAGCAGGCTGGCGAGCGGCAAGGCGGGGGCATCCACCACCTGCACCACAAGCAGATGGGGTGGGGTGTTTTGGCTCAGTAGAGTTTCGACCAACTGCACGCAGGAGCCGTCGCGCAAGTGGCTGGTGGTGACCAGCAGCACCTCATCGGCGTCGGGGGGAATGAGCGCCAAGGCCTCGGCCGCGGTGGCGCAAATCCCCAGCAGCATCGGGATGGTGTCATCGTCACGCTTGCGCAAATTGCTGTTCAGGATCGCCGCATAGGCTGGAGAGGGATTGCAAACCAACAACTGGTAGCTACTTACCAGTTCCCGCACCCGTTGTTCCCTCGATTCCTGGTCGGCCAGGGTCTCTGGTACGGCATGGGGCTGGGCAACAGACGCTGATTCCATTGGTAGGGCTACTGCCTGGCGCAGAGTTTCCTAACAGCCTGACAGTCTTGGCCCAGACAAAGGACAACCCCGGCAGAGCGCCTGCCCAGTGGCCTTCCTGCCATGGGTGGTGATCCCCACCTGCCAACGCCACTAGAAGGGCCGGCAACCGCCTTGAATCAAGGAATATTGCGGTCAGATTTCGCAAACCCAGCCGCCCCTGGTTTTAGTGCATGGCCTTTTGGATACCCCCGAGGTGTTCCAAAAGCTGCGGCAGGAAATCGGCGATCGCAGGCTGGATCTGCTGATCCCCCACTTGTCTCTGCGGCTGGGCAGAACCCCCATTGAGGAGGCCGCCGCCGAACTGGCCGCCCACATTGACGCCGCCTACCCGGGCCAGACGCCCCTCGATCTACTGGGCTTTTCGATTGGTGGTGTGATTGCCCGCACCTGGATCCAGCGGCTTGGCGGACACCGGCGCACCCGGCGCTTCATCAGCCTGGGGAGCCCCCAGCAAGGCACCCTCACCGCCCAGCCCTGGCCGGGGCAGATTTTCAAAGGGCTCGCCGACCTCAAATGGGACAGTGCCCTGCTGCGGGAGCTCAACAGCAACAGCGAGCTGCTGCAGTCGGTCGATTGCCACAGCTTTTACTCGGCCCTGGATCTGGCGGTGCTGCCCGGTTGGCGTGCCGTGCTGCCGATCGGTCCCCAAACGGAGCTGCCGGTGGCCACCCATCCCCAGCTGCTGCGCGATGCCGCCGCCATCAAGCCCCTGGCCGCCGAACTGCTGCGCCCCTGAAGCCTCTGGCCTTGGGTCCCAAAAGCACCCTTGGCCTCAACGACCCAGAAACGTGGCCTCAAGCAGCAACTCAATGGCCAGTCCCGGATCTTCGCAGTGGCGCGCCAGCACCAGCCGGTGGATCCCCGCTTCGATCATGAAGCCATCCTGCGTGATGTCGAAAAAAGCGAGACGATGCAGGGGAATCGTCAACCTGATGCGTTGGCAGGCACCGGCGGCCAGGGGGACCCGGGCGAAGGCCACCAAAGTGCGAGCCGGCCGCTGCACAGCCTGACCCGGGGGCTCCAGGTAGATCTGCAGCACCTCCGCCGCCGCCATGGCGCCGCTGTTGGCAACGCTGACGGTCAGGGCAATGGCCGGCCCAGCGTCATCTGAATTGCTATCTGCACTGGTGGCTGAAGCATCCATCAGGGTCACGCTCGGCTCCCTGGTCTCGAACTGGCTGTAGGACAGCCCGTAGCCAAACGGAAACGCCGCCGCCTGGCCATCGCGCCCCAACCGGCGGTAGCCATGCCAGAGGTCGTAGACGATGCGGCGGGCCCGGGGTTCAAAGGGCGGCAACTGGTCGGCGCTGCTGGGCAGGGAAAAGGGCAGGCGGCCGCTGGGGGATACCCGGCCCAGCAGCACATCGGCCAAGGCGTGGCCCCCTTCCTGACCTGGATACCAGAGCAGCAGCAACCCCGGCACCGCGTCGTGCCACTCCTGGCTGAGCAGGGCGCCGCCGCCCATCAGCACCACTACGGTGCGGGGATTGGCGGCGGCCACTTGGCGAATCAAGGCCACCTGGTCGGCGGGCAGGCGCAGATCGGTGCGATCGCCGGCGGCAAAATCGCCCCCCTGACGCGCCGAGGCCTGGCTGGTGATGCGGGCGACCAGCTGGGCCACCGGTTTCCAGAGCGGCAGCAGGGTGCGGGGCCCCAGCGTTTGGAGCAACCACTGGGGGGGCGGCATCAGCTCCAAGATCGGCCCGATGTCTCCCGGGTGGATGTGCTCGCCTTCGAGGCGCCAATCGAGGCCGACCACCACCACGGCCGCCTGCGAGCGGGCGGCCAGGGCCGCTGCCGCCTGCGGATCCTCGCCGTTGTGGTAGTCGATGCGCAGCTCGGGATCGGCCTGCCGGAGGCCCTCCAGAGGGGTCACCACGCTCTGGGGTGACGGTCGGGTGTCGGAGGAGCCGCGATCACCCAGGTTCGGCAGCGCCGCCAGGGGACCGATCAACGCCAAGGACGTCAGATCGCGGAAGGGCAACACGGGCTGCTGAGCAGGGGGCTGCTGGTCGGGCAGCAGCTGGTCGGGCAGCAGCTCGTGGCGCGGCAGCTCGTGGCGCGGTAACTCATGGCGCGGTAACTCGTTGCGCAACAGCACGATCGACTGGGTCGCTGCCTCTCTGGCCAGGGCGCGGTGGGCCGGGCAGGAGCGCAGCTCAACGGGGTAGGTGCCAGCAAGGACCGCCAGCTGGGCCTGCAGCAATCGCAACACCGCATCATCGAGCCGCCCTTGGGGCAACCGGCCCGCAGCCAGCGCCTCCGCCAGGCAGCCCGCAAACACCATCTGAAAAGGCATTTCCAGGTCTTGGCCGGCCAGAACGGCCGCCACGCCATCGTGAATGCCAAAGATGAAATCGCTGACCACAAAACCCTTGAATCCCCAACGCCGCTTCAGAATCGAGTTGAGCAGTTCGGCATGCCCGCCGCACCAGGAGCCATTGACCCGGTTGTAGGCGCTCATCACCGATCCGGCGCCGGCTTCGACGCAATCACGAAAATGGGGCAGGTAGAGCTCGTGCAGCACCCGCTTGTCCACCTGCACATCCACCAGGAAGCGGCAGCTATCGATCGAATTGAGGGCGAAGTGCTTGACGCAGGCGATGGTGTGGCGCTGCAGGCCCCGGGTGCAGGCGGCCCCCATGGCACCAACATGCACCGGATCTTCGCCGTAGGTTTCCTGGGCCCGGCCCCAGCCGGGATGGCGCAGCAGGTTGACGCAAACCGCGGCCACCCAGTTGGCCCCGAACGAACGGGCCTCCAGGGCGATCGCCTCACCGATGCGTTGCTCCAGCTCCGGATTCCAGCTGGCACCGCGGGCGATCGGCACCGGAAAGGTGGTGGCACCACCCTTGAGCACCACGCCCCGCGGCCCATCGACAAAATGCAATCCCGTCAACCCCAAGCGGGGCAGCTGGCCCGCCGGCCAGGGGTGGCTGTGGGAGGCATCCGCCAGGGCGATGTCGGCCATCCCCGACCAAAAGGGTGTATCGCCATCAAGCAGGGCCAGCTTTTCTGCATCGCTGAGCCGGGCCAACAGCACCAGGGCCCGGGCCCTGATGGCTGCCGGAATCTCTCTCATCCCTTCAAAGTAGGGTCCATCCTGCCGGGCACCTGGGGCTTGGCCATCGGCTGCGATCAGGACTTCGCCATGGCGACGGAATTGCCCCAACGGTGCAAGGCCAGGGGGCAAGGGATGCCCGAGGAGCTAAGCATGGGCGCTGGGATTCGCAACACCAGCCAATCAAAAACCCCCGGGCCGGGCCCGGGGGTCAAAGTGGTTACGGGGATGAACCACGGTTTGAAGCGGCTGACCAGGGGACCTGGGGCCTAGGGATCCAGGTGTGGGGCAATGGACTCGCAGGGCACCTTGATCGGTGCAGTTGGAGTGCCGTCG
>JBKDVK010000173.1:0-10377 GCA_046338875.1 Cyanobacteriota bacterium | reverse complement strand
GGGCCCCGGCAAACGCAACGAAGACGGCTCCCGCCAAGCTCCAGAAGTGAGTATTGGCGACAAAGTCCTTTACAGCAAGTACGCCGGCACTGATATCAAGCTCGGCACAGATGAATTCGTTCTGCTATCCGAAAAGGACATCCTGGCCATCGTCAACTGAAAGTTGAACTGAGCATTTAGAACTCCTTAACCCCCTTTTCCCTCCCCCACGCTTTACTCAAAATGGCAAAACGCATTATTTACAACGAACAAGCCCGCCGCGCCCTTGAAAGGGGCATCGACATCTTGGCCGAGGCCGTTGCCGTAACCCTTGGTCCTAAGGGTCGCAACGTGGTACTCGAGAAAAAATTCGGCGCTCCCCAGATCATCAATGACGGTGTCACCATCGCCAAAGAGATCGAACTCGAAGATCACATCGAAAATACTGGTGTTGCCCTGATTCGCCAGGCAGCCAGCAAAACCAATGATGCCGCCGGTGATGGCACCACCACCGCTACGGTCCTGGCCCACGCCATGGTCAAGGCAGGTCTGCGCAACGTGGCTGCCGGCGCCAATGCCATCACTCTGAAGCGTGGTATCGACAAGGCCTCCGAATTCTTGGTGGGCAAGATTCAAGAGCACGCCAAGCCAATCAGCGACAGCATTGCCATCGCCCAAGTGGGCACCATTTCCGCCGGTAACGACGAAGAAGTGGGTCGGATGATTGCCGACGCCATGGACAAGGTGGGCAAGGAGGGCGTCATCTCCCTCGAAGAAGGCAAATCGATGACCACCGAACTCGAGGTCACCGAAGGGATGCGCTTCGATAAGGGCTACATCTCCCCTTACTTCGCCACCGATACCGAGCGCATGGAGGCGGTGCTGGATGATCCCTACATCCTGATCACCGACAAGAAAATCGCCCTGGTGCAAGACCTGGTCCCCGTTCTCGAGCAGATCGCCCGTACCGGCAAGCCGCTGCTGATCATTGCTGAGGACATCGAGAAAGAAGCCTTGGCCACCCTGGTGGTCAATCGCCTGCGCGGTGTACTGAACGTGGCCGCAGTTAAGGCCCCTGGTTTCGGTGATCGCCGCAAGGCCATGCTCGAAGACATCGCGGTGCTGACCAATGGCCAGCTGATCACCGAAGATGCCGGCCTCAAGCTGGAGAACGCCAAGGTCGAGATGCTGGGCACGGCCCGTCGCATCACCATCAACAAAGACACCACCACCATCGTTGCCGAAGGCAATGAGGCGGCGGTAAAAGCCCGCTGTGAGCAGATTCGCAAGCAGATGGACGAAACCGACTCCTCCTATGACAAGGAGAAGCTGCAGGAACGTCTGGCCAAACTGAGCGGCGGTGTGGCCGTGGTCAAGGTGGGTGCCGCCACCGAGACCGAAATGAAGGATAAGAAGCTGCGCCTGGAAGATGCCATCAACGCCACCAAGGCGGCCGTTGAAGAAGGCATCGTTCCTGGTGGCGGTACGACCCTGGCCCACCTAGCCCCTGTTCTCGAAGAATGGGCCGCTCTCAATCTCTCCGGTGAGGAGCTGATTGGTGCCCAGATTGTGGCCTCATCCCTGACGGCACCCCTGATGCGCATTGCCCAAAATGGCGGAGCCAATGGCGCCGTTGTCGCAGAGCATGTACGCAACAAGCCATTCAACGAGGGCTACAACGCCGCCACCGGCGAATATGTCGACATGCTGGCCGCCGGTATTGTTGATCCCGCAAAGGTCACCCGCTCAGGCCTGCAGAATGCAGCTTCGATTGCCGGCATGGTTCTAACCACCGAATGCATCGTCGCCGATCTTCCCGAGAAGAAGGAGGCCGCTCCTGCAGGCGGCCCAGGCGGCATGGGTGGTGATTTCGATTATTGATCTTTTGCCCGATCCAATTCATTGGGTCTAAGAGCTTAGATCATTCACAGGTGGGGCTTCGGCCCCACTTTTTTGTCTGCAAAGTTGTATGTAAGGTCTATGCGCCCTGGAGAATGATGGTACTTCCATAGTTCGAGGAGATGTTTCCAGAGCATCTGCATAGCCCTTACGCAGCCAATCTTTAAGCCACCCCCAAATCACCCACCGCCCCAATCCACTGGTGCAGCCTCCACTCCACACAATCGCCAAGCAACATCGGGTCCTGGCGGATCAAGGTCTCGGCCGCCCCGTAATCGGGCGCCTCCAGCACCAGTAAACCGCCCCCACCAGGACGGCCCTCCCAATCCACCAGATAGCCACTACTGAGACGGATACCCTGGGAGCGCAGGTCAAGCACCCAATCGCGATGGGCCGCCAGATGGGTCCTGGCCTCGGCCGCAGGCACCCGTAAGGTTTCTGTCTTGATGAACCAGGGCATCTAAACAATCCATCATTACTACTCTATCTTTGAAAATCGATCCTTTCTGACTGAGCCGGATCACCGAATCGGCGGCGGAGCTGCCCGCAGGCTGCGTCCTGGTCGAGGCCGCGGCTGGCGCGGATACTCACAGCGATTTGGCGATCTTGCAGGATGCGTCGAAAGGCCTCCACCTGCTGGGTCGTGGGCCGATGAAACTCCTCCTCTTCGATGGGGTTGTAGGGAATCAAATTGACGTGGCTCTGGAAACCCCGCAACAACTGGGCCAAAGCCTCGGCGTGACGCCGTTGATCATTGAGCCCGCCCAGCAGGATGTATTCAAAACTGACCCTGCGGCCGGTTAGAGCCACGTATTCACGACAATCCTCCAGCAAATCCTCAATGGGATAGGAACGGGCCGTTGGGATCAGCTGCTCCCGCAAGGCCTGGTCGGGAGCATGAAGGCTGACCGCCAGGGTGAACTGGGCGCGACCCAGGCGATTGAGGGCCCGTTCGGCAAAACCCGGCAGGCTGGAGGCGACTCCCACCGTGCTCACGGTGATCTGCCGCTGGGCCATGCCTAGATCACGGCAGAAGCAATCGATCGCCGCCAATACGGTGTCAATGTTGATCAACGGCTCCCCCATGCCCATGAACACCACGTGGGTAGGCCGGCGCTGCATCACTTCGCCCACACTCAGCACCTGGTCGACGATTTCGTGGAGTTGCAACGAGCGCTGCAAGCCTTGCTTTCCCGTGGCGCAGAAGCGGCAGGCCATCGGGCAGCCCACCTGGCTGCTGACACACACCGTTAGCCTGTCAGGGCTGGGGATGCCCACCGTCTCCAAGCTAAGGCCATCACCTGTGGCCAACAACAACTTGACGGTGCCATCCCGGGCCGTAGAGCGGTGAAGCTGCGCGAGGCGTCCAATTGGATCGGGGCCGGGCTGGGGCCAACGTTGCCGCCAGGCCTTGGGCAGCACGGTGATGGCCTCGACACTGCGGGCCGATCGGGAGTAAATCCATTGGTGCAGTTGGCGGCCACGGTAAGCCGGCTGACCCTCGGCCTGGACCCAGGCCTCCAGTTGGGCCTGGTCCAGGCCCAGTAGGGGTGTGGGGGGAACAGGGACGGGACTGATAGCAGGCCCGGAGGTACTCACGGCCGAATCAGGATTCCGTGGCCTAACTTCCACTCCACCAACACCAGGGCGATAAACCCGAGCATGGCGATGCGCCCGTGCAGTAGCTCATTGTGACCATGGAAGCCCCAGCGGGGCAAGGCCCGCTGGGGGACTGGTGTACCCAGGGCCGTTCGTTGGGTCTTTTGCTTCAAAATGGTGTCAGTCATCGCTCAGTAAACCCTCCTCCTGGAGACCCTCAAGAGCATCAGGGTCCGGGATCAAATCCTCTTGCAACGCATCGTCGTCGAAACCAGGACGGGCAAAGGCGGCAAAGCCACTGGTGGTGGCCTCAATCCCATGGCGACTGCGAGTAGCTTCCAGATCTTCATCGGAAGGGTCGTCGAGGACGGCGGTGGTCAAGGGCGGTGAAGGCATCTCCACCGTGTAATCGGGGCGCAGATTCTGCATCCGACGGAACCCGCTGCCCTCCTCGGCAAGGATGTCGGGATGGGGTCCCGCCTCGGCGCGCAGTTCTTCCTCAAAACCGCTGAAGCCGGTACCGGCTGGGATCAGGCGACCAATAATCACGTTCTCCTTGAGGCCTCGGAGCCAATCGCTCTTGCCTTCAATGGCAGCCTCGGTCAACACCCGGGTCGTTTCCTGGAAGCTGGCCGCCGAGATGAAGCTATCGGTATTAAGGGAGGCCTTGGTGATGCCCAACAGCACGGGCGTGAACTCCGCAGGGGCGCCGCCGGTGATTGCCATGGCCGAATTAACCTGCTCCACCTGGCGCAACTCAATCAGCTCCCCAGGCAGCAGGGTTGTATCACCGGCATCCTCAATACGCACCTTGCTGGTCATCTGGCGGACGATGACCTCAATGTGCTTGTCGTCAATGGAAACCCCCTGGGATTTGTAGACGTTCTGCACCTCGGTCACCATGCGGAACTGCAGATGGGAGATCGCCTCTTGGGCCGCCTCCATGGTGGGTTTGCGGCTGCGCAGATCCTCAAAGTGACACTCCAGCAGCTCGTGGGGATTGATCGGACCATCTGTCAGCATTTCGCCGGCCCGAACCTGTTGGCCATCGCTGACCATCACGGTGCGACCCAACAAAATCGGATACTCGGTGATCGCGTCATCGCCCTCGATCACCGTGACGGTGATTGAGTCATCCTCATCCACCTGTTTGATCTGCACCGTGCCCGCCTTGCGGCAGAGCACCGCTGATTCCCGAGGCCGGCGGGCCTCAAGCAACTCTTCAATCCGCGGTAGACCCTGAACAATATCTCCGGTCTTCTGGCGCTCAAAAACTAAAAGTGCCAACCCATCGCCCCGTTGCACAAGCTCGCCATCGCGAACATGCAATACAGAATCAGGAGAAACCATGTAGGGCCTTCCCAAACGAATTGTCAGGATGGAACCGTCTATGGCTTCCACCTGGCCGCAACAAGGAGCCTTGAAGTCATCGGCGAGAAGATCACCATCTACAAGGCGCTGACCCACAGCGACAACAGGAGCGGCCGGGCCCAAATCAAGCGTGCGAGTGTCACCAGCACGCTCCACAATCAAGCGACGAATTGGTTCACCAGGGATCGCTTCAGGCAACTGCACCACGCCATCGTCCTTGCAAAGGATCTGGGTTGTGGCCACCACATCACCGCGCTTGACGGAGGTGTTGTCTTCGACCTGAAGTTCAGTATGGGTGGAACCATGACTGGCGTCGGAAAGTGTGTCACGACGCACGAGCAGAGTTTCAAGAATCACTAGTTGGAGGCGCTCAATCGTCTTGGAACGCTTATCAGCTATAGCCTCAACGTCCACAGTCATCTGGGGAGTTGTGTCAAAAGTTTCCAGAATCAACTGGGTACGCAAAAGCTCAACACCTTCAACAGATTTGATCAATTCCCCATCCTTGAAGGTCAAGCGTTGACTCGCCTTGAGGGAAAGCGATGGCCCCCCAGCCTGCTTGACCATAGCCAACTCGGGAAGGTGGGCCTCATCAGGGATGGAATACTCCTCGACAGGACGCAGCAATACCGCACCTCCTTCAGGAGTATCGACAGCTTCAACAAAAACCATTGCTTCAGCCGTATGCCCTGGGGCAATCTCTTCACCTGGATTCACCATGCGGCCTTCGCCGCTATAAGAGGCAAGAACCTTGCTGTCAGCTATCAAATGGACAGATCCAGAACGAACAATGATCTCGCGCAGAATGTCATTCTTCTGGGTCACCGTCACAATACCGGCGGTCTGACTGAAGATATCCTTGACGACTTCGGTGCCGGCTTCAATCCATTGACCGTCTTCAATCATCAACAAAGAAATGTCTTTGTTGATCTCGTGGGTTTCCTGGGGAATCCATAACAAAGTCCCACCCTTACTCACCTCGTAGCCATGCTTGGCCGAGCGGGCTTTCTTGATCGAAAGACCAGGAGCAAAACGCACAATGCCACCGGTCTGGGTGCGAAAACGATCGTCTGCCAATTCAGCGATTACCTCTCCGGCGCCGATCTTGCTGCCCGGCGCTGTTTTCAAGAGATAACGAGAATTATCCTTATCCTCTAGATGCCAAATCTCACCAGAATGGGTTGATTCCCCTAGCAACTTGCAGTCTTTAAGAATTACACTAGCAGTGACAATCTGCACCTCACGTGAATCACCTGCGGACTCTCGCAGACGCACAGCACCACCATATTCACTGACAAGACGGCTTTCCGCCAACACATCACCGGTATGAACAGGCTTATTACCCTCTACCACCGGCTGGGCGTTGGGGGGGAGATTATAAACGTCACCACTAAAGACCCAAAGCCTACCCAAACGCTGGGCTTTGTGAGTGATGTTACCTTGTCGGTCGGTGACCTCCCGGGGTTGGATTACCTCTTCGAAACGAACCTGGCCGGCCAAGTCACAAATAACATCTTTAGTGGCCTTTTCGACACTCTTCTTGACAGCAGCACCAGACGAAATCTGAGCGAGAATGGTGTCAGATGGAACCATCTGACCATTGGCTACGAACAGAATTGAACCCGAAGTAATATCCAGTTTCTGCAACTTGCCCTTGCCACTTGGCTTAACGCTGAGGCCGAAGTCAGTCTCTGCCAACTGAGCCTCCACCCCATGGGGTGTGCGGTGGGGCCGCACACGGGCCCGACCATCAAACTCCACCTCGCCTTCCACCAGGGAGCGCACCACACCGGTCTCTGCGGTGGAAACACCACCAGTGTGGAACGTACGCATGGTGAGCTGGGTACCAGGCTCACCAATGGATTGGGCGGCAATGATGCCGACAGCCTCGCCCAAATCAACCAATTGGTTGTGGGCCAAGGCCCAGCCGTAGCACTTGCGGCATACCGAACGGGACGCCTCGCAAGTCAACGGCGAGCGGACCATCACGGTGGTGATGCCTGCAGCCTCAATAGCCCGGCTCAAAGGGGGATCCATTTGGCCATCCCGTTCCACCATCACGGTGCCATCGGCGGCAACGACAGGTTCGGCGGCAAGGCGGCCAACCAGCTTGCTGGCGAAACGGCCTTTCTCGTCCGCCTCAATCAGGATGCCGCGAGTAGTGCCACAATCCTCCTCGCGCACAATCACATCCTGGGCAACATCGACCAGACGCCGGGTGAGATAGCCAGAGTCGGCCGTGCGCAAGGCCGTGTCTACTAGACCCTTACGGGCCCCGTAGGAGGAGATCACATACTCGGTGACCGTTAGACCCTCGCGGAAGTTGGTACGAATCGGCAAGTCAATAATTTCGCCCTGGGGGTTGGCCATTAGACCGCGCATGCCAACCAACTGGCGTACCTGAGACATATTGCCGCGGGCACCAGAGTTGGCCATCATCCATACAGAATTAAGGGGATCGTTGTCATTGAAGTTGCGACGTACGGCGGCGACGAGACGCTCATTAGTTTCAGTCCAGGTGTCGATCACCTTGGTATGACGCTCCACCTCGGTAATCTCTCCGAGCCGATAACGCTCTTCGGTTTCGGTTATTTGCTGTTCCGCCTCAGCAAGGAGTGCCGCTTTATCTCCAGGGATACGCAAATCATCTACGGATATAGACACAGCCGCCTGGGTAGCGTAATGAAAGCCCAGATCCTTGAGTTCATCTGCCATCGCCGCCGTTGCCGCCGTGCCATGGTGCTTGTAAGCCCAAGCCACCAAATTACGCAGGGCCTTTTTATCAATGATCCGGTTGCGAAACGGAGGTGCCTGGTTCGGAGTAGGACGGGTGACCTCTGCAGGTAGGACCGACTTGGCCGTTTTGGCAGACTTTTTACTAGTTTTCTTGGCGGGGGTGGCAGTCATGGCGGCGCGCGGAGGAAGGGGAGCGAAGTAAACCGGAGAGGGACGGGAAAACCGGGGGGTTAGTTGGCAGCGACTGCGCCGAGGATGGTCTGGTTGATCACAACACGGCCGACGGTGGTGAGAAGATAACGACTAATCAAGGCCCCTTCTTCGTCGAAACGATCACGGCGTTGGCGCCATTGTTCGATCCGGGTACCATCGCTGAGGGTTTCCTCCTTGAGTGGAGTTTCTGCCTCATCATCATCATCGACTTGACCGTTAAAACGCACCCAGACCCAATCATGGAGATGAAGATGCTTCTCCTCAAAAGCGGCAATGACATCACTGAGATCAGAGAAAGTTCTTGAGCGATCCCCAAATTCAGGTCTTACGCGCGCCCTATCGACAGCGGTCAAATAATAGGCACCAAGCACCATATCTTGGGAAGGTGTAATTATAGGTTCGCCTGTAGCTGGGGAAAGAATATTGTTGCTAGCCAACATCAACATACGCGCCTCGGTCTGGGCCTCAATCGCTAGGGGCACATGGACGGCCATCTGGTCACCATCAAAGTCAGCGTTGAAAGCTGGGCAAACCAGTGGATGCAGCTGAATCGCACGGCCATCGACAAGCTTGGGCTCAAACGCCTGGATACCAAGACGGTGCAGGGTGGGGGCACGATTAAGGAGAATCGGATGACCTTCGATTACCTCTTGGAGCACTTGCATCACTTCATCATCAGCACGCTGGATCAGCTTCTTAGCAGCCTTGATATTGTTGACTATATTTTGACGGATGAGGCGATGAATCACGAAGGGTTGGAACAGCTCGATCGCCATTTCCTTGGGTAGACCGCACTGATGCATCTTGAGCTTTGGACCAACCACAATCACGGAACGGCCTGAATAATCAACCCGTTTACCAAGAAGATTTTGGCGGAAACGTCCCTGCTTGCCCTCAATGATGTCGCTCAAGGACTTGAGGGCACGGTTATTAGCCCCGACTACAGTGCGTCCCCGTCTGCCATTATCTATCAGGGCATCAACAGCCTCTTGCAACATGCGCTTTTCGTTGCGCACAATGATTTCAGGGGCGAGAATTTCCTGAAGCCGGGCCAAGCGATTGTTACGGTTAATCACCCTGCGGTATAGGTCATTTAGATCACTTGTGGCAAAGCGCCCGCCATCAAGTTGCACCATGGGACGCAAATCCGGAGGAATCACCGGAATAACATCCAACACCATCCAATCGGGACGGGCATTGGTGGCAATGAAATTATCGATTACCCGAAGCCGCTTGATTAGTTTGGCCCGTTTTTGTCCCTTACTTGCACTGATCTCCTCGCGCAGCTGTTCGGCGATCTCATTGAGTTGAAGATCCTCAAGCAACTGCTTCAGGGCTTCGGCACCAATACCGACAATCGGTTCATTTTCAATTTCGGAGTCTTCGGCAAAAATCTGATCTTCAATCTCCAGCCACTCATCCTCTGTCAAAAGCTGCTTATAGGTAAGATCTTTGTGATCGCCTGGATCTAGAACAACATAGCAATTAAAATAAACTATCTGCTCTACATCTCTGAGCGGCATATCCAAAAGAATTGCCACATAACTGGGAATACCCTTGAGATACCAGACATGGGATACCGGAGCCGCCAGCTTGATAAACCCCATGCGGTGACGACGTACCCGGCTTTCGGTAACCTCTACGCCGCAGCGCTCACAGACAATGCCACGGTGACGAACCCGTTTGTATTTACCACAATGGCATTCCCAGTCCTTGGAAGGACCAAAAATCTTCTCACAGAAAAGCCCATCCATCTCGGGCTTGAGGGTGCGGTAATTGATCGTTTCTGGTTTGGTCACCTCACCAACCACCTGACCATTAGGTAGTGTGCGTTGCCCCCACTGCATGATCCGCTCGGGAGAAGCGAGCGTGATCTTGACGTAGTCGAAGTGGTTTTCGGTGCGAAGGTTGCTGTTGGACATCGGGGTGTGGGGAGCGCTCGCTAACTCAAGGAATGAAGGCAGACAGGAAAGAGGAACGAACAGTCATTCGGACCAGTTGGCGATCAGAAGATCAGTCGTCGTCATAATCCGCGACCCCCAGGGACTCATAGGTGGGACGGCTAGGGGTACTGCGACGGGGGTTGACATCCTGCATGAGATCTACTTCTTCACCGCTATCGGTATAGACGGCAATATCTAGACCGAGGGATTGGAGCTCGCGCATCAAAACCTTGAAGGATTCTGGAGTCCCCGGACGCGGTATGGGTTTGCCCTTGACAATGGCATTGAGAGCTTCGTTCCTGCCCTGCATGTCATCGGACTTGACAGTTAACAACTCCTGCAAGGTGTAGGCAGCGCCATAGGCCTCAAGGGCCCAGACTTCCATTTCTCCCAATCGCTGGCCGCCCTGCTGGGCCTTACCGCCCAAGGGCTGCTGGGTAACAAGGGAGTAAGGGCCCGTTGAGCGGGCGTGAATCTTGTCGTCAACAAGGTGGACCAGTTTTAGGATGTGGGCATAACCAACGGTCACCGGTTGATCGAAGGCTTCACCAGTACGACCATCAATGAGCTGAATCTTGCCAGGATTTTCCGGGTCATAAACCCATTCCTTACCAGGTTGCTTAGCCGCCTCTTCGAG
>JBKDVK010000172.1:0-22890 GCA_046338875.1 Cyanobacteriota bacterium | reverse complement strand
GAAGTTCAGATCCGGGTCCACGATGGCCTGGCTCGGCCCCTCAGCCCCTCTGTCCGGGAAGAGGGTTGCAGCAGCGGAGCCTTCAGTACCCGAGAGTGTGGCGGTCGAGCTGCTGTTCAATTCCGACCCCGGGACAGCGGTTCGCCGGCTTTTCTGAGGGAATCCCAAGCGGGCGGCTACCGCCCATGGGGCGGCGGCGAAGGGGCGCCACGCTCGGCGGTCGAAGCGGCGCCTCTACCACCCATTTCCGTGCCGGTCTCGGCCTTGCTTTCGGGTGCAAGCGGCAGCTTCCGACTGACCGATGTCTTCCGGGTTACGCCGCGGCCGGGTCCGATCGGAGGTAACGGCAATGCCCGGCCCCTGTTTCCTTTGATCGGTTCGGCGGTCACCACCAGCAATTTTGGCTGGCGCCTGCATCCGGTGCTGGGGAACTGGATTATGCACAGCGGCCGAGATCTGGCCGCCCCCGAAGGCACCCCGGTGGTGGCTGTCCTGGCTGGCAAGGTTGTCAGCAGTGGCCCAGCGGGGGGCTACGGCCTGGCGATCGAAATCGAGCATGGTGGCATTCAGCGTCGCACCCTTTACGGCCACCTATCCGAGCTATACGTCAAGGAGGGGGCGCGGGTTAGCCAGGGCGAAGTGATCGGAAGGGTGGGCAGCACCGGCTTGAGCACGGGACCCCATCTGCATTTTGAACTGCGTATTCCCCAAGATGGGGGTTGGGTGGCCATTGATCCTGGCGATTTCGACACCAGTGGATCTCCTTTGCTTGCCCGGTTAGGTGGCCTGGCGCTGCCGGGTGGTGCAGGTGGTTTAACCGCCAACAGTTCACCAGGCTCCGTTGCACCGGCAGGCGATGCGGTGGCCCTGCTGATGGGAGAACTTCTGCAAACGCTTGAGCGTCCCCGATTTGCCACAAAGCCAGCGATCAACCCTGGCCTAGCCCTTCGCCCCGTTGCTACCACCCCGCAAGTGGTTGCAAGCAAGGTACCCCAGGGTTGATCTCAAGGTCCGCACGGCCAGGTGTTGGGCCAAAAAGCCTTGAAGTTTTAGTGGGAGATGCGCCCGTCGCGAAAGTGGATGATCCGCTGGGCCCGTTCCCCCACCTCCTGCTCGTGGGTAACCAACAAAATCGTCATCCCCTGGGCGTTGAGGTCATCGAAGATGGCCAGCACTTCTTCCGTGGTGGTCGAATCGAGGGCTCCGGTGGGTTCGTCGGCCAGGAGAAGCGAGGGCCCGTTGATGATCGATCGCGCTACGGCTACCCGCTGTTGCTGACCCCCTGAGAGTTGATTGGGCCGGTTGTCTAGCCGGTGCGCCAAGCCAACTTTTTCGAGGGCCAGTTTGGCTCGCTGGCGTCTCTGCTCCGCAGGAACGCCTGCATAGATCATTGGCAGCATCACGTTTTCCATGGCCGTCAACTGGGGCAGCAGATGGAATTGCTGGAAGACAAACCCGAGTTTCTGGTTGCGAAGATCGGCTAATTCGTCATCACTGAGAGTTTCGACCGGCACCCCATTGAGGAGGTAGCTGCCGCTGGTCGGCATGTCCAAGCAGCCAAGAATGTTCATGGCCGTACTCTTGCCCGACCCGGAGGCTCCCATCACTGCGAGATAATCACCGTTGTTGACCGCCAGACATAGATCGTTGAGGGCATGAACAGTTGTATCGCCGCTGCCGTAAATCTTGTTGACGTGAATCAACTCAGCCACTGGGGGCGCTGATGAACCTGGGGCGTTCAACCAGGCGGGCACGGTGGGTGATGGTTTCATCCCAGACTTGCCGCAGGCAGGGCGGCAATGGCCCGTTGCAGAATCGGAGTGCCGCTCACGGCAGCATTGGCCCACTCAAATAGGGGACTGGAGAGCACCCCGCCAACCGCTGTGACCAAAACGCAGGCCACCAACGCGGTCCGCAGGGATTGCATACCAGAAAGATTCCAGCTGATTGGTGGGTAAGCCTTAACCACATCGGAGGCTTCTTGGGGCTCTTTGACCACCATCATCTTGATAACAGAAATATAGTAATAGATCGAGACAACCGATGTGATTAGTCCGACGATGACGAGGAGGTATTGATGATCGGCCCAGCCGGCGAAGAAGAGGTATATTTTAGCAAAGAAGCCAATCATCGGTGGAATGCCTCCTAGAGATAGAAGGCACAGGCTCAGCCCCAGGGTAATCAGGGGGTCTTTTTGATACAGGCCTGCGAAATCGGCGATGCGATCACTGCCGGTACGCAGGGAAAACAGAATGATGCAGGCGAAGGCACCGAGATTCATGAACAGGTAAGCAGCCATATAAAGAACCATGGCGGCAAATCCGTCTTCGGTACCACAGACAAGGCCGATCATCACGAAGCCGGCTTGACCAATGGAGCTGTAGGCCAGCATCCGTTTCATCGATGTCTGCGCCAGCGCAACAACGTTGCCAAGAACCATGCTGAGCAGGGCTAAAACAGTGAACAAGAATTTCCACTGGCCATCAAAACTCTCAAAGCAACCCACCAAAATTCTTAGGGCCAAGGCGAAACCGGCCGCTTTTGAACCCACCGAAAGGAAGGCCACAACAGGTGTGGGTGAGCCCTCATAGACATCAGGAGTCCATTGGTGGAATGGAACGGCGGCGATTTTGAAGGCCACAGTCGCCAAGACGAAAACCAGGGAGAGGGCCGTGATCGGTTTGGCGCTGCTCTGTAGGGCCAGCGAGATTCCTTCCAGGGAGGTTTCCCCGCCGCTGAGGCCGTACAGGAGGGAGGCGCCATAAAGAAATACGGCTGCGGCCGCAGAGCCTACGAGTAGATATTTGAGGGCGGCTTCAGAGCTGCGGGCATCGCGCTTCATGTAGCCCGAGAGCAGATAGCTGGAAACCGAAAGGGTTTCGAGCGAGATGAAGATGCTTACCAGATCGGTTGCGCCGCAAAGGATCATCGCCCCCAGGGTGGCCGCTAGCAGAATCGCCGCGTATTCCCCCAGCGGTGTGCCGCTGCGTTCCACGTAGCGCCAACTCAATAGCAGGGTGATCAGCGTTGAGCAGGCAACCACCGCCCGGAAGGCGATCGAGAGGTTGTCCGCCAGGAAGGAGCCCAGAAATGAGGGTTCAATCGGACCATTCCATTGGGTCGCCAGCAGCACCAGGGCGGCCAGGAGCCCCCCGTAGCAAATGGGCGGCACCCAGCGGCTGGCCGTTTTCTCACCGGCCAGATCGACAATCAAACAGGCCAGCAGGGCTAGCAGGATGGCCCCCTCCGGGGCAATTGCCCCAGCATTGAGTTGGAGCGCGATCGAGCCGGTGCTCAGGCCCGCACCGATCGCGTCGGTGGCGGCGCTGGCCGTACTGGCCGCAGCCCCAATGGTGGCCAGCATCCCTTTGGCAGCGGTCGGTGCGGCGATCGCCGTAAGGGCGGCCAGGATCACATCTGCCACGGCGGAAAAGTTCTTGACAGGCGGGACTGTAGCGGCGCTTCAGAGGGTCCTGCCCAACGGACCGGCCTGGGATGCGATATAGAAGGGGAAGGTTCACCGCCTGTCTGTGGCGCACACGCTGGTCATCGTTGAGAGCCCCACAAAGGCCCGTACTATCCGCGGTTTTCTGCCCAAGCAGTTCCGGGTAGAGGCCTCTATGGGTCATGTGCGCGATTTGCCCAATAACGCCAGTGAGATCCCTGCGGCCCACAAAGGAGAGAAGTGGGCGAATCTGGGTGTCAACACCGCCAAGGACTTTGAGCCCCTCTACGTGGTGCCGAAGGATAAAAAAAAGGTGGTTAAGGAGCTCAAGGATGCCCTGAAAGGCGCCGATCAATTGCTGCTGGCCACTGACGAAGACCGCGAAGGGGAGAGCATCAGCTGGCATTTGGCCCAGTTGCTGGATCCCAAGGTGCCAGTCAAAAGGATGGTCTTCCACGAAATCACAAAGGAAGCCATCTCCCAGGCCCTCGAAAATCCGCGTGAGCTCGACATGGAGCTTGTGCATGCCCAGGAAACCCGACGAATCCTGGATCGCCTCGTCGGTTACACCCTCTCCCCCCTGCTTTGGAAGAAGGTGGCCTGGGGGCTCTCGGCGGGTCGGGTTCAGTCGGTCTCGGTGCGCCTGTTGGTTGAAAGGGAGCGGGCGCGGCGAGCTTTCCGCAGCGGCACTTACTGGGACCTCAAGGCCAGTTTGGCCCACGAACAGATTCCCTTCGACGCCAAGTTGACCCACTTGGGGGGCGAGCGCGTCGCTAACGGCTCCGATTTCGACGAAAGCACCGGGGCAATCAAGGTCGGCAGCAAGGTGAAGTTGTTGGCGGAGCCTGAAGCCCGCGCCTTGCAGCAGGCCGCCATGGCCGGTCGTTGGCAGGTGGCGGCGGTCGAGGCAAAACCCACCGTGCGCAAGCCCGTGGCTCCTTTCACCACCAGCACCCTGCAACAGGAAGCGAATCGCAAGCTGCGTCTCTCGGCCCGGGACACCATGCGCACCGCCCAGGCTCTTTATGAGCGGGGCTTCATCACCTACATGCGCACAGACTCGGTGAATCTGTCCGAGCAAGCCATCAAGGCCGCCCGCAGCTGTGTGACAGAGCGTTATGGCCAGGACTACCTCAGTCCTGCCCCCCGCCAGTTCACCACCAAATCCCGCAATGCCCAGGAGGCCCACGAAGCCATTCGGCCTGCGGGGGAGGCGTTCCGGACCCCTGGGGAGACCGGTTTGGAGGGCAGGGATCTGGCGCTCTACGAACTCATCTGGAAGCGCACCGTGGCCTCCCAGATGGCCGACGCCCGTTTGACCATGCTGTCGATCGATCTGGAGGTGGCTGACAGCACCTTCCGGGCCACGGGCAAGCGGATTGATTTCCCAGGCTTTTTCCGGGCCTATGTCGAGGGCAGCGACGACCCCGATGCCGCCTTGGAGGGCCAGGAGGTTTTGCTGCCAGCCCTCAAGGTCGGCGACGCTCCCGATTGCCGCTCCGTTGAAGCGCTCAGTCACCAGACCCAACCCCCGGCCCGTTACAGCGAAGCCGCCCTGGTCAAAATGCTGGAGAAAGAGGGCATTGGACGTCCCTCCACCTACGCCAGCATCATCGGCACGATCATTGATCGCGGCTATGCCACCTTGCAGGCCAACGCCCTGATTCCCAGCTTCACGGCCTTTGCCGTGACCGCCCTGCTGGAGGAGCATTTCCCCGATCTGGTTGATACGGGTTTCACCGCCCGTATGGAAAACACCCTCGACGAAATTTCCACCGGTAAGGTCCGCTGGCTTCCCTATCTCGAAGATTTTTACAAGGGCGAGGAGGGGCTCGAGGCCTTGGTGCAACGGCGCGAAGGCGACATCGATCCGGGTCATTCCCGCACCGTGGCTTTAGAGGGCCTGCCCTGTGTGGTTCGGATCGGCCGTTTCGGTGCCTACCTCGAATCCCGCCGTGTGGGCACAGATGGCGAAGAGGAATTGCTCAAGGCCACGCTTCCCCAGGAGATAACTCCGGCCGATCTAGATGCCGACAAGGCCGAATTGATTCTGCGCCAGAAATCCGAGGGGCCTGAATCCATTGGCGAGGACCCCGAAACAGGCGAGCAGGTTTATCTCTTGTTTGGCCAGTACGGCCCCTATCTTCAACTGGGCCAGGCCAGCGAAGAAACCCCTAAGCCGAAACGGGCTTCCCTGCCTAAGGGGGTCAAGCCAGAGGAGATGAAGCTTGAGGACGCCCTCGGTTTGCTGCGGCTCCCCCGCCATCTGGGTGAGCATCCAGATGGGGGCAAGGTGCAGGCGGGTCTAGGCCGCTTCGGCCCCTACGTGGTTCACGACAAAGGCAAGGGAGAAAAGGACTACCGCTCGATCAAGGCTGAGGATGATGTGTTGGTGATCGACCTGACCCGAGCGCTGGAGCTTCTGGCCCAGCCCAAACGGGGGCGGGGTGGTCGCACGGCCCTCAAGGATCTGGGCACCCCTGAGGGGGCCAATGAGGCGATCCAGCTATTTGATGGTCCCTACGGCCTTTATGTGAAACAGGGCAAGGTGAATGCCTCCCTGCCCGAGGGCACCACGGCCGACACCCTCACCCTTGAGCAGGCCGTTGAATTGCTGGCCGCCAAGGCAGCCAGTTCTCCTTCCCGCTCCCGCAGCGGCACCAAGGCGGCCAAGACTGCCGCTGCCTCAGGCGGCAGCGCTCCCAAGACACGGGCCGCGGCGGCAAAGGCTGCGACCAAGGTGCGCACAACCGCCAAGGATCCGGGGGCGGCGACCGCTCGCAAAACCCCGGCCACCACCAAGACGGGACGGCTGCGAGCCAGTGCTGTGCGGGTGATCAAGCCCGCGGGTAGCTGATGCCGATCCCTTGCCGCGCCCCAGCGACCATGGCCACGGCCATGGTTTTGGTGTTGCTGCAGACAGGCTGCACGGGCACCCCGTTCGGTGATGGCTTGAGTCGCAGTTTCCCGTCTCCGGGATCTGCTGACCAACCATCTCCCCAACAGGGGGCTGCCGGTACGGCGTCCCAGGCGAATCCGGCGCCAACCGTTACCGGACCCCTGCCAACACCCGTTGGTCTGACGCCGCCCGGCGGCCAACCCCCGTCCAGCGGGCCGGCCGCCCCGGTTCAGCAACCCTCTCCGGCCTCCGGTGCCGCCAAGACCGCCGCCGCTCCCCCGACCGCCGCCGGCGCCACGGCCATGGCCCCGGGCCCGGCCCAGGTCCGCAAGAGCGCTCCAGCCGCCAATCCCCTGCCCTATCGAGTCACGATTCGCCTGCCCGAGGCTGACCCTTCTGCACCGGCCGAGGCTGTTACCAAGGCCCTCCGCGCCACCGGGGTGTCCTTCGAAGTTGAGACAATTGAGCGAATAATCACCCCCGGCTCGGCAACCCCGGCGACACCTGCCCCCAGCCCGGCCCCTGCCGCTGAATCCGCTGCTCCGGCTCCTACTACCCGGCCCGCCCCGCCCCCCCGCTGAGGTTGTTTCTTCTTGGTTCGTAACTCCTCGCGTCAGCTCACGGCCCGGGCGGCCCGCCAGATGATGGACACCGCCTATTTGGCGGCGGCCACGGCCCTGTTGTGGGTGGCGCTCTACTACCTGCCCGTGGGCGGTCCCCTCTTTCGTCTCGCCCTGCCCCTGCCCCTGGCCCTGCTCCAGCTGCGCCACGGCTGGCGATGTGCCTGGGAAGGAGTGGCCGTCAGTGCCTTGCTCCTGGTGGCTCTGATGGGGCCGATTCGCGGTCCGTTGATGCTGTTCCCCTTCGGCCTGCTGGCCCTTTGGCTGGGCTGGGGTTGGCGGACGCGACAGAGTTGGTGGTTGACCCTGGCCCTTGGGGCCCTTATCGGTGCCCTGGGTTTTTTGGTGAGGGTGTCGGTGCTTTCGGTGCTGGTTGGCGAGAATCTCTGGGTGCTGATCACTACCGCCGCCGCCTCCTTGCTGGAGCGGTTGCCGTTGCCTGGCCTCGCCGCAGGCTTCGACATCACCCAGGTGCAACTGGCGGCCCTGCTGCTGGTTCTGTTTCAGAATTTCTTGATGGTTGTGTGTCTCCATGCTGTCGCCTACTGGATTTTCCCGCGGCTGGGCTCCCCCATCAGCGAACCACCTGAGGCCTTGAGGGCCCTGGTGTCCCTCGATCCCCTGTGAGTGAATTGCGTCGCCTTTGGGGCGACCCAGACCAGGCGTCCCGCTGGCAGGCCGCCTGGTGCGCTGCCGCAGATCGGACTCAGGTGGTTGTGCTGCTGGCGGCAACTGCCACCGCGGCGATTCCCGGCATCTCGGCGGCGGGGGCCACACCGGAGAGCCGTCGCCTCACTGCGGCAGCAGATGCCGAACTCCTGGTCCTTGGGCCTGGACGCCATCGGCCCCATGGCCTACCGCCTTTGGCTGCGGGAGTCTCTCCGGCCTTGATCTCGCAAGTGGTGGTGGACAGCTTGGGTTGGCATCCCTTGGTGGTGGATCTTGGTTGTGCCGTGGCGCCGTCCGTGCCCCACCTGCGACTTCCTGGTTCTCTGGGGGCGGGACCGGCCCGTTGCCTCACCAGTGGTCGGGCGATGGATAGGGGCACGGTGGCCGGTCTGCTTGCCCTTGGGCGACGCTGGGGGGTGGGCCTGGGCAAGTCCCGATCGCTGCGGCCCCTGTTGCTGGCCGAATGTGTGCCCGGGGGTACCTCAACGGCCCAGGCGGTGCTCGCCGGTCTTGGTCTCGCGGTGGAAGGACTGGTGGGTAGCAGCCTGCGGGACCCCGATCTCTCGCTCAAGGCCCAGTTGGTGCGCCAAGGTCTGGCGGCGGCCGGCCTTGGCTTGCCCAGCAGCCAGGGGGAGGGGCCTGCGCCCGACGCTGACCCCCTGGCGGTGGTCGCTGCCGTTGGTGATCCGATGCAACCTGTGGCGGCGGGTTTGGTTTTGGCGGCGGCTGCCCAGGGGCTGCCGGTGCTGTTGGCCGGTGGCAGCCAGATGGCTGCGGTGTTGGCCCTGGCCCTGGCCCTGGCCCCCGCTTCTCTGCGGGCGGTCTTGGCGGCCCAGGTGGCCATCGGCACCACCGCTTGGGTCGCCAATGACCCCAGCAGCAACCTGGGGGGCTTGCTGCAAACCCTGGAGCGCCGTTGGGGAGTCACTCCCCTGGGGTTGGTTGCCGATCTGCGCTTCCATGCACCCCAGCACCCCGCCCTGCTCGATTACGAGCGGGGCTTTGTCAAAGAGGGCGTAGGTGCCGGAGGACTGGCCCTGGCTTGGCAGCTGAGTGGTCGCCAACCCCAGGCCCTGGCCTGGGCCTGCGACCGCGCCTGTCAGCTCCTGCTGGCCGAAAAGGACCTGGGAGCCTCTACGGT
The DNA here is from genome assembly GCA_046338875.1 of Cyanobacteriota bacterium. Classification (GTDB taxonomy): domain Bacteria; phylum Cyanobacteriota; class Cyanobacteriia; order PCC-6307; family Cyanobiaceae; genus Cyanobium. The sequence continues at coordinate 14,116 of JBKDVK010000172.1, read as the reverse complement.
CCCGCCATGACTTCGCCCGTTTTCCCCCGACGTCAGGTGCTGCGCTTCGGTGCGGCGTTAAGCCTGGGCTGGCTGGCCGGTTGTCGCCAGAGCAGGGCCGAACTGGTGGCCCACCGGGGCGATTTGCCCAAGGCTTGGGCTGCTGAATTGCCAGCCCCTTGGCAGACACGCTGGCTGGAAGATCCGGCCGCTGTGGTGGCAAGCGTTAGCCAGTCCCCAGCCCCTGGCCTGGTCCAGTGCCTTGATGGCTGGGCCACCACGGTGCCTGCCAACAGATTGCAACCCTTCGGGGCACCGGCCCTGCTGAAGCGCTTGGAGGCTGTCGCCCAGCCCGTCAGTCGCCTGTACGCCCCAGCGGGTTCAGCCGCCGTGGCCTTCCCGTGGGCCTGCAGTCCCTGGGTGCTGTTGCTGCGACGACGGGATGACCTGGTGCCCCAGGCGACTGAGGATTGGGATGTGCTGCTCGATCCCAGCCTGAAAGGTGGTGTGGTTCTGCCCTCAAGCCCCCGGGTGGTAATCGATCTCGTCCAGGGCGATCCGGCCAGGCTTCGCCGCCTCAGGGCCCAGGCCCTGGCCTATGACGACCGCGATGGGCTCAATTTGTTGCTCACCGGCGAGGCGGAGGCTGCGGTGCTGCCACGCCAGCGGGTAGTGCCCCTGTTGCGCAGGGATCCCCGCTTGCGGGCCCTGTTGCCAGCCACGGGCTCGCCCCTGAGCTGGAATCTCCTCTTGCGTCCCGTTTCAGAACAGCCGGCGCCGCCCCTGGATTGGTTGGGGGCAATTCTGGAACCTCCGCTTCTGCCCTTGCTGCTGGCCGCCGGTTGGGTTCCGCCCCTGCCCCGCGGGCTACTGGAGGCCAGTTTGAAGACGTTTCCTGCGTCGATAGCCCATCTGCTCTTGCCACCTCCGGCGGTCTGGGAGCGGTGTCGCTCCTTGCCCCCCCTGACTCCCCAACAGCAGGAATCCCTGCAGGATCTCTGGCGGGAGACGACCCCTGATCTCGCCCCCGCAAAGGCTCCCTAACCCCACAACCGGCGGCGCGGGGCAGCAGCGAGGCGACGGTGGGTGTCGGCCAACAGGTCCGGGATTGGCAGAGCGTGGGGGCAGCGGGGCAGGCAGTCCCCGCAGCGCTGGCAGGCCTCGGCGTTTACCCGTTCCCACCAGGGACCGGCCCGGCCGATGAGGTTGTAGCGCTCCGTGGCGAAGGCCTCCATGCCATGGCCCAGCGCCATCTGCCTCAGCCGCAGCAAAGCCGGGATCGGCACCTGTTGGGGGCAGGGAAGACAGGCACGGCACTGGCCGCACCATTCTTTGCCCAGCCGTTCCCGCCCGGCCATTTGGAGCTGCTCGATGGCCTGCCGCTCTTGGTCGCTCAAGGGCCCTGCGGCATCACCCAGTTGCTGGGCCCAGCTGAGATCGGTTGGGCGTGTGGCCCCAAGCGTCAGGGTGCTGATGCCCTGGCTCAGCAGAAAGCGGTAGGCGAGTTGCAAGGGTGCGAAGGGGGCGCTGTCCGCCACCAGGAGGGGGGGCGGATCCTGCAACCGGCCACCTTTGTCCGCAGGTGAGATGGCCATCACGCCCATGCCTTGGGCCAGAGCCCGCTGGGCCAGGGCTAGGCGTTCCTGATCGAACAGATGCAGATGCAAGCTGCAAAAGCGGAAGCGGCCACTCTCCAGGGCCCGTTCAATCAGATCGTTGTCCCCATGGCTGCTGAAGCCCACTTGCCTCACCAGACCTTCTGCCAGCAGGGTCTCCAGCAGTTGCGAGCCGGGACCCTCCAGAACCCATGCCAGTTGCTCAGGGGTGTTCAGACCATGTATGGCCAGATTGTCGATGGCGGCGACCCCCAGGCGTTGGAGGCTGGCTTGCACCGCCAGCCGACCCTCCTGGGCGCTGCCCCCCGGCAGCAACTTGGTAGTTAACACAAGTTCTTGGCGCTCCAGGGGCCCCTGTTCGCTCAAAAGGCGCAGGGCTTGGCCCAAAAAGGATTCCGCCGGCCCATAGGCCGGCGCCGTCTCCAAGTGGTTGATGCCGGCTTCAAGGGCGGCCCAGACCACTGCTTGCATCTGGGCCAGGGAATCCACCGCTCGCATCGTGCCGAGGGTGAACAGGGAAACCGCTGGACCCAGGCCAAAGGGTCTGCGGGCGATCCGCCTGTGTGAGTTCGCTGCCTCCCCCCGGCAGTTCCCGCTGGAGTCAGGTGCTGCCGGCATCGGAGGGGAGGTCGGCATCAGGGTCTTCCTCGCTGGCCGCTGATTCGGTTGGTGCAGGATCGTCCTTACTGGTCTGGCGCAGGTGTCTAATCAGGGCGGCGGGAGTGGTGTTATCCAGAAAACGCCTGAAATCCTCCTGGTCCACCGCATCAGCCTCGGCATCGACTGGAATCGAGGCATCCACAACCACCTCCTCCAGCATCCAGATGCTGCTGCCGGTGCGCAGGGCTAGGGCAATCGCATCACTGGGACGGGCATCGAGTTCCAGGGCCTCTGCCGTGGCATTGGTGAGTTTGAGCACGGCCCGAAAGGTGTTGTCCTCAATGGCATGGATGATCACCCGATCAAGGGATAGGCCGCCTGCTGCCATCAATTGGGCCATGAGGTCATGGCTGAGGGGACGGGGCGACCGCTCCCGGTTGATGCCTGCCAGGATGTTTTGGGCCTGGGCCTGGTCGATCCAGATGGGGACCTGACGGCGGCCGGAGGGGTCCCGCAGCAGCACAATCGGACTGCGGCTGGCCGCATCAAGGGCAATCCCCGCGACGCTCATCTCGACCATGGTTGCCTCAGAGACTTCCCCAGCTTCCGCCCATTGCTCGATTATGACCAGCTGTCTGCGGACTTGAGATGTTCACCGGATTGGTGCGAACCATGGGCCGTCTGCAGCGCTGGCGTTCCGGGGTCTGGGTCAGGGGCGATCTCGAGGCTCTTGGTCCGCTCGCGTTGGGTGACAGCATCGCCGTCGATGGGGTGTGTCTGACCGTTTCCAGGCTGGTGGGTGATGGCTTTCAAGCCGACGTCAGCGAAGAGACCCTGGCGCGCACCACCTTGGCCCCCAAGGCGGATGGGGGGGGCTGGGTCAACCTGGAACCGGCTTTGCGCCTCTCTGACCGGTTGGGAGGTCACTTGGTGAGCGGCCATGTCGATGGCCAGGGCGAGATCCTGGGGATCCAGCGCCAACCAGCGTCCTGGCGGCTGGAGGTGGCTTGCAATCCCCAACAGCAGGGCCGCTATCTCTGTGAGAAAGCCAGCATTGCCCTAGATGGCATCAGCCTGACCCTGGCAGGCTGCGACAACGATGGCAGTCATTTCTGGATCGCCGTCATCCCCCAAACTTGGATCACTACTACCCTTCAGTATCGGCAGGTGGGAGACCTGTTGAATTTGGAAATTGATCTGTTAGCGAAATACACCGAACGCTTGCTCAATGGCAATGGCCAAGCCGTTAGTCCCCAATCGCCTGACCCCAAGCCAGGCCCTGAGGGGGTAGCTTTACCTTCCCACCCAATCAGCGCCGCCTGGCTCCGTTCCCAAGGTTGGTGAGAGTGGGTAGCCCGAGGTGATCTGCCACCGCAAGCAGGGCTGCATCAACTGGTTTGTCCTTGGACCTCCACCGGAAGCAGCCAGATGGAGCCGGTTTCTCGATGCAGCTCAATGCGGAACTCCTGGCCGGGTTCAAGGCCCATGCGTCGGGTGTAGGCCTGGCCAATCAGCAGGTTGCCATTGCCGTGGACCCGGGTGCGAAATTCGGCCTGCCGGCCGCGGCTAAGACTTGAGTTGCTGCTGGCCGAGGGCAGGGAGTAACCCTTGGCTGCCACCAGGGCCCGGTAAAAACTCTTTTTGAGCACGCGGCCACTGGGGCCGACATAGCCACAGCCTCGGGCGATCTGATCTTCTGGCCGGTTCCCCAGAGAGCGGGCCTTGTCTAAGAGCGCTTTGCCTTCAAGGGGGCTGGTGGCTGGGGAAGGAACAGTTTCGGCAGCAGCCGTTGCCCTTAAGAGAGTCATAGGGCACCTGCCCAGAGAATTCTGTCCTGATTCTGCCGAGCACAAGGCCGGCTTTGCAAGGGTTTCCAAGCAAAGAGCAACAAGCCAAAGCAGGGGATTGACCAGGGTTCGTCGTTATTCCTCAGGCGGGATCTAAGTGGGAACGGGGGTTTCCATATAAGATTTCAATGGCTATGGCGCTAATTGTGTTGAGACACTGATCTTGCTTAATCCCGCTAGGGTCTGAGTCAGCCTGAAGGCATTTCAGGATATGGAATGGAGAGCGGCCAAAATGATTGCCCCCGATGCTGCTGATTTTCTCTCAGGTTCTGCAGCGGATGCTCCTGTTGGTTTGTTGCGATTGATTCAGGGGATCACTTCCCATCTTGTCGTTGGGGTGATTGCGTTAATTGTGATTGGCGGATCAACACGGGTCATGGAGGCAGGACTTGCTTGCCCTGACTGGCCACTTTGTTATGGAAGTTTGCTGCCCGGCAAGCAGATGAACCTCCAGGTTTTTCTGGAATGGTTCCATCGAGTCGATGCATTTTTTATAGGTTTGGCTCTGCTGGCTCTCAATTTAATTGTTGTATTACGTCGACCCTCCCTACCCAACTGGCTTCCCTGGTGCACGCTTGCGGCGCTGTTTTTGGTAGCGGTCCAGGCGGCTCTCGGAGCCATAACCGTCACTTCTCTGCTGGCTTCCAATAGTGTCACTGCCCATCTGGGCACTGCATTGGTGCTGTTGCTTCATCTATGCGCGACAGATCAGGCTTTGCGGTGCAAGTGCCTACTTCTCGATTCAGGCGGTTCCTCTTCTGATTACCCCCCACGCTTGCCAGGGTGGTGGTGGCCTTTGCCCCTGGTGGCGATGCTTGCTTTGCTGGCGCAGTGCCTGGTGGGTGCCCTGATGGCAAGTCAATGGGCGGCAGAGCGTTGTTTGGATCTTGGTGAATCTTGTAACTGGCTGATGAATCACCGATTGCTGGCTTACCCAGTGCTAGTCGGATTGGTTTTGATGGCAATCGCTGCAACCTTCCTGCCAAGTTCCCACAGAATGTTGAAGTGTTTTTCCTATCTATCTATTATCTTTGGATTGGGTCAAGTCCTCATCGGTAGATTGAACTTGATAGTTCATCTGGACATCCCCTTGCTAACCATTTCCCACCAGTTTATTGCTGCTTTGCTAGTGGCCTTTCTCGGAGCTTCCATTGGTCGAACCTTGTTGATGACTACGAGTTCTTGGCCCGGACAGGAGGTTATTGATTTTGGTTAGGTCTCTGAATCCGGTTCCCTATCAAGCGGCGCAAGCCAAACCCCAATCTTCACAGACTGGATCAACTCGACCACAACTTCCGGCATGGTTGGAGGTTCTCAAGCCCCGATTGATCCCCCTTTTGCTGGCCACCACGGTTGGCGGCATGGCGGTGGCCGAACCCTGGCCTTTGTCACCAGTTCGATTTTTGGCGACTTTGGTGGGGGGCGCCCTCGCTGCTGCAGCTGCAGGCGTTTTGAACTGTCTTTGGGAACAGGATCTCGATGCCAAGATGGTGAGAACAAGTCGAAGGGCCCTCCCATCTGGAAGGCTGGCCCAACAACAGGCCTTGGTCTTGGCCATCAGCCTTGCCACAGCTTCGGTACTGGTGCTGACGCTTCTGGTCAATCCATTGGCGGCCGCTTTGTCCTTGCTAGGGCTATGCAGCTACGTTCTTCTCTATACAGCTTGGCTCAAACCAAGAACAAGCCAGAATATTGTCATTGGAGGACTAGCGGGGGCGATCCCCCCGCTTGTGGGAGCCGTAGCGGCGTCCTCCCAGCCTGGTTGGGGAGGATTGTGGCTTTTTTCACTGGTGATGCTTTGGACCCCAGCTCACTTTTGGTCCCTGGCTTTGCTGCTTAGGGAGGATTACCGATCGGTAGGCATTCCAATGCTCCCGGTTGTTAAGGGTGCAAAAGTTACCTCTAACTGGATTAGCGTATATGGTCTTCTCACCGTCGTTACCAGCTTTTTAGGCGTTCTGGTCTTACCAACAGGAGGTTGGTTTTACGGAATTCTGATCCTGCCGTTCAATGCCCGTTTTCTGCAGTTAGTCGGCCGCCTGCGGCTTCAGCCTGAGGATCCGCTTCCAGCCCGAAGTCTTTTCCGCTGGTCGATCCTCTATTTGTTTGGCGTTTGCCTGTTGCTCGTGCTATCGAGAACCCAACTGGTGACAGCATCTGTCAACCCCATTGAGCTGGTGCAAATTTTTTCGAAAACCTCAGCGCTGACCCCGACTTAGCCAAGGGACACGGCGATTGCCTAGATTAGTTTGAGTTGGGCCCATTGGAGCATCCACGGTTTGATCGAGCTTCAACATCTCAGCAAATCCTACGGGGGAACAAAGCAGCAGCCTGTAAAGGCTCTCAATGATCTTTCTTTGCAGGTGCCTGAGGGCATCCTTTATGGCATTCTTGGACCCAATGGATCAGGAAAGACCACTTGCTTACGTATTCTTTGTACTTTGTTGGCTCCTGATTCAGGCACAGTGACGGTTTCGGGTATCGATGCCATCAGCCAGCCAAGGCAAGTACGTCGCCTGCTGGGTTACGTGGCCCAAGATGTTGCCATTGACAAAATTCTGACTGGCCGAGAATTACTCATATTTCAGTCAGATCTTTATCATCTACCCCGTAACCTGCGCGAAAAAAGAATTTCTGAATTGATTGATCTTCTCGATATGGGCGGATGGATTGATCGTCGCTGCGGATCCTATTCAGGTGGGATGCGTCGTCGCATTGACCTGGCAGCTGGTCTATTGCATTCTCCCAAGTTGCTTGTCCTTGACGAGCCTACGGTTGGTTTAGATATTGAAAGTCGTGCTGTTGTTTGGCAAGTCCTTCGCCAGCTTCGTGATCAAGGCGTAACTGTGGTTTTAAGTAGCCATTATCTTGAAGAAATCGATGCACTTGCTGATCAGTTGGCTATTTTCGATTCTGGTTCAGTCATCGCCGAAGGCACACCTGCTGAGCTAAAGAAGGCACTTGGTGGAGAACGTGTTACCTTAAAAGTTAGGGAATTTAGTGACGTTAAGGAATCGACGCATCTGCGTAATCTCTTGCTCCAATGCCCAGGTGTACGCGATGTCGTTATCAACCAGTCCCAGGGATACTCCCTGAATTTACTTGTTGACAGCCAAGATGTCAGCGAGACTGTTCGAAACCATCTAATTGAGCAGAGCATACCCGTTTTTTCTCTCACCCAGAGTCGTCCAAGTCTGGATGATGTCTACCTGCAGGCCACTGGTCGCACGCTCCTCGATGCCGAGCTCGCTGTGGCCGGCCTGCGGGATCCCAAGGCAGAACGGAAACAGTCCATGTAAAATGGTGTTATGACAATCACTTCACCTTCAGTTCAATCGGAATCATTTGGCACTGGTGGTCAAAGGCCATTGCCCCAGGTTTCGGCGGCAGCGGAGATTCTCCAAGAAACCTTGGCTCTGACCCGACGCCTTTTCCTACAGTTGATTCGTCGTCCATCGACGTTGCTGGCCGGTATCCTTCAGCCCTTGATATGGCTCTTTTTATTTGGTGCCCTCTTCGCTAATGCTCCTGAGGGTTTGCTTCCAGGTGGTGGTAGTTATGGCCGCTTTTTGGGAGCTGGTGTGATTGTTTTTACGGCCTTCAGTGCCGCTTTAAATGCGGGGCTGCCGGTTATGTTTGATCGTGAATTTGGTTTTTTGAATCGACTTTTAGTAGCTCCTCTTCGTTCGCGGGCTTCAATTGTATTGGCTTCAGTTATCTATATTACGCTCCTTAGTCTGATTCAGAGTATTGCCATCATTATTGCAGCTGGATTTTTGGGTTATGGCTGGCCCTCCTTGGCTGGAATGTTTATTGTCATTTCAGTGCTTTCCCTGCTGATTTTTGCCGTAACCGCCCTAAGTTTGGCACTTGCGTTTAGCTTGCCAGGTCACATCGAACTGATTGCCGTTATTTTCATCAGTAATTTACCGCTTCTTTTTGCCAGTACTGCTTTAGCTCCCTTGAGCTTCATGCCAAATTGGCTAGCTTGGCTGGCATCTATTAATCCTTTGACTCTTGCCATTGAACCCATAAGAGCTAGCTACTCAAATCATTTCGATCTTACAGATATTGTTTTGAATGCACCCTATGGTTCCCTGAACTCCTTGACATGCATTGCAATTCTTGCTTCGCTGGCCCTGTTTTTGTTTATAGCTATTAGGCCCTTGCTTGATCGAAGACTGAATTAAACGATGACTATTGTTGCTGCTGATGTCCGACAGCTTGCCAATAAGGTACGCGGAGGTTTAATTGTCTCAGTGCAGGCACCATTAGGTTCGCCACTTCGTGATTCTCACGTAATTGCTGCTATGGCCGAGGCTTGCCTAGCCAATGGTGCCGTAGGGGTTCGTTTAGAAAGTCCTGAACACATTTCAGCTGTTCGTCAACGATGTCCTGCGGCACTGATTGTAGGATTATGGAAGCAAACATTTGAGCATAGCGATGTCTATATAACACCAGGCTGGCATGAAGTTCAATCCGTATGGGCAGCTGGTGCTGACATTGTGGCTTTAGATGCTACTGATCGCATCCGTCCTGATGGGGATTCACTTGAAATCCTGATGCGGCGAATTCAGCAAGAACTTTCCGTACCAGTCATGGCAGATGTTGATTCTTTGAACTCAGGTCTTAAAGCTGCTGAATTAGGCTGTACATGGGTTGGTACAACTCTCTATGGGTACACTAAGCTTACACATTCTTTTCATCCTCCTGCCTGGGAACTATTGCCTCAGTTGCGTGCAGAACTACCTGCGGATGTGTTGCTGATTTGCGAAGGTGGCATCAGCAGCAGCACCGATGCAGCAAAAGCTCTGCGTGAAGGGGCAGATGCCGTGGTTGTCGGTACAGCAATTACTGGAATTGACCTTCAAGTTTCTAACTATTGTAAGAGAATTCAGGAAGAGTCCTCAAGTAACCGTAATTAGCGTCGTTGTTCAAATTAACTAGCCAAAGAATTTTTATTATGTTATTTTTTGTTAAACTTATGCAGAAAAACTATTAAAAACGAAAGATTTTTCAAATTTGAGCCAGGACTGTTCATTTTAGTCTAGGATGACTCTATGGATAGATTTTTGACACTTTTGAACTCAGATCTTAAGGTTAGTGAGCTATTGCTTTCTTCCGATGGCCCTGAAAGAATCTTTGATCATGTTTCAGGGGGAGACGGATGGGCTTTTTTGCTGATTTCTGCTTTTGGCTTAGCCATGGCATTAGTTTATATTCCGATTCGATTATTTTTGACAATTACAGCTCGCAGCCGCCGGCTTAAGTTGCTGCAACGTATTAGAAAGTTACGAGAAGTTATTGCTGAGCCAATTGATAATAATAGTTGATATTATTCGCCTAGCTCTAGTTGGTTAGTTAGTCGATAGGATTAAAGCTTGATTAATTAAAACTATCAATACTACGCACGAGTGACTGTGGTTTGCCACTCATTGCTAGATAGATGCGTCCAATATATTCACCTAAAGCACCAAGTAATAAGCATTGTATGCCACCAAAAAATAGGATTGACGAAATTATCGACGTCCAGCCAGGTACTTGATGCTTATCAAAAAAAGTCAAAAATAATGCATAGACTAACCCTGACGCTCCGATTAAAGCAGTAAAAAGTCCAACCAATATTGCAATTCGCAAGGGCATCAAAGAAAAACCAGTTAAAATAACTAACCATAGTCTTACTAAGCGGCGTATATTGTAATTGCTTTCGCCAATAAACCTTTCGTCATGATGGACGTCTATGCTTGATATGGAAGAAGTAAGCTGGGAAAGAATACCATCTATATAGACATAAGGGCCTTTATAATGTGCAATACTTTTCGCCATAAGAAGGCTTACACAGCGAAAGCTGGAGAGATATTCAGTGCCATTAATATCAAGAAGAAACTTTGCGGTTAGATTGGCAAACAAGCTTCCCGTGTTACGCCATATAGAATGTTTCTTTGTTCTATAGTTTCCATATACAACATCGAAATTATGATCCCGTGCATATTGCAACATTCGTAATGCTTCTTCTGGGGGATTTTGAAGATCATCATCTAGATTCAAGATGTAATCTCCACTGGCATATCTATATCCGGTTAATACGGCGTTATGCTCTCCATAATTACGTGTATGGCGAACAAGAATAGCATTTATTGGTGAGTTTTGCAGTAAAGTTCTAATCTTGTCAAATGTACCGTCAGGACTTCCATCATCCACAAATACTACGTTCCATAACTCATCTGTGGATAAATTTTCTAGGCGCTGGAGCAGGTAAGGTATGCTAGATTCACTCTTGTAGAGAGGAATCACGATGGTAAAATCATATTCTTTCTTAATCATAAGAAATATCTATCCCAAGTGAAAAGGTTAGCAGGCAAGAACATGTAGAAAAACATAATTAATGAATAATATTTTTAATGAACTCACAAACTTTTCGAATGTCTTTTGATTTTAAATATGGATTGAGTGGTAGAGTCAAAACTTGATCCACAATTGTTTCTGTATTTGGTAGTGAATGATGACTGGGGTAGTTATTGATTATATATTGATGCTTGTGGCATGGTAAAGCATAATGTAAGCCAAGGGGGATTTCGGCTTGCTTAGAAGCTTCCATAAGTTTATTTCTTAGATTTGGCTGCAATTGGATCACATAGAGATGATAACTGTGATGCCAATGGTCTTGATCAGATGGTAAATCAATAATTTGGTTACCAAGATATGGCTCCAGTTCGGAATAATAGAGTGCTGCCAGTTCACGCCGTCTTTCAATTTGTAAGTCAAGATTATGTAACTTGCCGCTTAATAATATTGCTTGAAATTCATCCAGACGGCTGTTGACTCCAAAATTTACTGCTTCCCTGCTGTCATTCCAGCCATAGAATCGCATCTGTCTCGCTATTTCTAGCTGATTTTGGTTAATTCTTGGATTGACAACTAGCATACCTCCGTCACCCATTGCTCCTAGATTCTTGGTTGGGTAGAAGCTAAATGCAGCAAAATCACCAAAGGTCCCGACGCGATGATTGCGATAAAGACTTCCCGTTGCTTGGGCACAATCTTCAATAAGGGTTAGATGATTTAGATTGCAGAGAGCTTGAATCGATTCAAGTTCACAAACTTCTCCATAAAGATGAACTGCTATTACTGCTTTTATACTGTTACAAAGACTTAAAGTGTGGGCCAATGTTTCGGCACTGATTACAGGCCGATCACTCTGAACATCAATAAAAATGGGGATGGCCGCCACTCTTAGAACTGCGGCAACCGTTGCGTAGGCCGTATGAGAAGGCAAAGCCACGTGATCACCGGCCTGTATGCCTGCAGCACGTAAGGCAAGTTCGAGCGCATCAGTACCATTCCCGACTCCAATACAATGTACAGCTTCAATATCATGAGATAACCAATTAGCGAAATCATATTCGAATTGTTTCACGCCTGGGCCAAGAATTAATTGCCCTGTATTAATAATATTTTGCAATGCATAATCAATAAGAGCTTGATGGAATTTGGTATCTTTTTGTGGAAAATTGATCCTGTCGTGGAAGCTCATGGAAGGTTGGATTGGCTTAGATGTAGACCGAAAGATGATCCGAATAGTAGTCTAGAGTCCTGCGCAGGGTTTGCTCAAGGGTTATGGCAGGTTCCCAACCGGTCATATCTTTAAATCGCGCAAAGGACGAATGATAGTCACCAATATCAATTTTTTTTCGCTCTGGGGGATATGCCATGATCTTGATCTCGCCACTACCATGGATTTCTTTCATCATGTTAGCGAGCTGTATTAAGCTGACTTTTCCTTCGCTACCAAGGTTGAAAACTTTGCCAAAACAATTGCTGTCTTGGGAGGCAATTAACATAGCCTCTATAACATCTTCAACATCATTGAAGTCTCTTAATTGCTCACCACCCCAGACTTCAATTGGTTCACTTTCAAGAATTTGACGAATCCAAATACCAACAAAGGTTTGCTTAGCATCTTTGATTCGCATCCGTGGACCAATTGTATTAGTTAATCTAAGTATACAACTGCGAATACCATGAACTTTGCCATAAAGACCATAGTACTGCTCTGCTGCATACTTATGGATGCCATTAATGTCCACGGGATTGATGCTGTGATTTTCGTCGACGGGTAAGTAGTTGGGTTTGCCATAAATTTGACGAGTGCTTGCAAAAATGATACGGATACTGGGATTAAATTGTCGACAGGTTTCAAGTAAATTGAGCTGGGCCATGCAGTTGATAGTGAGATCTGTGTGAGGATCTTTCATGGAATCCATGTGACTCGTTTGACCGGCAAGATTAAACAAAATATCGATATCTTCAATTAATGGACGTAGGGAATAGCTGTCTCTGATATCGGAAAGATTTATTCTTACTCTATCCTTGACGGGCTCAAGGTTGTATAAACAACCGCCGTATTCAGGGATGAGGCTGTCGATGACTGTTACATCAGCTCCCAGTTCTACAGCGCGTATAGCCAAAGTAGAGCCAATAAAACCAGCCCCTCCAGTGATCAATACTTTTGTCCCCTGCCATGAGGAAGATTGAGGCTCGGGCCTGCCCATGATGGTGGTAAGAGTTCGGGTAGGTTCTGCCTATGCCCGTCGGGCCAAAATACTAATGTAAATTGTTTTACCTGTCAAGAGGGGCGCAAAAGGATCAAAGCCTTTGCTTAGTTCCCGACTTCACCCACATGCTCATGCAATGGCTCGCACTTAGGAACAAATACGTTGTTTAACCCTGACGTTGGATGGCATTTTGCTAATGAAAGGGGTTGCCTCGTTTGATTTTCCCGTTTGTTTGCGGACTCAAGAGCTTTGTGCGGCTTGCTTTGGGGCAGGCTTGATTGCTTTGCTGATTGGTGCTGTACGGGACCTGTAAGCTCCAAGGTTACGGAGTTGTTCTAGGGTGTCGGCGGTAGAAGCGCGATCAGTAAAGCAATCGCCACAATCTTGTTGCCATCATTGTCGATAAGACGGAGCAGGCCACCTAGTTGCCTTGCTTTAATGACAAAACCGACTGGCGAGTTGAATCATGGCATGAATTTGATGGCGATGAGCGAGCCAAAGCTGTTCTTTTGACTGTTGGAAGGAGAATCCTGATGCAAGATGCCACCGAATGCTTGGCTGGTCAAAGAACTTGAGCCGCGCTAGGCCAGGCGGCATACCGTGTCTAGGATTAGAGAAAGAGGTTTCGATCCTGGCTGCCTTCGCGCTTTATTACTGGGGTCATCCTGTTGAAGTCGGAATCAGTGCGGTTGCTATTTTCAGTGCCGAGCCCTTACAAAAATGAGCCATTTTCCGCTTTGGACGTGGTTGGACGATTCTTTTTGAGGAATCTGCCAGTATTCGCTCCGCATTAATTGCAATGGGCCGCATTAGTGACATGGAGGCAGCAGGCCGCTCTCACAGGTGTGTTTGAGATTTGTACTGGATCAACATCTTGCTTGGTATTTTGTTGCAGTCACTAGAAGTTTTCTCCAGGCTTTTGAAGTAGAGCAATATGTCAAGTTTTGCATGGGTTGCTACTGTAACCCGCTGCTATAGGTGATTTGAGATGAAAGCGATGTCAGATTTTATTGCAGCCAATCTAATTACTAGTTAAGATTGTGTCGCTCCTTTCCTTAATTGTTATTGATGGATGGGAAGATTCAGGCGGAATCAGGTGGTATTATGCCGAATGGATGTCCGTCGACATCTATGTCTAGGGTTTTGTCTTCAGCGCATTACCATGCCACCGTCCACCTGTATTACTTGGCCAGTGATATAGCTTGCGGCTGGATCGGCTGCAAGGAAGCGGACGACGCCGGCCACTTCCTTTGGGCTACCCATTCTGCCAAGGGGGATGGAGCGAATGATTGCTTCGCTTTCCAGTTCTTTGGTCATGTCAGTCGCTATAAACCCTGGAGCAACAGCATTAACAGTCACACCTCTGCTGGCGAATTCAGCGGCAGTACTGCGGGTTAAACCAATCGCGCCTGCTTTGGCTGCACTGTAATTGGCTTGGCCTGGATTGCCCATCAAAGCCACAACAGAAGTGATGTTGATAATGCGGCCACTTCTGGCTTTGAGCATGGGCCGGCTAACG
>JBKDVK010000171.1:0-39480 GCA_046338875.1 Cyanobacteriota bacterium | reverse complement strand
GAATAAGAGTCTGAATATCTTTAATTCCAAGTTGGTGCTAGCCGACGCCGAAACGGCTACGGACGCGGAGTTGGAGCGGGTTGAAAGTGTCATTGCCCATGAGTATTTCCATAATTGGACCGGTAATCGCATCACCTGTCGCGACTGGTTTCAGCTGTCGCTTAAGGAGGGCCTGACCGTATTCAGAGATCAGTGCTTTAGTGCAGACTTGCATGGTCACTCCTTGAACCGAATTGAAAATGTTGCATTTTTGCGTAACAGTCAATTTCGCGAGGATTCAGGGCCGACGGCCCATGCTGTACAGCCGGATCATTACCAAGCAATCGATAATTTCTACACCACCACCATCTACGAAAAAGGTGCGGAGTTAATTCGGGCCTTGCAAACCCTTTTGGGGCAGGAAACCTTTTTCAAAGGCATGGCCCTTTATGTGGACCGCCATGATGGATCGGCAGCAACCATTGATGATTTTTTGGCCGCGATGCGTGACGCGGCGGCCGATGTTGAGCTTCCTTTTGACTTTGAACAGTTCCGCCTTTGGTATAGCCAGGCCGGCACGCCGCTGCTGCGGATTCGGCGGCGATGGAACCGCCATCGGGGAACCCTTGAGCTAACGATCTCCCAGCAGACGCCCCCGACTCCTGGCCAGTCGCACAAGCAGCCGCTCGTGATTCCAGTGGCCCTTGGCCTAGTCGATCAATCTGGGCAGGATCGGCCTGTGCAGATCGGCAGCGGATCCCAGGGTGTGGCGGTGGCTGCCGATCCACCGCGAGATTGGGGTAGCCACACCAAGGTGCTGGTGATCGATAGGGCTGAACAGACCCTGCGGTTTGAGGGCCTGCCGAATCAGGCCCAGCCCCCAGCCCTTTCGCTGCTGCGCCATTTTTCAGCTCCCGTACTGCTGGAGATCGGCAGGCCCGCCCGTGAATTGGTCCACCTGTTCGCCCACGACAGCGACCCTTTTGCCCGCTGGGATGCGGGGCAACAGCTGCTGCGGCGGGCATTGCGACGGCGGGCCAAGGGACGTCCTGATGCCCTGCTAGAGGATGAGTTGTTGGAGGCTTTCGGCCGCATCTTGGCGGATCCCACCCTCTCGGAGGCCAGCCGCAGTGCCCTGATGAGCCTGCCGGCCTTGCCGGAGTTGGAGGAGGGCGTGACTGAGCCGGATCCACCGGCCTTCTACTGGGCCCTGGAGGGCTTGCGGCGTCGTTTGGGCGAGGTGCTGGCTGCACCCTTGCACCAGGCCCTGGACCGTTGCCGCAGCCAGTGGGATCTGCCCTGGCCCGAGGGTTGCGGCGATCGCCTGTTGAGTGGTCAAATCTGGAGATGGCTGGTGGCGGCTGGTGACCCGGCTGCGATTGCGGCGGCCCGCGCGGCGGTGGATGGGCCCTCGATGACCCTGGCCCGTGCCGGCCTGGCGGCCCTGCAGCCCCAGCCCCTGGCCGAGCGTCAGGCCGCTCTCGATGCTTTCTATGACCGCTGGCAGGAGCGGCCGGTGATTCTCGATGCCTGGTTTGCCCTGGAGGCTTCTGCCCCCTTTGACGATGGCCTGGAGCGGGTGCGACGGCTGCTTGACCATCCCCGTTATGACCCGATGGCGCCGAATTCGGTGCGGGCAGTGTTGGGGGGGCTGGCCGGGAATGTGGTGGTTTTCCACGCCGCCGATGGCTCGGGTTATCGCTTCTTGGCGCAACAGATTGGGCTGCTTGATCAGCGCAATCCGATCACGGCGGCACGGCTGTGCAAAATCTTTAGCCGTTGGCAGAGCTATGGCCCCAGTCGCCGCCAGGCCATGGGCCAGGCCCTGCGCGAGTTGGCGGCCTTGCCCGGCTTGTCAGAGAACAGCCAAGAAGTAGTCGGCCAGTGTCTGGGGTTGCCGATCTGAAGACGCGCAAGGATCGCTAGCGTTTGGCTACGAATGTCTCTAGCGCCATGACCCGCACTGCCGCCCCCGTCGATGGGGGTAGCCCTGAAGTGACGGGCCCCTCCGCCAGCCTGGTCCCCAAGGGACGCCCTCAGCCCTTGCAGGAATCGTTCTTGAGGCGCCGCTGGCAATTGGCCCGCTGGATTCTGGATCCCACCGGCTTCCTGCGCGAAAAATTACGCCATGGCGAGGATAGTTTCCATGTGTCCGTCTTTGGAGACGCCATGGGCGGCGGTTCGGTGTTTTTGCTCACTGAACCCAAGGCCATTCAGGCATTGATGAGTCGCGATACCGGTAGTGAATTCAGCTCTCCGGGCGAACTCAATTTGATCCTTGCCCCCTTGCTCGGCATGCGCAACACGATTTTGTTGAGTGGTGTTGCCCACCGTCATCGCCGCCAATTGGTGATGCCCCGTTTCCATGGCGAGCACCTGCAAAATTATGGGCGCCTGATTGAGCGAATCACGCGCCAGGAAATGGCAACTTGGCCGCAGGAGGGGGTGATTTCGGTGCGGGAGGCGATGCAGCGCATCAGCATGGGGGTGATTTTGGAGGTGGTTTTTGGCCTCGAACAACAACAGCGCCACGGCGAACTGGAATCGCTGCTGACCCGCCGTTTAGCGATGACTGCTACACCCTTGACCTCGGCGGTGTTGTTTTTCCCTTGGCTGCAGAAGGATTTCGGGCCCCTCAGTCCAGGCCATCGCATCAGCCAATTGGCTGCACAGACCGACGAGTTGCTCTACGCCATGATTGCCGAGCGTCGGGCCCAGCCCGAGGGCGATCGGCTTGATGTGCTGTCGATGTTGCTGGCGGCCCGCGACGAAGCCGGCGAACCGCTCAGCGATGAAGATGTCCACGATGAATTGATTACTTTGTTGGTGGCGGGCCACGAGACAACGGCCACCGCTTTGACATCAGCGCTGTATTGGTTGCACCGCACCCCCCACGCCCTGGAGCGCCTGCGCAGCGAGCTGGAAGATGCCGGGGTCGGGGCGGATCCGATCAAGTTGCCCTATCTCACGGCGGTGGGCCAGGAAGCCCTGCGCTTGCATCCGGTGGCGATGTTGAGTTTTGCGCGCCAGGTGGAAACACCCGTCGAAATTGCTGGCCAGTGCTATGAACCAGGCGACCTGCTGATGGCCTGCATTTACCTGTTGCATCAACGACCCGACCTCTATCCCGAACCGCAAAGCTTTCGACCGGAGCGGTTTCTGGAGCGCCAGTTCAGCCCCTATGAATACATGCCCTTCGGGGCCGGGGTGCGGCGCTGCGTTGGGGCCGCCCTGGCCCAGATGGAACTGAAGATTGTGCTGGCGACGATATTGGGCGAAATGGACTTTGCCTCGGCCAATGCCCGTGCCGTGCCCCAGGCGCGCCGGGGGGTGACATTGGGCCATGGCGCCCCGGTGCGACTGCGGCGCCTACCGCGCCGGCGGGCCGCCGTCTCTGCCCCGGCGCCGTGACTTTCAGCGAGTGGGACTGGAGCCCCCCCCGTTCGCCGCCATTGGGGGACCATGAGGTGCCCTTGCTGTCGCGGCACCTGCAGGGCCGGCGCATCGCCTTGGTGGTTTGCGGTGGCATTGCGGCCCTGAAAGCACCGGAGCTGGCCCGGGCTCTGCGGCGCCGGGGGGCGCGGGTGACGGCCTTCTGCAGCCAGGAGGCATTGCGCTATGTGGGCCTTGATGCCTTGGAGTGGGCCTGCGAACAGCCGGTGATCCGTGAACTGAGCTGGCGGGCCGAGCACCTCAGCGACAGCGAACCGTTTGATGCCTGGCTTGTGGCACCAGCCACTTACAACACGATTGGCAAGATGGCCGCCGGGGTGGCTGACACGGTGGTGACGGCGGCGCTGGCCTCGGCCATGGGGCGCCTGGGCCAGGGGCGCACCCAGATTTTGGTGGCGCCGACGATGCATGGCTCGTTGCATACGCCGCTGCTGGAACGCAATGGCCGCCTGTTGCAGCAGCTGGGGGTGCGTTTCATCACCCCTCGCGATGCCTACGGCAAACACAATCTGCCGGCGGCGGAGCTACTGGTGGCGGCGGTGTGCCGGGCCGTTTCGACCAGTGCCCTGGTGGGCCGGCGCCTGTTGGTGACCGGCGGTCCGACGCCCGTGCCGCTTGATGGCGTGCGCGCCATTGTTAACCGCTTTCGCGGCCGGCTGGGGGCGGCGATCAGCGAAGAGCTGCTGTTGCGCGGTGCCGAGGTGCGTTTTGTGCTGGGGGATGGCGGTTGGCGGCCACCTGCCTGGTTGCCTTACACGTTGGCCGCCAGCTACGACGACTACCGGCGGTTGACTTTGGCGGCGGTGGCCGAAGGCCTGGAGGCGGGAATTTTCAGTGCGGCGGTGGCCGACTACCGGCCCAGGCACCCGGTCGCCGGCAAGATCGCCAGTGGCCTGGGCCCCCTGGAGCTGGAGCTGGAGCCGACCGAGAAGGTGATTGAACTGGTGCGGGCGGCGGATCCAGCCTTGGTGATGGTCAGCTTCAAGGTGATGCAGGGGGTATCTACTGAAGAGCTGATTGCCACGGCCCGCCGCCGGCTCGGTGCCAGCCAGCTCGTGGTTGCCAACCGGGCCGAAGAGGTGCATGGGGAGGAGCAAACCGCCTGGATTGTCGATGCCGAGGGGGCCCAACGGGTCCAGGGCAAAGGGTCAATCGCCGCTGCCCTGGCCGATCGTTTGGAAGTGATGCTGGGCCGATCTACTGACCTAAAGACCTAAAGACCTAAAGATTTAAAGACCTAAATCACTGAGGCCGGGATGGTCGTCCGGGCGGCGACCTAGGGGCCAGTGGTACAGCCGTTCACTCTCTTGGATGGGAAGGTCGTTGATGCTGGCGATGCGGCGCACCATCAGGCCCTGGTCGTTGAATTCCCAGTTTTCATTGCCATAGGAGCGATACCAGTGGCCGCCATCGTCGTGCCACTCATAGGCAAAGCGGACGGCGATGCGGTGATCGGCGCAAGCCCAGAGTTCTTTGATCAGGCGGTAGTCGAGTTCGCGGCGCCATTTGCGCTCCAAAAAAGCGACGATGGCGTCGCGTCCCTGGACAAATTCGGCCCGATTGCGCCAGACGCTGTCGCTGCTATAGGCCAGGGCGACCCGCTGGGGGTCGCGGCCGTTCCAGCCGTCTTCCGCCATACGCACTTTTTGGGCGGCGGTTGCGGCCGTGAAGGGCGGCAGGGGCGGACGGGGAGCTTCCGCTGCAGGCTGGTTGGGGTCGCTGGAGGTCATGGGGGAGGTGCTACGCCATCAAGCATCGCTCAATTCTGCTTTCTGCCTTGTAGGGCCTTTCAGGTATGGGCCCTCAATCCAGCAGGCCCCAATCTCGGCGGATCATCTCGAGGGGAAGGTCAGCGATGCTGAAGTAATCCATGCCGACCAATGGATCCACCTTGCAGCGGCTGCCGCGGGCGATGGCGGCGGCTACCTGTTCGGCGGCGCTGGCATCGGTCAGGGAGGTGTGGTGGGATGGCGTGACAACGACACTGCGCAGTAGACCCGTTTGCCAGATGCAGACGGCTCCGAGAAAACCGAGCATGGCGCCGGCGGATGGGCTGGCGGCGGCCATGAAGCCCGTGACTTGCATTTCGCCCAGGGGGGTGGTGCCATAGCCCGTGATCACATGGATCCAATCGTGCTGGGCCAGGGCCTCGTTGCCAGAGCCAACCACACCGGGCAGGCAGAATCCTCGTTCTTGATAGAAGCCATGCAGCGCCTGGCCCAGGCTGCCCGCGGGACAGTCAGCCAGGGCCTGCCAACGGGCGGTGATGGCGGGGTCTGCTTCGACCGTGAGGGCGTAGGCGACGCTGCCGTAGTGGGCCAGTAGCTCCTGGAAATGGGGGTCGTCCTGGGGGTCACCGTCGCCGATCCAGTTGAGGCGGTAGAAGTCCGCCGTGGCGCGGGCCTGGGCATTGGCCGCCAGATCCCTCACCAGCAGCAGGCCGTTGTCATCCACGCCCAGCTCGGCGGCCCACCGTTCCACCGATTCGCGCAGGGGGGCGGGTATGGGCCGGCAGACCAGCTCCATCAAGACCATCAGCTCCACCAGCTCATGGCGTTGCTCGGGCGAGGGCAAGGCGACGGCCACGTCGAGCGCCCGGGCGGGGGCCAGGGTGTCGAAATCGGCTTTATAACCGAGCAATTTTTCAAAGAGTACTTCCAGCAATTGGGGTTGCAGTGGCGTCGACCAAGTCCCCTCCAAGCGGCAAGCTCCTACAATTGCTGCTGCTAACAGGGGTGCTTGCTGTGGCTTGTTGTGGACCAGAAACATTGCTTGGAGAATGTCGGTTTTCGGTTAATTCACTTAAGTACTGATCTTTCCCCCATCTCTGTTTCCAGCCATGATTTTTAATGAACTCTTGAGGAGCTTAAGACGTTGCTGAATTCCTTGGGTTTTCCTTGTCACTGGGAGTCCAAGTCGGGGCGAATGGAGGTGGTGGGTGAGCCAAAAGATTGTTTGTCAATGCTTGAAAGGCTTAAGAGTTTGCTGGAAAAGTAAGCTTAGCTCATCAACGAGTTGGTCCATGTTTTACTGATTTGCTAATGGGTACCGTTCGGGTAGATGCGGGCCTTCTGGGTGCATGGCTCGGCGCCATTGGAGCAGAAGCTCCAGGCCAGCGGCCTGCGAAGAGGCAAGAAAGGATTAGTTTGCATGCTTTTGCTCATAATTGAAATAAACCGACTGCCTGTTCTTCAAGCGATACCAAAATCCATCTCAGACTTGGTAGATTGCTTTGATGTAAAGCGATTGGATCTCAGAATTTCGTCATACAGTACACATGCGATGAGTTAAGCGTTGCACGAAAAATCTTTCCTTCACGCTAAATGTTTGCTCTCGATCATCAAAAGTGTTTTCTCGCAGGCGAAGAAAACTAAGATACCGTTGACGCAGATGGAACCATTTACGCATTAAACAGGTATGCCAAATAGAATCTGACGAGTCACGGTAAGCCGCCTGATTAGCAGGATGCTTCGAGAGTTAGGGGCGTGCTGGGCAGAGCTGTTTGCTTGCCCCAGAAACGAAGTCAGCAAAAGAAATATCGCTGGATATACTCATCCCACCGGCTTGGCCAGCGGTAGCAAACACTTGTCCGAATCGCAGCCCGCGGGACCGGCTTCGGCCAAGGCGGCACCGCCGTCGTAGCGACGCAGGGCAGCAAAGAAATCCGGTTCCTGGCGCCGGTTGACGACCTCAGCGGAGAGGCGCTGGTAGGTGGCCGCGTCGATCGGTTCAAAGGGTAGGCGGGGGAAGGTGGCATTGGCATCGAAGCGGGCCAGGAGGGCCGCTGAGATGTAACCATCTCCCCGCTCGATCGCCTGGTGGATGGCATCTGTCAGGGGTTCGATTTCATTTTCGCGAAACTCAACCGTGGCGGAGGTGTTATGAGCTGTGTAGTGTTTTTGCACCTGCATATAGAAATCAAATTGGGCCATCGCTGAAAAGTTGTTGATTTCAACTGTGTCTGCCCCCGGTAGATTGGCCCAGCTCACTTCCGTAGGGATTTCAACCAGCCATTCGCCGCAGCGCGGATCAAAGGGATCATCCAGGAGGCGGCCTTGGTCATCTTTGTCGCTTTGGCTGGGCACGATTGTGTAGCCATAGTCCAGACAGGCCAGGGCCACCGGATCGTTCTTGCGGAAGGTGATGCGGCGGATGAAACGTTGGGCCTTGGGGGGATGCCAGCCCGGGCTGGCACCTGTCAACAAGCTCTTGGTGCCCGCCGGTTGCACCGTGGTGCAGCGGTTCGGCCGGCGGATGCCATGGCGGTCGCAGTACTCCCAGACGGCCTCATTCACCGTTTGCTTCCAGCGGCCCAGGTAAGCGGCCTCCTGCTGCCGGAACTGGCGACCTTCTTCAGTGTCGGGACGGCCTGCCTCCCACCACTTCAGCCAGGGGGTGCCAAAGGCATGCACGAAGAAGTCGAACAGGCCCGTGAAACTGACGCCGACAATCGGATCCCATAGTCGGCTCTGCCGATATCGCTCAACTTCGAAGTCGTGGTTGAGCAGGCAGGCCACGGCCAGACCCGCTGCCCGGAAGGCATCCGCCTGGTCCTGCTCGTTGTGGGGATCGATGCGGTTGAGGTGGACTTCGGCCAAGTTGCAGTGAAAATCAGCCCCCAGGATTTCGCCGCAGGGATTAAGCCCATAGCGCCCCAGGCGATGTTCCATTTCCGCTTCACTGATGTTGCTGTGGTGCAACTGCAACCAGCGAGCGGCCTCATCGCGGCCCTGGTCGCTGTAGATGCCAACAAACTCCTGGCGCAGTTCCGGGGTCGGCAGCAGGTCGGCATTGGCGCGGGCGATGGCCTCCGGCGCAAATTGAATCGCCCCCTCGCCACTCTGGAATTGTTTGGTGACGGCCTCCAGCACCAGTTGGCGGCTGGGACGGTGGTGGAAGACCCGGGTGTGGTTGGCCATGCGCAGGGAGTCCCGCTCCGGGTCGATGCGCCAGTTCCCCTCACTGTCCTGTTGCCAGAGGTTGTCCTTGGCCGTAGCCGCCGCCAAATCGGCAGCGGCGAATTGGCGCATGCCAGCACTGCGGCGGATGTTGCCCGCCACGATGGTGACAGCGGCCTCATCAATCAGCAGGCAGCATTCCACCGAATTGAGCTTGCGGCCCTTGGCTTTATTGAGCAAGTGGGCGACCCGGCTGTAAAGATCGGCGAGTTTGACGGGGTTGGCCATGCCGCCAAAGCCCTTGAGGCTCTCGCCCACCGGCCGCACGTCATTGAGGTCGACCGTGATATGGATCGGCCCCTCAAATCGTTCATCACTGCTTAGTGCCAGTAAGAGCCGATAGCTCTCAACCCAGCCCTGGCGGGTATCACCTACCTTGATCGTTACTTGGTCAGCGGCCACCGTGTGGGTGGTGAGTTGCTGGCGCTGGGCTGGCGGAGTGACGCCGATGGCGCTTACACCATCGATGATCAAGGTATTACGAATAACCGGCAACCGTTCAATCAGGCGCGGTTCAATGATGGCGCCGGTGCCGCAGCCCATCATCGCCAGATCCATCATCAAGGCGAAGGCTTCCCAATCCACCAAGTTGGTGGAAGTGCAATTATATGCTCCGGAAAAATTATGGCGCTGTTCAATCCATTCGGTGCCGCCAATCCATAGCCAACGGCCAGAAGGCAGGGCCTTTTGCTGCATCTGCATGCGGCGCAGCAGGGTCACCTCTTCATCGTTGAGGTGTCCCAGTCGGCGCAGGCCCTCCAGGTTGCGTTCGGCCACCTGGCCCCAGCTCTCACGACCCTGGGGGGTTTGACGGGAGTAGGTGCGATAGAAGACCGGGTTGGCCGCCGGAGCCGTGGCGGGGAAATCGCCGGCGTCCAGGCCTTGCTGGCTTGGGGCCGGGTGGGGCTGGGGAGTACTGGCTGCCATCGAGTCCGGCGAAACCAGCGGAATTAGGGGAGCCTCGCTGGTTGCCAAGGCCTCGGGATTCCGTCGGGCATCGGGGCGCGAAGGGGAAAGGGTCACAGCGCTGCAGACCTAGACGAGTATTCCACCTTAACGCCATCGGTGGGGTGATCCAGGAAGCCGTGGCACTAGCCACGGTGGCCAGCAGGCCGTCCTTAGGGATCACCCTCGTTCCAACATCAATGCCTGCAGCGCTGAGGCAAGGGGACATGGAGAGGATCGTCGAACCGGAACTGATGGACGATCCCCTCCAGGCGCGGGCCTACGCCGAGGCTGATTTCGATCGCTCTGACCAGGTGTTTGCGGAGCGTTTCCTGGCGTTGTTGGGGCAGCCATTCCCCGATGGGATCGTGGATCTGGGCTGCGGGCCTGGCAATATCAGCTTTCGCCTCGCCGCCGCCCTGCCCGATGCCAGGGTGTTGGGTGTCGATGGGGCGGCCAGCATGGTGGCCCTCGCCGCAGAACATCAGCAGCGCCATCCGGGTGCGTGGCCGCAGCTGCGATTTCAGCAACTGAAGCTCCCCCTTGCCGACCCTGCCGCCCTGGGCGGACCCTTTGCGGCCGTGGTCAGCAACAGCCTGCTGCACCATCTCCACAACCCCCAAGTGCTCTGGCAGGCCGTGGGCCAGTTGGCCGCGCCGGGGGCAACGATCTACATCAAGGATCTGCGCCGTCCCGCCAGCGCTGCGGCAG
The DNA here is from genome assembly GCA_046338875.1 of Cyanobacteriota bacterium. GTDB lineage: Bacteria > Cyanobacteriota > Cyanobacteriia > PCC-6307 > Cyanobiaceae > Cyanobium. The sequence continues at coordinate 29,434 of JBKDVK010000171.1, read as the reverse complement.
CTGACGCCCTCACCGAGCTCCATGCCGCCGGGGCGCCAGCGGTGTTGCGCCGTGATTTTCGGGCCTCCCTGGCGGCGGCTTTCACGGTGGCCGAGGTGGAAGCCCAGCTAACCCGGGCTGCCCAGCTTTGGGGGGAAGCAGGGACCCCCGGGACGAGTTGGCCAGCATTGACCGTGGCCGCAGTGGAGGATCGCTACCTGGAAATCCACGGCCGCTGGCTGGGCTGAACCCGGGCGGCGGCTATCAGCGTGCTGCCCTTCAGGGCAACTGCAGGGGATGGAGCAGGGAGGCTTGGAAAGCCGCGGAGCTCAGGGTCGCCACAGCGGCATCGGCATCGGCCACGCAGAACTGCTGACCCAATCTCACCATGGAGCTGCGCTGCTGGTCCTTGATGCGGGCCAACACTGGCACCCGCAGACCCACCTCATCTTCGTTGGGCCGATGGCGTTGCAGGCATTCGCGCAGGCGGTGCTGGATGCCGATGTCACCGGCCAGCTCGGCTGGCAGATCCACCAGCACCAGTTTCAGGTCGTCGATGCTGCGGCAGTCATCGACGATCAGTTGCACCCGTTCGTCGCGCCGATCAACCGAAGCCCACACCAACAGGCGGGCATCGACCATCAAGTGGTCGGCCAAGCGGGCGTAGCTCTTGGGGAACACCACCGCCTCGCTGCTGCCGGTGAGGTCTTCGAGCACCAGAACCGCCATGCGATCGCCCTTGCGGGTGTTCACTTGGCGCAGGTCGGCCACCATCGCCACCAGGCTCACCTTGGCCTTATCGGCCTGCTCTTCGAGGCTGCCCAAACTGATGGGGGAAAGCAAGCGCACGGCGCCGCTGAGTTGTTTGAGGGGATGGTCGGAGAGATAGAAGCCGAGCAGTTCTTTTTCGAGCTTTAGTTTGTCGTTGGGGGGGTAATCGGCCACCGGGGCCGCCTTGGGGGCCAGGGCGGCGCCGCTGACTCCAGGCGTGTGCTCGCCACCTCCCCCTAACAAATCAAGCAGGCTGCCCTGGCCGCTGGCGCGGTCGCGGGCACGGCTGTTCGCCCACTCCAGCACCAGGTCGAGGTCGGCCATCAGCTGGGCCCGGTTGGCGTTGGCCTGCAGGGCGTCGAGGGCACCGCAGTGGATGAGGGATTCGAGGGCGCGGCGGTTCAGCTGTTGGGAGGGCAGTCGGTCGCAGAGATCGGCCAGGCTGGCGAAGGGGCCCTCCAGGCGCCGGGCCTCGAGCAATTGGCGGATGGCCCCTTCGCCCAGGTTGCGGATAGCCGATAGGCCAAACAGGATGCGTTCGCCTTTGGGAGTGAAGTCGATGCCGGAGGCATTGATATCGGGGGGCATTACTTCGATGCCCATGGCCTGGCAGTTGGCGATATAGCGCTGCACCTTGTCGCTGGCACCCGCATTCACCGTCAACAGGGCCGCCATATAAGCGACGGGATAGTTGGCCTTGAGATAGGCCGTTTGGTAGGTCACGGCGCCATAGGCGGTGGAGTGACTCTTGTTGAAGCAGTATTCGGCGAACAGCACCATCTGCTCGAACAGGGCTTCTGCCACAGGTGCATCAACGCCCCGTTCGGTGGCGCCTTTAACGAAGATGTCTTGGTGTTTTTCCATTTCGCTTTTCTTCTTTTTGCCCATCGCCCGCCGCAGCAGGTCGGCCTCACCCAGCGAATAGCCCGCCAGATCCTGGGCGATGCGCATGATCTGCTCCTGATAAACCATGATCCCGTAGGTTTCGGCCAGGATCGGTTCGAGCTTGACGTGGGCTACGTCGATGGCCTCACGGCCATGCTTGCGGTTGATGAATTTGGGAATCAGACCCGCATCCAGGGGGCCGGGTCGATACAGGGCAAGAATCGAAGAAATATCTTCCAACGATGAGGGTTTGAGGTCCCGCACGATCTGGCGCATGCCGCTGGATTCCAGTTGGAAAATGCCCTCCAGATCACCACGGGCCAATAGGGCGAAGGTGGCTTCATCCTGGGGTGGTAACCGGTCGGGATCGAGCCGCTCGCCACCGGCCTGACTGACCAGTTCGATCGTTTTTTCGATCATGGTCAGGTTCTTGAGGCCGAGGAAGTCCATCTTCAGCAGCCCCATCGCCTCCACATCTTCCATGTAGTACTGGGTGATGACCTGGCCGTCGTTATTGCGTTGCAATGGCACCAGTTGATCGAGCGGTTCGGCGGCGATCACGACCCCGGCAGCATGGACGCCAAAGGTTTTGTTGGTCCCCTCGATGCGCATCGCCAGGTCGACCCAATGGCGCACCTTCTCGTCGTTTTCGTACTTCTGGCGAAAGTCGGCGTTGGGGGAATCGGGGCCTATCATTTCGGCCAACTTTGCTGGCTTGCCGCGGGTTACCGGGATCAATTTCGCCAATCTGTCGGCTTCGCCGTAGGGAATGTCGAGCACCCGGGCCACATCCTTGAGCACCGCCTTGGAGGTCATGCGGTTGAAGGTGATGATCTGGGCGACTTTGTCTTCGCCGTAGCGTTGGGTCACATAGTCGATGACCTCGCCACGGCGGGCGATGCAGAAGTCGGTGTCGATATCAGGCATCGACTTGCGTTCCGGGTTGAGGAAGCGCTCGAACAGCAGTCCGTGCTGCACCGGATCGATGGCGGTGATGCCCAGGGCCCAGGCCACCACAGACCCCGCCGCCGAACCCCGCCCCGGTCCCACCGGTATCCCCTGCTCCCGGGCAAAGCGGATGTAATCCCACACCACCAGAAAATAGGTGGGAAAGCCCATCTGCTCCATCACCTGCAGCTCGAACTGCAGACGTTCGCCGTAGGCCGGTTCGATGGCGGTCGTGGCGTCCAGGCCCAGGCGCTGCCGTAGCCCTGCCTCGGACACACTGCTGAGATAGCTCACGGCCGTATGGCCCTCGGGGATGGGGAAGTTGGGCATTTGATAGCGGCCCAGAATGTCGTACTCCTCCACTTTTTCGGCGACCCGGACCGTGTTGGCGATGGCGGTGCTGATCACATCGGCATCAAGGTGATCGGCGAAAAGCCGGGCCATTTCCGCTTCGCTCTTGATGTATTCGGTGCCCGTATAGCGCAGGCGTTTTTCATCGCTGATCAGCTTGCCGGTGAGGACGCACAGCAGGGCGTCATGGGCTTCGACATCGCCAGCGCTGAGGTAATGGGCGTCGTTGGTGGCGATCAGCTCGATCCCCAGTTCGGCGCCGATGCGCGCCATCTCGACATTGACGAGTCGATCTTCCAGGCCGCCGTGATCTTGAATTTCCAGGTAGAAGTCGTCGCCAAAGACACCTTGGTACCAACGGGCGACCTCCCTTGCCACCTCCGGCCGACCCTGCAGAATCGCCTGGGGGATCTCGCCCCCCAGGCAGGCGGTGGCGACGATCAACCCTTCGCTGTATTGCTGCAGCAGCTTTTTGTCGATACAGGCCCGCGAGAAAATCCCCCGGCCCCGCATGCCCTGCAGATGGCTGATGCTGGTGAGTTTGACCAGATTGCGGTAGCCCGTAACGTTCTTGGCCAGCACCACCAGGTGATACCGCCGTTCTTTTTTGGGTTGGGGATCCGCGATCGAGCCGTTGATCACGTACATCTCATTGCCGATGATCGGCTTGATGCCGGCCTTGGTGCACAGTTTCAGCAATTCGATGGCGCCGTACATGACGCCGTGGTCCGTGAGCGCCAGGGCTGGCATGCCCAGCTCAACCGCCCTCTCCACCATCGCCGGCAGCTGGGAGGCGCCGTCCAGCAGGCTGTAGTCGCTGTGGTTGTGGAGGGGGACGAAGGCCAAGGAACGGGGGATGGTGGAGGAAGTCGGGCTAGGGCCCCACCCAATATGCAGCGTCTTGGTGATCCTGGTTGTTCATCGCACACCAGATATGGTGTCGGCGCCAATTCGCCATCGGGATGGCTGGGTGGGTTTACCCGAGGGCATCAGCCACCAGGGCCGCTTGGGGCCTGCTGCTTTGCACCTGGGCCACCGCTTCGTAGTGATGGGCAAGGCGCAGCAGCGTGGCTTCCTGCAATACGCCGCCGATCAATTGCAGGCCAATCGGCAGGCCCTGGTCGTCGAAGCCACAGGGCACACTGATGGCCGGCAGCCCGGCCATGTTGGCGGGAATGGTGAGCAGGTCGGCCAGGTACATGGCCAGGGGATCGTCGTTGTGGGCGCCGAAGCCAAAGGCGGTCGTTGGCGCCGTTGGACTCAACAGCAGGTCCACCTGGCCAAAGGCCCGCTCAAAGTCCTGACGGATCAAGGTGCGGACCTGCTGGGCCTTGCGGTAGAAGGCATCCACATAACCCGCCGATAGGGCGTAGGTACCAATCAAGATGCGTCGCTGCACTTCATCGCCGAATCCCTCCGCCCGGCTGCGGGCCGTCATCAAGGCCAGGCTTTCGCCGGCGGCATCGTCGCGGCTGCGCAGGCCGTATTTCACTCCGTCGTAGCGGGCCAGGTTGGCGGAGGCCTCCGAAGGGGCGATGACGTAGTAAGTGGCGATGCCGTCATTGAACCGGGGACAGCTGATGTCCACTAGTTCGCAGCCAAGTTTCTCCAGCTGGCTGGAGGCTGCCAACACGCTTGCTTTCACCTGGGGATCCAGTCCCTCGGCCTCCAGGCATTCGCGGATGATGCCCACCCTCAGCCCCTTGACGGGTTGGTCAAGGGAGCCCAGGTAGTCGGGCACGGGGTTGGTCAGGCAGGTGGCATCCCTGGGGTCGGCACCGGCAATCACCTGCAGAATCTCGCTGCTGTCGGCGACGCTGTGGCTGAAGGGTCCCACCTGGTCGAGGGAACTGGCGAAGGCCACCAATCCCCAGCGGCTGACCCGCCCATAGGTGGGCTTGAGGCCTACGACACCGCAAAAAGCAGCGGGTTGGCGAATCGATCCGCCGGTATCGGATCCCAGGGCCGCCACGCATTCGCCGGCGGCGACCGCAGCGGCGCTGCCCCCCGAACTGCCCCCCGGCACCCGTTGGGGATTCCAGGGGTTGCGGCTGGGGCCGAAGGCGGAGGTCTCGGTGGAGCTGCCCATGGCGAACTCGTCGAGGTTCGTCTTGCCGATCAGCACTGCGCCGGCCCGCCAGAGGCGCTCGGTGACGGTGGATTCGTAAGGGGGCACAAAATCCGCAAGCATGCGGCTTGAGCAACTGGTACGAATACCGCGGGTGCAGAGGTTGTCCTTGATGGCGATGGGAATGCCGGCTAGGGGCGGCAGCTCCTGGCCGGCGGCCCTGGCCAGGTCAATGCGGTCGGCGTCGGCGAGGGCCCGTTCGCGGGTCACCTCCAAAAAGGCGTGCACCTGAGCGTCGACCGAGTCAATGCGCGCCAGACAGCTCTCGGTCAGTTGTCGGGCCGAAACCTCCCCCTTGCGCAACCGCTGGCGCCATTCAGCGATGCCCATCGACCCTTTGCGTCACGAGGCTGGACGCTATCAGCCGGCCCCGCCTGAGTGCAGGCCAAGATCCGGCGGAGGTCCTTCGCTGTAGATGGTGAGGGGTTCGCGGCGGCAGGTGCGCAGCACCCGGTATTGCAGCGAAGCTGGTCCTTCGGTCTGCAGATCGCGCAGAAAAGCAGGTAGGGCCAGCTCGAGGCTGCGCTTCCGTCCGAACGGCCCGAACCAATACTCCGCATCGGGGGAGCGACTGTCCACCCGAGCCCACCAGGCCATGCCAAAGGCGTTGGCCAGACTTCGCACTGTCCAGTGGAGGGAGTTCATCGGTGGCAAGGCGGCGAAGGGGCCATGCAGACCTTCGTCGAGCCTGATCCTGCGGGCCCCGTGTCCGACCTGATCACGCTTCAGAGACGAATGTCGTTATCGAATAAGGACGGCGCAGTTGCTGAGCCCCAGGCTACCCCGATCCCAGCAACCACCTCAAGGCCAAGCTCAGGGGACGGTGCTGACTCTGGCGGCGATGGCAATGGCGATGGCGTTGGCGTTGGCTCCCCAATCTGGTGGTCGTTGCCTGGGCTGCTGTCCTGGTTGCTGGCGCCATTGGCCAACGTTTCCCCGGCGGCAATCGTGGCCTGCCAGGGCTCTGCCAACGGTTCGCTTTGGGATGGGGCGGCCGCTCCTGGGATTGGCTCCGCTGCCCTGTTTGCTTGAACGGGCTGGGGAGCTGGCGGTTGCTGGGCCGGGATCTCCAAGGGCCCGCTGGGCAGGGTTTCGCTGTCTTCTGGCGCATGGCCGGCCGGGGTTGGATCCCCGCTGGCCTCCAGGGGGTCGTCCAGCTCGGCGGCGTCATCGGCGGCGGCTGCTTCATCAAGGCCCACCAAGGGAGTGCTTGCCATGGCGGGGCGCACCAGCCGCGGGGCGGGGGCGGTGCCTTGCAGTCCCGCCATCCAGCCCCGCCGGGCGATTTCGTAGAGCAACAGGGCGGTGGCAACGGAGGCATTCAGGCTGGGAGTGGCGCCGCGCAAGGGGATGCGCACCAGTTGGTCGCAATTGCGGCGGGTCAGCAGAGAAAGGCCATCGCCTTCCGATCCGGTGACCACGACCAGGGGTCCCTCCAGGTTGGCCTCCTCCAGGGTGACGCTGCCCTCTTCTGCCAGGCCGATCACCCGGTAGCCCTCCTGCTTGAGGGTTTCCAGGGAGCGATTCAGGTTGACCACCCGGGCCACGGGCAAGTGCTCGAGGGCGCCAGCGGCCACCTTGGCCACCGAGCCGGTGAGTCCCGCGTTGCGCCGTTGGGGCAACACCATGCCGTGGGCCCCGAGGGCCTCCGCACTGCGCAGGATGGCACCGAGGTTGTGGGGATCGGTGAGACCATCAACCGCCATCAGCAGGGGCGCTTCGCCGAGGGCGCTGCAGCCCTCGATGAGGCTGGTCAGGTCGAGGGTTTCGGCGGCGGCCGGTTGCAGCACGATGCCCTGGTGGACGGCACCACCGCTGATCTGGCCCAGCCGCGCCCAGGTGACTTCTTCGACCAGCACGCCGGAAGCCTTGGCTTCGCGCAGGAGCTGCAGGAAGCGGGGGCTGAAACGCATTTCCGGCGTACACCAAACGCGATGAACAGGCCGGCCTCCCTCCAGCACCGCCAAGCTCGAATGGCGACCCCAGACAAGGTCTGAGGGGGCATCGGCGGAGAAGCTTTCCTGCTCTTCGAGACCTTCGCTCGCTAGCGGCGTTGCGCCAGTGGCGGAGAAAGAACGTGTTGGAGGGCGCCCGAAGGTTCCCCTGGAGCCAGGCCGGGGCCGGCGATCCCCATCACGCCAGCCTTGGGGCCCCTCTGCGCCAAACCGGGGCCGATCGAAGGAGGGGCGGTTGTCGCGCGAGCCGGCACCGCCCTCGCGGTTGAAGGGACGACCATCGCGGCTGGGGCGCCGGTCTGCCGAGGGTCTGCTGAAGCGTTCAGCGCCGGGGCGATCGAAGCGGGCACGGTCGCCGCCGGCACGGTCGCTGCCGGCATTGTCGCCGCCGGGTCTTTCGCCCCAGGATCTTTCACCGCGGGGACGGTCAAAATTGGGTCGCTCTCCCCCAATTCGCTCGGGGCCCGAACGGGACAGGCCTGGGCGGGGCGGGCCCGAGCGGGGCGGACCCGAGCGGGGTGAGCCGGAGCGGGGCGGACCGGAGCGGTCGTAGCCAGGCCGTTTGCCTTCGAAGGAGCGGCCTTCGCTGGATTGGCCTTGATAGGGCTTGCGCTCGTAGGGCTTTGCTTCGAAGTTCTTGCCCTCATAGGGTTTACCCCCATAGGACCTGCCTTCGGAGGCGCCTCGCTCGAAGGGGGGTCGATCACCCGAACCCTCGGGCCGGCGGCCAGCGCCCCAGCGCGGCGGCGGACCCGAAGAGGAAGAAGGAAAGCGCCGGCCCCCTCCCCCTCCCCCTCCCTCCGGTCGGCCACCGGGGCGCCGTTGGAAACGGTTGTCGGAGCGACGATTTGGAGGCTGGCTCATGGGTTGGCAGGCGGTGGGAAAGGGTCGGTCTTATCGAGGTGGGCCAGCAACTCGGCCAGCCGCTGGGGATTCCGAAGAAAGAGCCATCCCAACATCGTCTCAAATCCCGTGGCCTGTCCGTACGTGCTCGCCGAACCACCGCGGCAGGAGCCCTTGGCCCGATTGCGTCCCCGTCGGGCCAGGTCCCGTTCGTTGTCGTTGAGGAGTGGCTCTAGTTGTTGCAGGGCCTGGGCCTGGGCTTCGGCCTTGACCTTGGCGACCACGGCACGATGCAGCTGATCGCTGCGGCCGGCCCTTTGACAGTGGCGCAGCCGCTGGTGCAGTTCCCACACCGCATCGCCCAACCAGGCCAACTGCAGCGGGCCCAGATTGCCGTCTGCCGGGGAGGGGGGCAGATGGCTCAGCCAAGGGGTGTCGGGGGGGAAGCCCGATTCAGGCAGGGCCGAATTGGGCAAGGGCGTCTGCGAGCGAGGGCTGAAGATTCAGGAAGGCTTCGAGACGAACCAGTTTGACTGTTTGCACGACTCTGGCATTACCGAGTAGGGCGAATTTAGTGCCGCTTTCCTTGCAATTCTTGACAAGTTGTACCAGGGCCCCCAGGCCTGAGGAATCGATGAAATCGATGCGGCTCAGGTCGATGATCAGCGGCAGGGACGCCCCTTTGCTGTGTTCGGCGATGTAGGCGCTGAACTGCTTGTCCGAATAGGCATCAAGCTGACCGGTAAATGCAAAGACCAGGGCTTTGTCAGTTTTCTCGCAGCCCCCTCTCAGGGACACGGTCAAACGCTGCAGTTCAGTGATTGGTCCAGCTCCCCAAGCATTCACGGGCGAAGTGTAGTCATCCCACGCCGTTGGCGCAGAAAGATTTTGATTTCCAACTGCCATGGCAAGGATCAATCACCCCCGCCCTGGATGACTCAACGGCGCTCTGCCATCAGGGAAACGAAGCGTCCGAAGTGGTGGTCCGAGTCGTGGGGCCCTGGACTGGCTTCGGGGTGGTATTGGACACCGAAGGCCGGTTGATCCAGCAAACTCAAAGCCGCCACCGTCCGGTCGTTGAGATTGTGGTGGGTGATCCGTACCTGTCCCGCCGGTAGGGACTCGGCCGCCAAGGCGAATCCGTGGTTCTGGCTGGTGATTTCCACTTGGCCAGGGCTGCCGCAGGGGTGGTTGAGACCACGGTGGCCATAGTCAAGCTTGAAGGTGCGGCCACCCAGGGCCAGGCCCAGGATCTGGTGGCCGAGGCAGATGCCAAACAGGGGGAGATCGGGTTGGTTGAGCAGTTGGCGGGCCAGGGCGATGCCTTCGGTCACCGCCGCCGGATCGCCCGGTCCATTGGAGAGAAACACCCCCTCAGGTTGGTGCATAAGTACTTCTTCGAGGCTGGCGTTGGCGGGGACGACCGTGACCTCGCAACCGTGGGCCACCAGCCGTTCGAGGATGGCGCGCTTGATGCCGAAATCCACCGCCACGATGCGATATGGGCGTTCAGGTTGGCTCTGGAGTCGTTGGTCGAACTCCGCCTCACAGAGCCGGGACCAGCCGTAGGACTCCCCGGTGCTCACCGTGGCCGCCAGATTCAGGCCATCCATTGAAGGGGCCGACCTAACCCGCTCCAGCAAGACGGATGGGCTCAGGCCCTCGCTGCTGATGGCGCCGTTGATCGAGCCGCCCTCGCGCAGGTGGCGGACCAGGGCGCGGGTATCGACGTCGCGGATGCCCACCACTCCATGGCGCTGCAACCAGCGTTCAAGGTCTTCGGTGGCCCGCCAGTTGCTGGCCACCGGGGCAAGCCGCCGGGTGATGAGGCCCTTGACGTGGGGCCGATTGGCTTCCTGGTCCTGGGGATTGACCCCGGTGTTTCCCAGTTCTGGATAGGTGAAGGTGACCAGCTGGCCTGCGTAGCTGGGATCAGTCATTACCTCCTGATAGCCAGTCATGCCGGTGTTGAAGACCACTTCACCGATGGCGGTGCCGCGGGCGCCGCAGGCCAGACCCCGCAGCACGGTTCCATCGGCAAGTACCAGCAGCGCCCCTGGGGCAGCGTCCTCTGCGGTACCCGAAGTGGTTCTGGGCCCAGGCCCAGGGGAAGGAACTGGGGGCGTGGCGGTCTCGGACACCAGGGGCGGCTCAGTTGGGGCGATCATCCCGCACCTGGCTGCCCTGCCTGGTGGGCAGGGGAGTTCAGGCTGGAGGTGCTGGCGCCGGCCGTCGGCGCCGCCAGCACCCAGCGAAGCTGCTGGAGCTTGGCCCAGGGCCGACCCAGGGCCAGGGCCTCCAGGGCCAGGGGAACCCCAGCGGCGGGAGAGTCGGCCAGGCCCGCCGCCCAAAGCACCAGGGCGGTGTTGAGGGCTACGACGTCGCGATGGCCATCCTGACCCTGGCCCCGCAACACGGCCTCCAAGAGGGCCGCGTTGGTGGCCAGATCTCCGCCAGCCAGGGCCTCCAGGGGTGCTGGAGCCAGCCCCAGGGAGGCTGGCTCCAACCATTCTTGGCGAATCGCCCCCGCCTCCAATAGCCGCAGTTCATTGGCACCGGCCAGGGATGCCTCATCGAGACCCCCCGCCCCATGGACGACCACGGCCCTGGCCAGTCCCAGCCCCCGCAGGGCGCTGGCCATGGGATCGAGCAGGTCGGCGCGTGCCACCCCCAAAACCTGGGTCTGGGGGGTGAGGGGATTGACCAGGGGACCGAGCAGATTGAAGACCGTGCGGATGCCGAGGCGGCGGCGCAGGGGTGCCAGTTCCACCAGGGCCGGGTGCCAGCCAGGGGCGAATAGAAAAGTGATGCCATGGTCTTGCAGTGCCGCCAGCACCCGTTCCTGGGGCGCCGCCAGATTCAGGCCCAGGGCTTCGAGAACATCGGCCGAACCGACACGGCCGCTGGCGCTGCGGTTGCCGTGTTTGGCCACCCGCGCCCCGCAGGCGGCGGCCGTAAAGGCCACCGCCGTGGAGATGTTGAAGGTGTCGGCCCCGTCGCCGCCGGTGCCGCAGGTATCCACCAGTTCGAGGCCATCGACAAGCTCTGGAAATGGGCTGGCCAGGCGGCAGGCCCGCCGCAACACGGTGGCCATGGCCGCCAGTTCCTCCCCTGTGGTGCCCTTGGCGCGGAGGGCGGCCAGCAGGGCGCCAGTGAGGACCGGATCGATGGCCCCCTCTAGCCAGCCCTGCATGAGGCCAGCAGCCTGGACGTCGCTCAGGGAATGGCCCGCCAGCAGTTGCTCAAGCAGCTGGGGCCAGGTCTGGGGGGCAGTCATCACGGCAAGCAAGGCAGATCTTCAATAAACAGTCAAGAAAAAGCCCGGGTGCAGGGCACGCCGGGCCGGGTGATGGGGACACCCCACTATCACCCGAAGGGGCTGCTTCTGGCGAGCGCTGGGCCTAGCGCAGCGGGCAGGCTGTGGGTGGTCCCAGCGGGCAAGCCAATCGGGGCGAGAAGCCTTAGCCAGTTTCCTCGCTGGCAGTGTCAAAGCCTGAGCCGACACCCTCACTGACAGGGGCGAGGCCGACGGGGCGGAACCCGCCGCTCCAGAGCGCCCTGGTGCGCCCTTGCAGCTGGCTCAGATCCAAGCCCCAGAGCCGCAGAACCTTGGCCAAATCATCGCGCAGGTCCGGGGCACCGGGAAAATCCGCATAACGCGTCAGCAACCGGGCGGCATCGACCAGATCGGCGTCAGCAGGCGTTTCCACGGCCAACAAGCGGTCGACATGGGCCCGGTCCGTGCCATGGAGAGGGTGGTTCTGCTGGTCCATCGCGGCACGCCGGCAGTCCGAGGGAGCTGCGTAGGTTAGGCGGATCTAATGGCCAGCTAGACGCCGATGAGAGCCCTGCGGCTCGATCTGATTGCCCGTTACCTGGGTCCCCACCGTCGCGAGGTCGCTCTCGGTGTGGTGGCCTTGGTGGTGGTCAACCTCCTGAGCACCGCGTTTCCCCTTTTGGTGCGCCGGATCATCGAGAGTCTCAAGGATGGCTTCAGCCAGCAGGAGCTGCTGGTTCAAGCGGCCTTGATCTTGGCCCTGGCCACGGTGATGGGGCTGGTGCGGTTGGCCTCCCGGGTCCTGGTGTTTGGGATCGGCCGCCAGGTGGAGGCCGACCTCAAACAGCGGATCTTCGATCACGTATTGCTGCAGGAACCCAGTTTTGTGCAGGGGATGGGCAGTGGCGAGGTGATCAGCCGTGCCACTAGCGATGTCGAAAATGTTCGTCGTTTGCTGGGTTTTGCCCTGCTCAGCCTGGCCAACACCGCCTTGGCTTATGCCATGACCTTGCCGGCGATGTTGCTGATCAATCCTGGCTTGAGCCTCGCGGCGGTCGGTCTCTATCCCTTGATGTTGATGACGGTGCGCCTCTTCGGCGGCCGCATGATGCGCCAGCAACGGCGCCTGCAGGAGTCCCTGGCCAGCCTCAGCGACCTGATCCAGGAGGACATTTCCGGGATTGGGGCCATCAAAATTTACGGCCAGGAGGCCACCGAACAAAAGGCCTTCGCCGGTTGCAATCGCGCCTATCGCGATGCGGCTTTGGGTTTGGCCCGCTCCCGCAGCACCCTTTTCCCCCTTTTGGAGGGCATTTCCTCCATCAGCCTGCTGTTGCTATTGGCCCTCGGTAGTGGCCAGCTAGAGCGCGGCAGTCTCAGCATCGGTGATTTGGTTGCCTTGGTGCTTTATGTAGAGCGCCTGGTTTTTCCAACCGCCCTGCTCGGTTTCACCCTCAACACCTTTCAGACCGGCCAGGTGAGTCTGGAGCGGGTCGAGGCCCTGCTCAACCGCCGTTCTCTGATTACATCTCCCGTCAGGCCCCAGCGGGCTCCAGAACCCGCCCAAGGTGCTGTGCAGGCGGTGGGCCTCACCGTTAGCTATCCCGACGGCCAGCGCCCCGCCCTCGACAACTTGAATTTCACCCTGGCGCCGGGCGAACTGGTGGCCGTGGTGGGGCCGGTGGGCTGCGGCAAGACCACCCTGGCCCGCGCCCTGGGACGGCTGGTCCAGGTGCCGGAAGGGCAGCTGTTCTTTGATGGGGTCGACATCACGGCCCTGGACCTGGCCAGCTTGCGCTCCCGGGTGGCCCTGGTGCCCCAAGAGGGTTACCTGTTTACCTGCAGCCTGGCGGACAACCTCCGTTACGGCGACCCTCAAGCCTCCCAGGGCCAGGTAGAGCAGGCGGCCCGTGAGGCTCGGCTGGAGGCTGACATCCGTGGTTTCCCTGACGGCTACGACACTTTGGTGGGGGAACGGGGCATCACCCTCAGCGGGGGCCAGCGTCAGCGCACGGCCCTGGGCCGGGCCCTGCTGGTCGATGCTCCCTTGTTGGTGCTCGACGATGCCCTGGCCAGTGTGGATAACAACACGGCTGCGGCCATCCTGCGGTCGGTGCGCGAGCAACAACGGCGCACGGTGTTGATGATCAGTCACCAGCTTTCTGCCGCTGCCGCCTGTGACCGCATCCTGGTAATGGAAGAGGGGCGTTTGGTGCAGCAGGGTCACCACCGGGACCTGGTCGCGGTGGCGGGCCCCTACCGGCGGCTGTGGGAAAGGGAGCAGGCCGAACGGTTGGAGCCGGTCTGAGGCTGGCCAGTCCTGCTTAGGCTGAAGTCAAACCATTGTCTTGCCGTGCTCGGACTCTTTTCCGGATCAGGCCAGGGTGCCCTGGATAGCAGGGCTTCCCAAGCACGCACCCATGCGGTGCTGGGGACCCTCATTGATGCGCCTGCCGGATCTGGTCAGGGGGAGGTGCTGTTTGGCTGTGGCTGTTTCTGGGGGGCGGAAAAGGGCTTTTGGCGCCTCCCCGGAGTGGTGACGACGGCGGTTGGATATGCCGGCGGTGCCCTTGCCCAACCCACCTACCAACAGGTTTGCAGTGGTCGCAGTGGCCATGCCGAGGTGGTGCGGGTGGTTTGGGATCAAGAGAAGCTGCATTTGAGCGATCTCCTCAAGCTCTTTTGGGAATGCCACGACCCCACCCAGGGGGATCGCCAGGGCAACGACCGGGGCAGCCAGTACCGCTCGGCGATTTTTATCAACGATCCCCAAGGGTTGGCTCTGGCCACCGCCAGCGCTGTCCAGTACGGCCTCCAGTTGGCCGCCGCTGGCTTCGGCCCGATCACCACTGAGATTCGCGCAGATGTTGCTTTCCAGCCGGGAGAGACTTACCACCAGCAATATCTCGCCAAGCCCGGCAGTCGCCCCTATTGTTCGGCCCAGCCCACTGGCATTCTGTTGGCTGATTTTCCTGGCTGCGACTATAAACTCCCCCCTGCAGTCTGGAGTTATTATGATTGGAGTATCTCCCACTGTGTGTTGCGCGGCGACAACGCTCCGATCATTTTGAGCTGAGATGCACATATTAGCTTCGGCTTTTGCCCTGCCCCAGATTGCTATGCCATGCCTGAGTCTGGCTATTACCGTGTCGGCTCCCTTCCCGGTAGCGATCGATTCGCCGTGGTGGGAAAACTACGAAAGGAAGGATCGCTTCCGTTGTGATCAGCAGCAGGTGCTGGTGCTTGAGCGCAATGAGTCCCAAGCTTCCATATTGATGGGCGGCCATCGCTCCACCCTGTTTCGCGATCGCCAGGCAGACAATGGTGTTCGTTACAGCGGCGAGGGATTGATGTTGCGGCTTAATGGTGATGAACTCCAACTTGAGCTGACCCGGCCCATGCCCACTCTGTTGCAATGCCAACGCACTGAAGACGTATGACCCCCTTACCTGATCGGATGGTGATTGTTGCACTGGTGATCACGATCGGCCTCGTTTTTGCCATGGCCTTCTGGTACGCCAGGCTCCACCCGCCCGTGGCGCCCCCCTTGCTGTGGCGCCAAAGCCCCGCCGTGGGCGGCAGCTCCCTGCTCTGATGACCTCCCAAGGCCCACCGACGGACCCTCAACCGCGCCAGCTGCATCCGTTGCCCCGCGGCTTGGTTGAGTTGTACGGCCTGATGGCTGTCCTGTTTGTGCTGGTGCCGGAATGGATGGCGGGCGGGGCCCTGTTCAGCTTCCGCGATGGTCGCCAGGGCTCGGAGCTGCCGGTTCCCTCCGGAGCCTGGCGCCGGCTACCGGAACTGAGGTTGGCGACGATGGGCTTGGCGGACCTGCGGCGCCTGGCCCGCCAGCAACGGATCTCTGGCTATGCCTGCCTCAACCGCGAATTGCTTACGGCACGTTTGTTGCAGCGCTTACGGGAGCCTTCAGCCGAACGCAGAGACCTGCTGTGATAAGTTCGCTGATGCCGGGGCGTAGCGCAGCTTGGTAGCGCACCACTTTGGGGTAGTGGGGGTCGTGGGTTCGAATCCCGCCGCTCCGATTCACCGGTTTTATTCGTCACTTTGAAACCGCTCTTTGCCCTGAAGCGGTTTTTTTTTGACCTTTTTCGGCTCTGCCCCATGCATAGACAAGGGCCGTGATTGTCGATCTCTCCCAGGCTCACTGCAGCCGCGTCAGAACATGAAAACGTTCGAGCCAAAGGTTTACCCGGCGCCGCAGTCTGGGGGGGACCTCTTGCACCACCTGCAGCAGTTCAGCCGCCCCAAGTCGTTGCAGAAAGCGGGCATCCTCCGACCAAAGCGCTTCGGCCTCCCGAATCAACCAGGCCCAGCTGCGTGCCGATTGCCAGTGCTTGAGGCGCCGGCTGACCCGATCCCAGCCGGGCGCACTTGCAGAACTCGGGCTGAACTTCATGCCAACGGATCAACTGTTGCCAGCATGTCCACTGGAACCCTTCAGGGCCTGAAAATCCAGATGGATTTCCTGGATAGGGAGAAAAGTGTGCGATCAGGCCGGCTGCGGCCAATTCGCGTTCTGGTCCGGCTCCGCCGGCAATACTTCGAAGGGCAACAGCCCCCGTTCAGCTTCCGTCAGTCGTTTGGACCAGGCCCCCTGGACACCCTCATTCCAGCGGAAACCGGCCTCCTTGGCCAGGTGTCGCTGGTCGTAGGCAAGGCGGGCTCGATAGAGCTTGCGGGGTAACAGGGCTTGTTGCAACAGGGTTTCCAAATGCTCCTCGCGCTCAAACACTTGGGCGATGTAGATGCAGTCAGTTAGAGCCCGGTGCGCGGCCCAAACGGGCACCCCATAGGCCAGGGCCAGATCCCGCACCGAGGGAGTGGCGCGCAGGTGTCGTTCAGCGGGCCAGCGAATGTCCTCCATTGAGCAGAGCCATGGCCGTTGCAGGGGCGGCAGTTCTTCGCGCCCAAACCACTGGCGATCGAAGGCGGCGTTGTGGGCCACCAGCACATCGGCCGCGGCGGCCATCGCTTCCAGGCAGGTTAAGAACTGCCCACGGGGTTGCTCCAGCCGCGTCACAGCCGCGGCGATGCCGTTGACCCGCTCGGCGGGGTTGCTGTTGCAGGGAAGCAGAAAGGACAACTGGCTCAGCACCGCCCGGCTGGGCACATGGAACAGCACAGCACCCACTTCGATGCAGCGGCCTTTGGCCGGCGAAAGCCCCGTGGTCTCTGTATCCACAATCAACAGCCGCTCCGGGCAGGGGGGCAGGCCCCGGGGGGTCGGGCTGGGGAGGTTAGGCAGGCTGATGGTCTGGGGCAGGGGGAGACCAGGGGGCTCGCTCAACGCACCGCTCAACGCACCGCTCAACTCCTCGTTCAACTCTTCGCTCAACTCCTCGCTTAACGCCTCGCTGCTGGCGGGTATCTCCCTGGCCAAGCTTTCTTCGGCGGGGGCTGCGCCGGCCAAGGCCCCTTTTGCGGTGGCTTCCCTGGCCAAGGCTCCTTTCACGGTGGTTTCCCTGCTGGCGACCGCATCCCTCGCGGCAGGGCTTTCCCGCTTGCTTCTGGGAGTTTTCGCTTGCGCAGCGCCCGACCCCGGTGCAGCTGAGCTCAGCACCACGCCAAGGAAATCACCCTGTTCCCAGAGGCTGGCAGGCTCGGGCATCGCCGCATCAAGACCTTCGTTGCCATGATCTCAGGTCACGCAAGGGCACCCGGTGTCCCTGGC
Organism: Cyanobacteriota bacterium; assembly: GCA_046338875.1. GTDB lineage: Bacteria > Cyanobacteriota > Cyanobacteriia > PCC-6307 > Cyanobiaceae > Cyanobium. The sequence continues at coordinate 12,605 of JBKDVK010000171.1, read as the reverse complement.
TGGGCTGCCTAGGCTGACTGCTGCCCACCTTGCCGTCCCCCATGGCCCCTGCCCTCTCCGTCGGTGATCGCGCCCCCCTCGTGGCCCTACGGGATGCCGATGGGGTCGAACGCCGCAGCGACCAGTTGGCAGGCCAGGCCTTGGTGCTGTTTTTCTATCCCAAGGACGACACGCCAGGCTGCACGATGGAAGCCTGCGCTTTCCGCGACAGCTACGCCGATCTGCAGGCCCTCGGTGCCGAGGTCTGGGGGGTCAGCGGCGACGATGCCTCCAGCCACCAGCGCTTTGCCGGCAAGCATCAATTGCCCTATCCGTTGTTGGTGGATTCGGGCAACCAACTGCGGCGCGCCTATGGCGTGCCGGCGGTGCTTGGGTTGCTGCCCGGGCGTGTCACCTACGTGATCGATGGCAAGGGCATCATTCGCCATGTCTTCAACAACCTCTTGGATGGACCGGCGCATCGCCGTGAAGCCATTGAGGCCCTGAAAGCCCTGGGGGCCCCTGGAACCAGCGGTGGTTGAGACCCTCACCTGGCGCCAGCGGGGCCCGCTCTGGTGTCTGGATCCGCCCCCCGGGTTCGGTTCGGCCGGCGGGCCGCCACCAAGGCGCTTGGAGTTCATCGGTGGCACCTACCTGGCCGCCAGGCCCCATGTCAGTTATCGCCGTTTGCTGGAGTCCTGCGTTCAGCGCGGCTGGGCGGTCCGTGCCTGGAGCTATGTCCCCGGCTTTGATCACCAGAGCCAGGCCAATGAAGCCTGGCGGCTGTTTCGCGCCGATCGGCTGGCCGAGGCCCGGGCTGCTGCTGAGCCGGAGTTGCGCACGCAGGTGCTGCGGCTGGGTCACAGCCTCGGCTGCAAGCTGCATCTGTTGGCGCCCGACGCCGGCCGCGGGGCGCGGGGGCTGGTGGCCCTGAGTTTCAACAATTTTTCAGCCTCCCGCTCGATCCCCTTCTTGAGTGAGATGGGCGAGCAGTTTGGCTTCCGCAGCGAATTCAGCCCTTCACCGGCGGAAACCCTGCGCCAGATCGCCAGCGGCTATCGCCAAAGGCGCAACCTGCTGGTGCGGTTTCGCCGCGACGAGCTCGACCAGAGCCCCCGGCTTTTAGACACTTTGGGGCAACGCCAGGATGATGCCAGCGAATTGCTGGAGCTACCCGGTGACCACCTCACCCCGGCCAGTGCCGGTCTGCGCAAGCAGTTTCTGGGCGACTGGGCCGATGATCCGGCCCGAGCGCGTCAGATCGATCGGTTGGCGGAGACGATTGTGCGTTGGGGTGATCACAGTTCGTCCAATAGTGATTGACGCCGCCCCCTGCGTGCCACAACCTGTGTTCGTTGCAATCATGATTTCATGTCTGAGCTAATTGATTCTTTTACAAGCGCCTGGCAGAGGAGTTTTGACTTCGAGGGGCGCTCGCGCAGACCATCCTATTGGTGGTTCACTCTGGCTAATTTCATCGTTAGCCTTGGCTTGATCTTTCTTAGCAAGATCTCCACTATTTTTGGTTGGATTTACTCGATTTATGCCCTAGTTGTCTTGGTGCCCACATTGTCGCTAAGTGTCCGCCGCTTGCGCGATGCTGGCAAGCACTGGGCCTGGGTTTTCATCACCTTGCTGCCTGTAGTTGGCGCGATCTGGTTCATCTATCTGATGTGCCAGCCCACGGCCGGTGTCTTGCCCCCCGGCCTCTCCTGACGCCCAGTTTGCCCTTCAGACCCGCAACGCATCCAGCACCGATCGATCTTCGAGGGTGCTGGTGTCGCCACTCACCTCCTGGCCGGCGGCGATTGAGCGCAACAGACGACGCATGATCTTGCCGCTGCGGGTTTTGGGCAGAGCATCGCTGAAACGAATTAGGTCGGGCCGGGCGATCGGGCCGATTTCCTGACCGACGTGGCGGCGCAATTCGGCTTCGAGGGCGGCGTCGCCACTGCGGCCCCCCTCCAAGCTGACAAAGGCCACAATCGCTTCGCCTTTGAGTTCGTCGGGCCGGCCCACCACCGCTGCTTCAGCCACGGCGGGATGGCTAACCAGGGCGGATTCAATTTCCATGGTGCCCAGGCGATGGCCGGAGACGTTGATGACGTCATCCACCCGGCCCATTACCCAGAAATAGCCGTCGGCATCTCGGCGGGCCCCGTCGCCGGCGAAATAAATGTATTCCCCATCCACCGGTGGGATGTGCTCCCAGTAGCTCTTACGGAAGCGTTCGTGGTCGCCATGAACGGTGCGCATCATGCCCGGCCAAGGCCGTCGCACCGCCAGGTAGCCGCCTTGGTCGACACCGACACTGCGGCCCTCCAGGTCGACCACATCGGCGGCAATGCCCGGCAGGGGCAAGGTGCAAGAGCCTGGTTTGGTGGCTGTGGCCCCCGGCAAGGGGCTGATCATCACTCCGCCGGTCTCCGTTTGCCACCAGGTGTCGACAACCGGGCAGCGGTTGCCGCCGATCACATCGCGATACCACATCCAGGCTTCGGGATTGATGGGCTCACCCACCGTGCCCAGCAGCCGCAAGCTCGTTAGATCGGAGCGGTCCGGCACCTCGCGGCCACTTTTCATGAAGGTGCGGATTGCCGTGGGCGCGGTGTAAAAAATGGTGCAGCGGTGCTTTTCGATCACTTCCCAGAAGGCCCCTGGCTTGGAGGGCCGCGGCGCCCCTTCGTACATAACCGTGGTGGCGCCGTTGGAGAGGGGGCCGTAAACGATGTAGCTGTGGCCGGTGATCCAGCCCACATCGGCCGTGCACCAGTGGATGTCGTCTTCACGGATGTCGAAGATCCACTGGAAGGTGAGGTGGGCCCAGAGGTTGTAACCAGCCGTGGTGTGGACCACCCCCTTGGGTTTGCCGGTGGATCCGGAGGTGTAGAGCACGAACAGCCGGTCTTCGCTGGCCATCGGTTCGGCCGGGCATTCCGGGCTTTGGCCGTCCACCAGGTCATGCCACCACAGGTCTCGGCCCGCTTCCATGGCGGTCGGTTCGCCGGTACGGCGCACCACCAGCACATGTTCCACCGTTGGACAAACGCCGCCGGCCAAGGCCGCATCCACTGCTGGTTTGAGGGCCACCGCCTTGTCCTTGCGGAAGCCACCATCGGCGGTGATCACCGCCTTGGCGTCACCGTCGATCAGGCGATCCCGCAGGGCTTCGGCCGAGAAGCCTCCGAACACAACCGAGTGGGGAGCCCCGATGCGGGCACAGGCCAGCATGGCGATGGCCGCCTCGGGCACCATCGGCATGTACAAGGCGACCAGATCTCCCTTGCCAATGCCCAGGCTGCGCAAGGCATTGGCGGCCTTGCCCACCTCGGCGTGCAACTGGCGATAGGTGAAGCGCCGCTCGTCCCCCGGCTCCCCCTCCCAGATCAGGGCCAGCTTGTCGGCCCGGGGGCCCTCCAGGTGGCGATCGAGGCAGTTGTAGGCGAGATTGGTGGTGCCCCCCTCAAACCAGCGGGCTGAAGGAGCGTCGCTCCAATCGAGCACCTTCTCAAAGGGGGTGAACCAGTGCAGCTCCTGGCGAGCCCGGGCCCCCCAGAAAGCATCCGGGTCGGCCTCCGCTTCCGCCACCAAAGCCCTGTAGGCCTCTATCGAGCCGATGCGGGCCTGGGAGGCCAAGGCGGCAGGGGGCTCGAAGCGACGCTCCTCGTGCAGCACCGATTCGATGCTGGCTGACGCGGCGCTGGCTGATGCGGCCGGCGCGGCTGGGGTGGCGTCTGGGTTGGGGAGGGCCTCAGCCATGGATCACATTGCGCTGTGAAGCAGTCAAGCGCAAGGGCTGTCCCGGTGAAACGATGGGCGTTAGCCCTTGCTCTTGATTCCATGCCCGCCTGGCTGGTGATTGCTGCCTGGATGCTGCTGGTGATCCTGGTTCTCACCCCCAGTCGCCGGGAATTTCGCTGGTTTCTGCAGTTGCGCCGGCCCCGCTGGCTCACCTTCGAGCGCTGGATTCCGGCCATCTGGCTGGTGATCTACCTCTGTTTCTTTGTTTCGGCTCTCAAGGCCTGGGCGGCCAGCGGTAGCGGCTGGCTTCTGGCCGCCTATCTGGGGCTGTTGGTGTTGGTGCAGAGCTACACCTGGGTCATTTGTCGCACCCGTCGCCTGCGTAACGGCACGTTGGTAGGTCTGGCAGGGTGGCTTTGGGGGATGGTGCTGGCCGCAGTCTTGCTGCCCATCAGCAGGCCGGCGGCCCTGTTGTTGGTGCCCTATCTGCTCTGGAGTCCGGTGGGGACCTTCGTGACCTACCGCATGGAGCGGCTCAACAATTAAATCCTGCGTTCTGCCGCCGTAAACGCCGCCGTCCCAGGCTTGGGACCATCAGGGGTGCTGATTGGCCCTTGGCAATCGCTGCCAGCGCAGCTAGGCATGAATCAGCAGCAGGATGGGCCATGGAGGAAGAAGCACCCGTAACCCCACTGGCAGCCCCCAGCCTGGATGATCAGGGTGTGCTTTCGTATGCAGGCATGGATGGTCGCCGCTATGTGGTGGGTTTCCCCCCCGAGATCGACGAGGCCCGCATGGAGCAGGTGATGACGACCTTGAGGGGTGGCGGTGATCTGTTCCTTCAAATTGAGGCGTTCTGCGATCGCTGGATTCAACAGGTCAGTGGACCGGATCTCAATCAACATGATGCCCTGGTTTTATTGCTCACCACCTTGGAAACGGCCCTGGAAGATCGCTATCCAGACGGGGACTAGGGGGCCTCGCTTTCCAGTCTCCCCGAACTTCAGGCTGGAACGATGAACCGACCCGCCGCCTGCCTGTTTGATCTAGATGGGCTGCTCCTTGATACCGAGCCCCACCACTCCCGGGCCTGGAGCCAGGCTGCGGCTAGTTTTGGCCTGCTGTTGCCCCCTGGACAGCTGATGAGTCTGAGGGGGCGGCGCCGCAGTGACAACGTCGATCAGGTGCGCGCCTGGATTGCTGAGGCGGGCCAGGCTGTGCCCACCGCCGCTGAATTGCTGGCCGTGCAACAACCAATCGCCCAGCGGTTGCTACAGGGGGCTGCTCCCATGCCTGGTGCGCGCCGTTTGCTGGAGCGCCTCGGGGACCTGCAGGTGGCCATGGCCCTGGTTACCAGCAGTGGCAGGGACTCGGTCGAGCGTAAATGTGCTCCCCACCCTTGGCTGGGAATCATCCACGAACGGGTGTTTGGCGATGATCCGGAACTGCGCGTCGGCAAGCCGGCGCCGGATCCGTTTTTGCTTGCGGCCCAGCGTCTGGGGGTCGCCCCTGGCGACTGCTGGGCTTTCGAGGATTCCCTGGCCGGGGCCCAATCGGCCCGGGCCGCCGGCTGTGTGGTTCATGTGGTGCCGGCTACCGAGCTGTCAGGGACAGACCTCAGCAAATTGCAGGACAGTGCCGATTACCTGCTTGGCAGCTTGGCGGACCTGCGCCTGGACTGAAGGCCCCGGGAAACAGTCTCAGCTAGGTCTCAGTGAATCTCAGTACAGCCGACTCAGGACGAAATCAGGCAATGCCCTGAGGGCGCCTCGGGATTCCGACGGCGGTAGCCAATTGATCGCGCAATGGGCCTCGCGGGCAAAGCCTTCCGCAAGTTGGCGCGAACGCGGGATGGCCTCACAATCGCGCACCAGGGAAAGGGCCTGCTCAAGGTCACCTTCATTACAAAATTCCCTCTCGATCAGGCCGGCCAGGGCAGGCCGCTCTTCAAGGGCATAGAGCACCGGAGCGGTGAGATAACCAGTGGCCAGGTCGCTGGCGGCCGGTTTGCCAAGTTCCTGGTCGCTGCCGGTGAAATCGAGGATGTCATCGACGACCTGGAAAGCCAGGCCCAGTTGGCGGCCGAACTGGTAGAGGCTAGCGAGCCGCTCTGGTTCAAGCCCGGAAAGAACACCGCAGGCTCGGGCGCTGTTGGCCATCAGGGATGCGGTCTTGCAGTAGCTCTTGTCGAGATAGGTCTCGAGGCTCTGGCCGGTGTCGTAGCGAAACAACCCTTGGCGCACTTCCCCTTCAGCCAGGTCCATGATCACCCGCGACAGGAGTTTGACCACTTCGAGATCGTCAAGGTTTGCCAGGTGCCAACTGGCCTGGGCGAAGAGAAAATCACCTGCCAATACGGCCACCCGGTGATTGAAGCGGCTATGGACCGTGGCGACGCCTCGACGGGTGGCGGCCTCGTCCACGACATCATCGTGCACCAGGGAGGCGGTGTGGATCATTTCGGTGATCTCGGCCAAGCGCCTGTGCCGGGCACTGAGAGTGCCGTCTGGGGAGATGGCTTTGGAGAGCAACAAGACAATGCCTGGCCGCAGGCGCTTACCGCCTGCGGCAAAAAGATGTTCAGCCGCCGCCTGCAGGATGGGATGGCCGGCACCAATGAGACTGCGAAGTTCGGCCAGAAGAGTGTCCAGGTCGGACTCAACCGGCTGTAGCAGCTCTGCAACCGTGGTCACGACTCCTCCCAGACCTGGAGATCCTAGAAGCCCCGCACTGGTGACTGGAGGCTGACGCTGCGAACCAGGGGCTCCGATCCCAGCCAGTCGGTGGCGGCGACCGCAAAATCCCGGGCCGAGCCGGTGACGCAGAAGCGGGTGCGTTCCATCGGAGGGGGGAGTGGCACCCCCTGGCTTTCCCGTTCCGAGGGATCCCCCAGGCTGGTGAGCAGGGGGCCGAGCCGTCTAGCCACGGCGGCGGCTGGATCCAGCAGCCGAACCCCCACCGGCACCAGTTCTTTGAGCATTGGGCGCAACATCGGGTAGTGGGTGCACCCCAACACAATCGCCTCCACCCGGGCAGCCAGCAGCGGTTCGATGTGGGCCTTGGCTGCGGCCCTCAGTTCCGCTCCGTCGCGGATGCCGGCCTCAATGGAGGGCACAAAATTGGGACAGGCGATTTCGAGCACTTCGGCCTCGGGACGCACCGCCTGGATGGCCCTGCGGTAGGCCCCGCTGGCCACGGTGGCGGGAGTGGCCAGCACCCCCACCCGGTCGCTGCGGATTTCGGCGGCCATGCTGTCGATCAGGCCCAGCACCGGCACCCCGGCTTCGGCAACGGCCACATCGAAGGCCACGGCATTGGAGGTGTTGCAGGCCATGACCAGCACTCCCACCCCTTGGTGGCGCAGCCAATGGGCCACCTCCGCGGCGATCTCCCGCAGATCGGCACAGGAGCGCTGGCCATAGGGCACCCGGGCCGTGTCGCCCAGATAGAGGCAGCGACTGTGGGGATACAGGGAGTGGACTTGGCGCAACACGGTCAGACCGCCGAGGCCGCTGTCGAACAGTCCGATGAGGAGGCTCAAGAGGAGTGCGTCAGGAAGGACAGGATGCCGGCGGCGAGGGCCTGCGCAAGCTGGCGACGGTAAGGCCGGCTGGCCAACCGCGGGGCGTCGATCTCGCCCGTGACGAAGCCCATTTCAGTGAGTACCGAGGGCATCACCGTGCGGCGGATCACGAAAAAGCGCCCTGGCCGAGCGCCTCTGTCGGGGGTGCCGGGTGAGATTGCCATCAGGCGTTGTTGCAGGGCATTGGCCAGGCCGTACGAAAGACCACCCTCGTAATAGAAGGTCTCGATCCCGTTCACATCGGGTCGATCCATGGTCAGGGCATTGGCGTGCAGGCTGACGAACAGGTCAGCCTGGCTGCGGTTGGCCAGTTCCACCCTGGGGGGCAGGTCCACATCCACATCCGAAGTGCGGGTAAGCAGCACCTGCACACCCTTGGATTGCAACAACCTCGCGGTTTGGAGTGCCACATCCAGCACCACGTCGGTTTCCCGCAGGCCCTGGATGCCTATGGCCCCTGGGTCTGGGCCGCCATGGCCGGGATCGATCACCACCAGGTAGCGACCCCGTCTCAGACGGGGCAAGGGGGTGTTGGCCAGGTTGCTTTGGCCCTGGCCAAGAATCGGGCTAAGGCGGGGAGCCCGCAAGTTCTGACCTGCCTGGGCGGTCCAGGTGGGGCTTTCCATCTGACCCTCCCCCAGGATGGGCAAGCTCCTGGGGGGAAACTGGCGCAGATCCATGCGCCAGCGATCCCGGCTGGTGCCCACCAAGCGCAATTGGCGTGGATCGAGCCGCAGGCCCGGTCTGAACTCCAATACCAGCCGGGTGGTCCCCTCGTCGGGCTTCCCTACCCGCACCTCCTGCAGCAGGCCCGCACCGGTAAGGGAGCGACGCCGCAGTGGGGCTCCGGGCAGGTCGAACCAGATGCGCGGCCCTGCCCCCTGGCTGCCTTCCTCGAAATAGGCCCGCACCGGGGTGCCTGGGGCGGTCCTCAGTTCGATACCCCGATCCGGGCTGACGCGCCAGGCCGAGAGCGTGCTTCCTGCCAGGACGGGCGCGGGCTCCGCCACGGCGGCCACCATGCAGCCGGCCATCCAGATGCCACGCAGCAGGCCCCGAGGCAGCCGTCGCGGATGGGGTATGGGGCTTGGGAGGCCCGTTTTGCTCGCTGTCCCGACGCCCATCTGGCGCTCAGAACAACGTCGGATGACGATGGCGCAGGCTGGGCATCTGTTGCCGGACCCGTTGACTGTGGCCGGTATCGATGGGCCCCATGGCGAGGCCCGGTGCCAGCCCCGCATCTGCCAACACCGTCCCCCAGGGATCAATCACCAAAGCATGGCCATGGGTTTGGCGACGCCCGTAATGGAGGCCTGTCTGGGCGGGGGCGACCACGTAGGCGGTGTTCTCGATCGCTCGGGCCTGGAGCAGCACCTGCCAATGGTCCTTGCCGGTGTAGGCGGTGAAGGCGGCGGGCACCATCAGCACCTGGGCCCCGGCGGCAGCCAGGTGGCGGTAGAGCTCCGGGAAGCGGACGTCGTAACAAATCGAGAGTCCGACCCGGCAGAGGCCCGGTACATCCACCACGGGCGGCAACTCCTGCCCCGGACGCACGGTCGCCGATTCCCGGTAGGTGGTGCCATCGGGGATGTCGACATCGAAGAGGTGGATTTTGTCGTAGCGCGCCAACAGCTGGCCTTCGGTGCCCACCAGTTCTGAGCGGTTGTAGGTGGCGCCCTCGCCTGCCGGCACCGGAAAGCCTCCACCCAGCAGAGTCACCTGGTAGCGACGGGCCATTGTCACCAAAAAGCGACTGCAGCGCTCGGCCAGGGTTGCAGCCAGTTCGAGCCGGGTCTGGTCGACTCCCATGAAGGCGAAGTTTTCGGGCAGCCCCACCAGCTCGGCGCCCCGCCGGGCGGCGATCTCGATTTGCTCTTCCGCTGCGGCCAGATTGGCGTCGGGATCCGGGGTGCTGGTGAGCTGGAGGGCCGCCGCCAAAAAACTGCTCAACGTCATTCATGCGCAGGCCGCAGACAGACTTTAGGCGCCGTCCATGGCCCTGGCCAGCTCCCTCGGGGACTCTCGTGCCCCGGCGGTTCAGCTGGCCCGCAGCACTCCAGCTTCGGCCTGCATCGGCACGATTTCGAGGCTGTCGACCGCTGCACAGCAGGCGAAATCAGCGTCATGATCGCCAAGGCCGATCAGCCGTTGGCCGTGGCTGGCGGTCCTCAGGCAGCCTTCAGGATCCAAGGACCACTGCTGCCAAAGGGCCAGAGCGGCGACTATCTCATCGTTGCCGTAGCTAAGGACCGGCTGGCCATTCTGGGCCAATTCCTGCAGGGCGGCGGCCAGGGCTCCCGCCGCCAGGCTGTCCTCCAGGGAATAATCACCCTCCCAGCCGCTGCCGACGATCCAGACCCGCTGGCTGTCCCGTTCGATCAGGCGCCTGGCCACGGCCCGCCGGTTGGGCAGGCAGGCGGTGACCAGCAAAGGCACGGCGCCGACCGACTTCAGCGAACGGGTGCCGTTGGTGGTGCTCATAAAAATGCGTTTGCCCCCCACCAGCTCCGGCGTGACCGCCAAGGGGGAGTTGCCCAGGTCATAACCGCTGACGCGCTTACCGCCCCGCTCTCCCGCCCGCAGACACAGCTCCGCGGGCCAGGCGGCGGCGGCTGTTTCCAAGGCGGTGAGATCGGCGAAGGCCTCTACCGCCTCAGCGCCGTTCTGCAGTGACCAGGCGATCGTGGTGGTAGCCCGCAGCACATCGATCACCACCGCCGCATCTGGTCCCCCTTCGGCCGGGGACAGGACCGGCGGCACCGCCTCGGAGGTATGGAAATAGTTGATTTGCATCGTGAACGAACTGGGCACCCCAGGCTGGCGCAGGCCAGTGTGTCAGCCCTGGTTCGCGGCGTTCAGAGGCAACGAATCTCCTGGATCGTCACGGATTGCCATGCGGGGGGCGCGGGAAACAACCTGGCACTGATGCGGGCCACCGCCAGCTCTTTGAGGCTGGAATTATTTTGGCGATCGCCCAAGGTCTCGATATGGGTCCTGCGGATGGTTTCACGGGCCAAGATCAAATGGGCCTGGCTTGGGGCCATGCTCCAACGCAGGGTCAAGTGTTGCTCGCGGCCAGCCTGCACATTTGGCATCTTGGCCGTGGCCAGCAAAGTTTGGCCTGTGGAGGGATTTACCAGGGACGCGGAGACGGCGAGAAGATCACAATCGTCACGGGTAAGGACATTGACCGGCAGGCATGTTTGGTCGGATTTGCAGGAGGGACGATCCCAGAGGAACGAACTGATTTCGGGTTTCCAGGCGCTGGATTGATTCCAAGGCCGATATTGGGCTGGGAACCAGGCTTGGGAGGTGGACTTGCTGGTGCTACTTGCCGCGTCGGCTGCCAGGTAATGGCTCAACTGGGGGATGGTGACAAAGGGAATCAGTCCTAAACCAACGAGGGCGGCAAGCTGGTGTTGAGGCGATTGACTGAAAGATCGAAAAAGGGATTGGACAAGCTTGGTACGCGATTCATCAGACGCGGTTGCCATCCCTGGATTTCCTCTTTAGGATTTATGCAGAATGTGTGCAAGGCATGAAATTTTTCAAGCCATGAACCATCAAGATTAATACTCACTCATTACTGTCCCGACCAGTGTATCAATGGCAACATCGGAAAGCATTTGACCACGCAATTCTTAATTATGTCTTAATTTATACTGTTTAATTTGACTTGTTCGTTTCTGTGATTCCTTCGGTCCTGGCCCCAGCGGTCGGTTCGATGCGCCACAGTGGAGTCACACATAGGGACTTCAGTGTGCCTGGAGTGATGGCGCAACAGGGCCGCGATCTGCGGGGCTTTCTGCAGATGCTCGAACGGCGCGGCCAATTGCGACGAATTACATCTCCGGTTGATCCAGATCTTGAACTGGCTGCGATTGCCGACCGGGTTTTGGCCCTGGGGGGACCGGCCTTGATTTTTGAGAACGTCCGGGGCTCGTCGATGCCGGTGGCCGTCAACCTGCTCGGCACCGTGGAGCGGGTGCTCTGGTCGATGGGTATGGAGCGACCCCAAGAATTGGAGGCCCTCGGTGAGCGCCTGGCCCTGCTCCAGCAACCCCGCCCCCCCAAGGGCCTGGCCGACCTGAAGCGCTATGGCGGCCTGCTCTGGGACTTGGCCCGGGCTCGGCCGGACCGGGATTTGACGCCGCCCTGCCGCCAGGTGGTGCTGCAAGGCGACCAGGTCAACCTGTACAACCTGCCCCTGCTGCGGCCCTGGCCGGGGGACGCCGGCGGCGTGATCACCCTGGGCCTGGTGATCACCAAGGATCCCGAAACCGGCACCCCCAACGTGGGTGTCTACCGCCTGCAACGCCAGTCCATCAACACCATGACGGTGCATTGGCTGAGCGTGCGGGGCGGAGCGAGACATTTGCGTAAGGCGGCGGCCCTGGGCAAGCCCCTGGAAATCGCCATCGCCCTTGGGGTCCATCCCCTGTTGCTGATGGCCGCCGCCACGCCGATTCCGGTGCAGTTGAGTGAGTGGCTGTTCGCGGGGCTGTATGGCGGCGAGGGGGTGCGGCTGGCCCGTTGCAAAACCCTGGATTTGGAGGTGCCCTCCCACAGCGAATTGGTGCTTGAAGGCACCATCAATCCGGGGGAGGAGTTGCCGGATGGCCCTTTCGGCGACCACATGGGTTTTTACGGCGGCGTTGAGGCTTCCCCCCTGGTGCGCTTTCACTGCGTCACCCACCGCCGAGAGCCGATCCTGCTGACCACCTTCAGCGGCCGCCCCCCCAAGGAGGAGGCGATGTTGGCCATCGCCCTGAACCGCCTCTATACGCCGATCCTGCGGCAACAGATCCCTGAGATTGTCGATTTCTTTTTGCCGATGGAGGCCCTCAGCTACAAATTGGCGATCTTGAGTATCGATAAGGCTTATCCGGGCCAGGCCCGCCGGGCGGCCATGGCCTTCTGGAGCGCCTTGCCCCAGTTCACCTACACCAAATTTGTGGTGGTGGTTGATCAAACCATCAACATCCGCGATCCCCGCCAGGTGGTATGGGCAATTAGTTCCCTTGTCGATCCCCAGCGGGACCTATTTGTGTTGGAGAACACCCCTTTTGACAGCCTTGATTTCGCCAGTGAGCGCCTTGGCCTGGGCGGCCGGCTGGCCATCGACGCCACTACCAAGGTGGGTCCTGAGAAACGCCATGACTGGGGCCAACCCCTGAGCCGTGATGCCGCCATTGAGGCGAGGGTGGACCAGCGCTGGGCAGAGCTGGGTCTGGCGGATCTGGGGGGCCGCGAACCGGATCCGGCCCTGTTCGGTTACACCCTCGAGCACGTGCTGGAGCGG
>JBKDVK010000170.1:0-10729 GCA_046338875.1 Cyanobacteriota bacterium | reverse complement strand
ATGGCTGGCCCACTCCTGCTGGCCCGGCGCCTGAAACAGCCGCCTGCCGATGGCCTCTGCCCGGGGGCCCGACAGCCGCACAATCGCCACGCTGCCCTGGCCCGGGGCCACGGCGGTGGCGATGGCGGCGATGGTGTCCTCAGCAGCAACCAAACGGTCCCGGGGCTCCTTAGGGTCGAATCCTTCACCGGATGTTGCAGCGCCCACAGCCTTCATGCCCCGTCTTCACCGCCAGTCTCGGCCGTCAGTGCGGCCCTTGCGGATCTGGCGCCGCAGGTTGCACCAGAACCTGCGCAAAGCCATTACCTGGATGCGGCGCCAGGAAGGCAGCCCTCGCCACCAGGCCTGGGGGCTGGCGATCGGGGTATTCATCGGCTGCCTGCCGATCTTTGGATTACAGATGCTCGTGAGTTTGGGGCTGGCCAGCACCATGCGCGGCAACAAGTTCCTGGCGATGGCGGGCACCTGGATCAGCAACCCGGTCACCAACCTGCCGCTGTTTTGGCTCAGCTATCAGCTGGGAGCGCTGTTGCTGGGACCGGGGCCGGCCGGCCTGCAGCTCAAGGATCTCGACCCCAACAAACTGGCCGGCCTGGGCTGGGCCTTCTCCAGTCGGCTGCTGCTGGGCTCGGTGTTGATAGGTGGGCTGCTGGCCGTAGCCAGCGGTGTGGGCTACCGCCAGTGGCTTCGACATCGCCGGCGGCGGCTGGCAGCACCGCCGCAGTGAGATTCGCCCTGGGGGTGGAGCTGAATTGTTCAGCGGGCAAATCATTCAAGAATTAGTCAGCCCAGGAAAGACCATCAGGTCGATGTGGCCATTGATCGGCTGGCGCCATTCGCGGAATTCGGCCGCCAAGGCGTTCTGCTCAGCCCGCAACGACTGGGATTCCAGGTCGAGTAGGCGCTGATGCACCAGGTCGAGGGTGTTGTCGATCAGCTGGGCAGCCTGTTCAGAGGTCATGTCACAGAAGGCGCAGGGACGGGAGACAATTCGCTCGACGTTTTCTAGGTATGGCGCACCAGTACGGGTGTAACAGCAGACACCAGTTGCCCCTGCTCCGATGGGCAGATGCTCACCGCGCTGCCGAGCAAGCTGCTGGAAGACCCTTAACCAATGCCCGTTCGGGCCAAATCCAGCACATCTGCCATCGAACGGATCTGGTCCATCGTGTCGCGCAGCTGGTTGGCACTATGCAATTCAACCCGTAGATCGATGCGGGCCGGTTTGCCGGCACTGGTGCGCACCCGGGCATCGCTGACATTGATGCGGTGGTCGGAAAGACGGGTGAGGATATCTTTCAGCACCCCCACCCGATCGAGAACCTCAATACGCAGCCGTACCGGGTAACGCCGCTGCTGACCCTCCACCGGCCCATTCCAACGCACCGGCAAGCGGCGCTCGACCGGCACTTGGGCCACGTTGCTGCAATCCTGGCGATGGATTGTGATGCCGTGATTGCCGAGGGCCACCGAACCCACAATCCCCTCCCCCGGCAGGGGGCTGCAGCAGCCTCCCAGCCGATATTCCAAACCCTCGACCCCCAAGATCGGGCTGCCACTACTGGGCAAATTGGGCAGTGTCGCCGACTCCTTACGGGCCACGACCCCAGCGGCCACCTCTTCGTTGCTGGGGGGTGCCGCCACGGCTTCGGTGGCCAGACGCACCTCCTCCCGCAGCCGATTGACGACCTGCTGCAGGGTCACCCCACCAAAACCGATGGCCGCCAGCAGGTCTTCGGTGCCCACCAGATTGCAGCGCCGGGACACCCGGGCGAGGGCCTCTCCATTGAGCAGGGCATCGAAGCCATCGCGGCCCAACTCCCGCTCCAGCATCTCAGTGCCGCGCACAATGTTGTCCTGGCGGTGGCTGCGCTTGTACCAGGCGCGGATGCGATTGCGGGCCGTGGGGGTGGCGACAAAATTGAGCCAATCCAGGCTGGGATGGGCACTCTTTGAGGTGATCACCTGCACGAAATCACCGTTCTTCAGCGGTGTCGCCAAAGGGCAGAGGCGGTCATTGATGCGTACCCCGTGGCAATGGTTGCCCACCTCGGAATGGATGCGATAAGCGAAATCAACGGAGGTAGATCCCTTGCGCAAACCCACCACATCGCCCTTGGGGGTGAACACAAACACCTCCTCATCGAAGAGATCTTCCTTGATTGAGGCCAAATAGTCGCTGCTGTCCTCGCTGCCTCCCTCTTTTTGCCAATCCACCAGCTGCCGCAACCAACTGAAGCGTTCGGCATCGCCACCGGTGGCGGCGGGAGATCCCCCCTCCTTGTATTTCCAATGGGCGGCAATGCCGTATTCGGCCACCTGATGCATTTCCACGGTGCGGATCTGCACCTCGATCGGACGATGGCGACCGATCACCGCCGTATGCAGAGACTGATAGCCATTCGGTTTGGGCAAACCGATGTAATCCTTGAACCGCCCCGGGATGGGCCGAAAGGTGTCATGCACCACCGCCAGGGCGCGATAACAACTCTCGAGCGTCGGGCAGAGAATGCGCACCGCCGCCACGTCATAGAGCTCGTGGAACGCCTTCTGCTGGCGCTGCATCTTGCTCCAGATGCCATACAAATGTTTCGGCCGGCCGCTGACATCACAACTGCCCAGTCCCACCGAAGCCAGCCGGTCCCGCAGCAACTGCACGGTGACCCCCAAGCGATCTTCCCGTTCACTGCGCTTGGTGGCAACCTGCTGCTGGATCTCTCGAAACGCCTCCGGCTCCAGGATCTTGAAGGCGAGGTCCTCCAGTTCCCACTTGAAGCGACCGATGCCGAGCCGATTGGCCAGGGGGGCGTAGATATCGCGGGTTTCACGGGCGATGCGCTGCTGTTTCTCGGGCTTGAGGGCCCCGAGGGTGCGCATGTTGTGCAATCGATCGGCCAGCTTCACCAGCACCACGCGAATGTCGCTGGCCATGGCCAAAAACATGCGCCGCAGGTTCTCGGCCTGGGCCTCAGTCTGGTTGGTGAAATGGATGCCCCCCAACTTGGTGACCCCCTCCACCAGGGCCCGAACCTCGGCGCCGAACTGGGCTTCAATTTCCTCCGGCGTTACCTGGGTGTCTTCGACCACGTCGTGGAGGAAGCCGGCGGCGATGACCGAACTGCCAGCACCAATATCGCGCAGCAGATCGGCTACGGCGATGGGATGGACGATGTAGGGCTCGCCGGTGGCCCGCATCTGGCCATCGTGGAGCTGATGGGCGAAATCAAAAGCGGCCGCCAAAAGATTGTCGTTGCTGCGGCTGGTTTTGGCAGCCTCTGCCTGGCCCTGGGCAACCAGCAGAGAATCCCTCAACCAGGCCGGCAGGCTGACTCCATAGGCTTCTGTGGGGTCGGCAATGGCCACTGGGTTAGCAGCAATGGCCGGGGCCACCAGAGCTGGGGCTTGAGCCGGGGCCGGGACCTTGAGGGCCGGCGCCGACCCATCCGTCAGCGGCTGGTCGGTGGTGGAAGCTTCGGGAACGGTTTTAAGCATCTCGTTCCGCAATGATCTTCCATGGTATGCAAATGCCGCCGCCTCGACCGCCATGTCCGGGGACGGCGATCAACCCGCCGACAGCCCTCCCCCAACCCAATGGCGCCCAGCTCCGCCGCCCCCAGTGCTCCCCGGGAAGTCCTCCGTCTCCAGGGCCTGAAGGTGCGCTATCCGGGTAGCCCCACCAATGTGCTGGACGGCCTGGACCTGCGGCTGAACCAGGGGGAAACCCTCGCCCTGGTGGGCCCCTCCGGCTGCGGCAAAAGCACCGTGGCCAGGGCCGTATTGCAGTTGCTGCCCCCGGGCAGCAACTGCGAGGGCAGGCTCGAACTGACCGGAGAGGATCCCCGTCGCCTCAGCGCCAGCTCCCTGCGGCAACTGCGGGGGCAGGCGGCGGGACTGGTGTTTCAGGACCCGATGACCCGGCTCAATCCGTTGATGACCGTTGGCGAACACCTCAGGGACACCCTGGAGGCCCATCGCTGCCAGCGCAGCCTCGAACGGGCCCAAGGCCTGCTGGAGCGGGTCGGCATCAATCCCGCCCGCTATGGCAGCTATCCGCACGAGTTCAGCGGTGGCATGCGCCAGCGGCTGGCGATCGCCCTGGCCCTGGCCCTGAACCCGCCCCTGGTGATCGCCGATGAACCCACCACCAGCCTGGATGTGGCCGTCACCGCCCAGGTGATGGCGGAGCTGAGCGACCTCTGTGCCGAAGCGGGCAGCGCCCTGTTGCTGATCAGCCATGACCTGGCCATGGCCGGCCGTTGGTGCCAGCGGATCGCCGTCCTTGCTGACGGCCGCCTGGTGGAGGAGGGTCCCAGCCACCAGCTCTTGACCGCGCCGGCATCTGATGTGGGGCGCCGCCTGGTGCGGGCGGCCCGCCAGCGCGAGGGGGGGCACCGCCAGGCCGCAGCGACCTCCCCGCTGCTGCTGGAGGTGCAGGAGCTGCGCAGCTGGCATCCCCTGCCCTCGCCCCCCTGGAGCCAGCGCTGGCTGAAGGCCGTCGATGGCATCAGCTTCCAGCTCCATGAGGGCGAAACCCTGGGGGTGGTGGGGGCTTCCGGCTGCGGCAAGAGCAGCCTCTGCCGCGCCCTGATGGGCCTGGTGCCGGTGCGGGGCGGCCAGGTGCGCCTGCAAGGCCAGGACCTGCGCCAGTTGCGGGGAGCCAATCTGGCCCGGGCGCGCCGCGGCCTGCAGATGGTGTTCCAGGATCCCTTGGCCTGCCTCAATCCCCAGATGGCGGTGGGCGAAGCCATCGCCGATCCGCTGCTCATCCACGGCCTGGCCCGTCCCGCCGAGGCACGGCAAGAAGCCCGGCGCCAGCTGGCTGCGGTGGGACTGACACCTCCGGAGGATTTCGAGCGGCGCCTGCCCCGCCAACTCTCGGGGGGCCAGCAGCAGCGAGTGGCGATTGCCCGCGCCCTGATCCTCAGACCCCGGGTGCTGCTGTGTGATGAAAGCGTCAGCATGCTGGATGCTGAAGTGCAGGCCGAAGTGCTGGGGCTGCTGGGCCAACTGCAGCGACAATTGGGCCTGGGCATGGTCTTCATCACCCACGACCTGAGCGTGGCCAGCGGCTTCTGCCACCGGGTGATCGTGCTGGAGGGAGGACGCATCGTCGAGGAGGGTCCAGGGGCCGAGCTGCTGGCCCATCCCCATGCCGCCATCACTCGCACGTTGGTGGAAGCCTGCCCGCGCCTGCCGGCCCTGGCCTGATGGAGTTGGATCGGGCCCGACTGGCGCGACTGTTCCGGCTCTTCGTGCTGGTCAATGCCATCGGCATCGGTGTGGCCCTGGGGGTCTGGGTGTATGGCCAGCAGATCCAGGCCATCAGCGGCCTGAGGCTGCAGCTCAGCCAAAGCCTGCCCAGGCTCCTGGTGCTACCCGTCATGGGCCTGGGGGCTGGGGCCATCGCCGGGGCCCTGATCAGTGGCGTCGAACCCTCGGCCGGTGGGTCCGGCATCGTGCAGGTGCTGCTTTATCTACGGGGTGCCGCCATCCCCATGGGCTGGCGGGTGGCCCTGGTGAAACTGCTGGCCAGTGGTATTGCCATCGGCGGGGGGCTGCCGGTGGGGCCCGAGGGGCCCTCGATCCAGATCGGCGCCTCGGTGGCCAGGGAGACCGCTAGCGCCCTTGGGCACCAGGGTCGCCCCCTGCTGCCGGTGGCAATCGGCAGCGGCGCCGGACTCGCGGCCATCTTCCATGCCCCCCTGGGGGGAGTGGCCTACATCCTCGAGGAGTTACTGGGGCGGCGCGACAGCCGGATCCATGCCATGGCCGCTTTCGCCACCTTCATGGCGGTGGCCTGGACCCGACTGCTCTGTGATGGCGGCAGTGGGCCCCTGGTGTGGCGCAACCTGCAACCCGTGATCGCCTATCCGAGTGCCGATTCCAATCTGCGTCTGCTCGATCTGCCCTTCCTGCTGGCCCTTGGGCTGATCACGGGGCTGTTGGCACCGCTCTATCAGGCAGCCATTGCCCAGCTGCGGCGGCGGTTTGGACGCTGGCAGCGGCCGGCCTGGCAACTGCTGCCCCTGGTGGGCCTGGGCATTGGCCTGGTCTCCTGCCTGCTGCCGGCCAGCTTCGACAACCCGGACCACCTGGCCCTGGACGCCCTGTTGGGCATGACCAACTGGCACCAGGCCCTATTGGTGCTGGCGGTGCAAGCCATCGGCACGGCCATCGCCGTGGCCGCCGATGCCCCGGGAGGCTTCCTCGCCCCCGCCTTGGTGGTGGGGGCCTCCCTGGGTGGCCTGCTGCAGCAACTCTCGATCGAGCTGTTTGATTACGCCCCCACTTCGCTGCTGTTCGCCGGTGGGGCGGCCTTCCTTGGGGCCCTCACCCGCACCCCGCTGACAGCCATCCTGCTGAGCTTTGAACTGAGCAAGAACTACACCTTGCTGCTGCCAATCGGCTTCTGCGTCCTGACCGCCATCGCCGTAGCCGACCTGCTGCAGCGCCACACCCTGTTCGACCAAATGGTGGCCGCTGCCGAACGGGCGGCCGCCGAACCAAGTGGATAATCCGGGCGGCGCAAAAAGTTCAGCAAAGGGATGGGAGCAGTAGGCCAGTCTAGATTCAGAGCCCGTGGCTGGATCACTTGATGTTGTCTCGCCTGTTAGCCAAAGCGCGTTATCTGACCGTCGTGCCGGTGCTGGGACTGCTGGCGGCCTGCTCGTCCCTGTTTGTCATGGGCGGGCGCTTGATCTTGCATCAACTCTGGGTGGCCTTGAACATCCCCAAAGGGCAGCTCGCGAACAACCCGATTTTACCCACCTTTGAGGTGGAGTCACTGCAAGGAATCAACCTGCTGCTGGTGGGAACAGGATGCCTGACCCTAGCCCTTGGCATGTTTTCTCTGTTCGTGCAACCACTTAAACTACCGACCAGCTTCCGGGTGGGCAATTTCCATGAACTCAAGGGTCAATTCGCAAATTATGTGATCCTGGCGATGGCCGTCTCCTTTCTGGAAAACCTCACCCATTTACCGGAGATGATTACTGACAAAAACAGTAGCGGCAGCGAGCTTTTCTACAGTGGGGCTGGCATGGCCCTGGTTACCTTTGCCCTTTTGGCATTTAAATACTGGGGAGGAGAACCAAATAAAACAGCCGAAAATGAAGATTAAACCGAAAGCGAAGATTAACACGAACGAGAACGCAACTGATTCAACAGGCGTTCAAAGACTGCGGGCAGCGGTGCTTCAAAGACCAACCGCTCTTGGCTGATCGGGTGATCGAGCCCCAACTGGACGGCATGGAGAGCCTGGCCATCCAGGGGGATCGGCAACTTGCGACAGCGGCTGTAGGTGGCATCGCCCACAATCGGATGGCCCCAGTGGGCGCAATGCACCCGAATCTGGTGGGTGCGCCCCGTATCCAGCTTGAAACGCAACAGCGAGTAGTCCCCCAGACGCTCAACCAAGCGCCAGTGGGTGCAAGCGGTTCGGCCACTGGCGGCATCAACAACCGCATATTTCTTGCGATCCACCGGGTGGCGGCCGATTGGCCCATTGATGCTGCCGGCCTCCCCCAGCGGCACTCCGTGAACCACCGCCAGGTATTCGCGGCTGGCGATGCGCTTCTGAATCTGGCGCTGCAGCCGCACCAGGGCCTCTTGGCTTTTGGCGATGACAATGCAGCCAGTTGTGTCCTTATCGAGCCGATGCACGATGCCGGGGCGCATCTCGCCGCCGATGCCGGGCAGGTCGGGGCAATGGTGCAGCAGGCCATTGACCAAGGTGCCGTCCTTGTTGCCGGGGGCCGGATGCACGGTGAGGCCAGCGGGCTTGTTGATCACAATCAGGTGGGCGTCCTCGTACAGCACATCAAGGGGGATCGGCTCCGCTTTGAGATAGGGCAGCGGTTCGGGGGGCGGCATCCACAACTGCACTTCATCGCCCGGCCTGAGGGGGGTTTTGGCGCGACCGGTGACACCGTTCACCCGCACAAAGCCGGCGTCAATGAACTTCTGAATCCGGGCCCGGCTTTGCTCGGGACGCTGACTCACCAGCCAACGGTCCAAACGCATCGGCAGGGGTTTGGGGTAATGGAGCGTCAGCCGCTCGCCTTCACCTTCGCCGAATGTGGCCATGGCCCCCAGTGCGCCCCGATTCCGGCTCCTTTCCCACCCTAGGTGCCAAAGCCGCCCGGGCTGAGTGATGGGCGCTCGCCAACTGATTGACTGTGACTGATTGACTGTGACTGATAGACGGTTACTGATAGACGGTTACTGATTGACGGTGACTGATTGACGGTGACTGATTGACGGTTCTAGTGCCAACCGATCACTTGGCTCAAGGCAGCTCCAGGGAAATCGGCCCCAACAGCGAACGGCGAAAGTCATCCAGCAGCCGCTGGGCCATGCGCAACGTATCGCCGCTGGTGTGGCGCAAGGCGGCGGCACTGAGCCAGTCCTCAACCGCGGCGCCGGTCGCCGCCACGCCATAGCGTCCCTGGAGCAGCCCCGGGGCCACCCCGGCGGCGGGCTCGGTCTCCAGCTGGATCAACAGCCGCAGAAAGGCCAGGGCCACGGCCTCGGTGTCGTAGGCCGCCTGGCCGATGTCGTCGCACAGGGCCAGCCGCAGGGCGGCCTGCTGGTCATCCAGCCGGGGCGGCAGCACCCCGGGGGCATCGAGCAGGTCGATGTCCTGGCCCAGTCGCACCCAGCGCAGACTGCGGGTGACGCCGGCTTTGCGGGCACTTTCCACCACCTTCTTACGCACCAACCGGTTGATCAAGGCCGATTTACCCACGTTGGGAAAGCCGAGCATCAGGGCCCGCACCGGCCTGGGCCGCATGCCGCGACCAAGCCTCCGGGCATTGAGTGCCTCGCCGCTACGGATCGCCGCCTGCTGCAGCTGACTGACGCCGGTGCCGCTGCGGGCATCACACCACCAAGGGGTTTGGTCCCGCTCGCGGAACCAGTGATCCCAGGCCTTACGGGAGGCCTCGCTGACCATGTCGCGGCGGTTGACCACCAACAGATGCTGCTTGGCCTGGATCCAGCGCTGCAGCCTGGGGTGGGCGGTGGCCAGGGGGATGCGGGCATCGCGCACCTCAATGACCAGATCGACCTTCTCTAGGCTGGCGGTGAGGGCCTTTTCGGCCTTGGCGATGTGGCCCGGATACCACTGAATCGCTGGCGCCCCGCCCCCGGGGGCCCCCTGGCGGGGAGTGGGGCTGGCGCTAGCCGTCATCAAGGCACCACCAGAACGGGACAGGGAGCCAACTGAATCACCCGGGCGGCGGTGCTGTGTTGATCCTCCTCCAGGGTGATGCCATGGGTGCCGATGACAATCACGTCGGCATTGATCTCGTCGGCCACATCACCGATCACAAAAGCCGGTTTGCCCTGACGCTCGAAGACATCGCAGGGCAGACCGGCCTCCTCAACGCGGCTCCGGGCCTGCGCCAACAGTTGGGTGACGGCGACGGGATCATGCATGGTGCCTTCCTCCTCGACCACGGACAGCAAAACGACCCGACTGCCGTGCTGCTGGGCGAGTTGCAGGCCCACCGCCACCGTCTCCGTGGTTTCGGGGCTGTGGTCAATGGCCAACAGGACGGTCTCGAACATGGTGGCTAGTGCAATAGCCAAGATCTAGCGCCACAGGGGGCCGCGGGCCAGGGCGAAGACCGCCCCCCCAAAACCGGCCAGCTGCGTTTTGCACCCCGCTGGCGGAACTGCGCCTGGGAACGGCCCCATCCGGACCTGCGGGCGGCCCCGGGACGCCTGGGGGCTAATCTCCCCCCGCCTTTCCCTATCCCGTATCCATGGCGAAGCGTTCCCTGGCCAGCCTCAGCGCCGTTGATCTGCGCGGCAAACGCGTCTTGGTGCGGGTGGATTTCAACGTGCCCCTGGATGACGCCGGTGCCATCACCGATGACACCCGCATCCGGGCCGCCCTGCCCACCATCGGCTACCTGAGGGACAACGGCGCCCGGGTGCTGCTGGCCGCCCATTTCGGCCGTCCCAAGGGGCAGGTGAACGAAGGCATGCGCCTGACCGCCGTGGCCGCCCGCCTCAGTGACCTGCTGGGCGTGCCGGTGGCCAAAACCGATAGCTGCATCGGTCCCGACGCCGAAGCCAAGGTGGCCGCCCTGGCCGACGGCGGCGTGGTGCTGCTGGAGAACGTGCGTTTCTTCGCCGAGGAAGAAAAAAATGATCCGGCCTTCGCCGAGAAGCTGGCCTCCCTGGCTGAGATCTACGTCAATGACGCCTTCGGCGCCGCCCACCGCGCCCATGCCTCCACCGAGGGGGTGACCAAGTTCCTGCGACCCAGCGTGGCCGGCCACCTGATGGAGAAGGAGCTTCAGTACCTGCAGGGGGCGATTGATGATCCCAAGCGGCCCCTGGCGGCGATCGTGGGCGGCTCCAAGGTGAGCAGCAAGATCGGCGTGCTGGAGGCGCTGATCGACAAGTGCGACAAGATCTTGATTGGCGGCGGCATGATCTTCACCTTCTACAAGGCCCGGGGTCTGGCCGTCGGCAAGAGCCTGGTGGAAGAGGACAAACTGGAACTGGCCCGCGAACTGGAGGCCAAGGCGGCCGCCAAGGGGGTGCAATTACTGCTGCCTACCGATGTGGTGCTGGCGGACAATTTCGCCGCCGATGCCAATAGTCAAATCGCCAAAATCGACGCCATCCCCGATGGCTGGATGGGCCTCGACATCGGTCCCGATTCGATCAAGGCCTTTGAGGCCGCCCTGGCCGATTGCAAAACGGTGATCTGGAA
>JBKDVK010000169.1:0-19152 GCA_046338875.1 Cyanobacteriota bacterium | reverse complement strand
ATGCATCGACCTGGAACTAGTACATATGCAGTCGGGTGGGGTCAGCGGGCGCGAATCGCGAAGGCGTTTTCAGGAGGTACGTCTTGCATATACCAGGGCATTTGGTTGGCTATGGTGGTTGCCTTACGGATTGCGCTATGTGCGACGTTTATTTAGCATGTTAAAACAATGAGTGATGTCCTGCTCTTCGGCGCTACCAGTCCATCGGGTCTGGCTTTCCTTCAGGCAGCAGGATGCCTGTCAGTCACAGTCGCCGGCCGGCGTCGACCGCAATGCTTTGACAATGGGTCCTTCCAGCTTTGTGATCTGCGCACAGCCGATTCCCTAGATCAACCACTTGAAGGAGTTTTAGTGAGTTTCGCCCCACTATGGGAACTCGCCCCTTTTCTGGCAAGGTTGGCGGAGCAGCGCCCGGGGCAACTCGCTGGAGTCAGGGGTGTTGTTGCTTGTTCTTCCTCTTCGGTGATCACAAAACGCTTTGCTTTCAACCGCTACGATCGCGATTTGGTTCAGCGTCTGAGCGCTTCTCAGGATAGTTTGATCCGTACTTGTAAAGATCTAGGACTACCCTGCACGATTGTTGCACCGACCTTGATCTACGGTAGGGTCGGCACCCATGGCGACCGCAACCTGAGTCAATTGCTGCAATGGATGCGTAGATTTCCATTGTTGCCCCTACCAGCCGACACCGGCTTACGCCAGCCGATCCATGCCACTCAGCTGGCAGCTGTGGTTCGAACCCTCATCATGGCCTTGGTTCGCCATTCCGATCGAGATCCGAAGAGTGAGGTAATTGCGGTAGGTGGAGATGACACTCTTACATATCACGAATTATTGCTACGTCTTCAACAACAATGTGAAGCGTCTGATCGGGCCCGGGGCTGTCGACTAGTCGCTATGCCAAGTTGGATGTTTCGTGTTTTGGCGACTCCCCTACTGCTGGCGGCTCCCAAAGGCTTCGAAGCTGTGATGCGGATGCAGGTTGATCTTGCCGGTTTCCTCCCTTCCCATCGACTGGTTGGTGAGGATCCAAAATCTTTCCCAGTCTCGCCCGTTTAGCGTTGAGGCGTGTCTTCCTCCTGCGTCGCCTGTTACCAGGTTTGGGACTGGGATTCCTCCTCTGGTGGTTGTGGCCCCGAACTCCCATGCCGTCAACAGCAGGCGGCCCGCAGGTCATCACCGTTTTTGTCGAGGATCCCTGGCGTACCTTCAGCGCCATCCAACTTCACCAAAGACGACCGGGTTCGATGCTTGTTATGCAAGGATCCCCACGATTTCAGGAGATTAACCACAGTCAACTTGTGCGTTATGGGCAGTGGCCACCAGAGATGAAGCCTCCAGTGATCCTCACCGCAGGCTGCGACACATTTGGTCAGTTGACTACTCTCGCTAACTGGTTGACTAACCAACCAGGCCCTGGTGATGTGACTATTGTTACCAGTCCGGCCCATCTTGGGCGTGCCCTGGCGATTGGACGCATCGTTTTGGGTTCCCTGGGGTGGTCGGTTACCGGAGTCGCCGCTGCCACGGGAGATAATCGTCCCGAAACCCCCCTGCGAACCCTCCGTGATCAGATCCGCGCCCAGATCTGGCGATCAACCCGCTGGAATCCCATCCCTGTGAATCGTCCCTGTCTGTGACTCAGCCCGCTGCGTTGCTTTTGTTCTTTTCAGGATTGCTTTCCTGGTTGTTGCTTTGGTGGCTCGTCCCGGTGCTGACCAAGCGCCTTCCTGACATCCCCAATGCCCGTAGCTCGCATCGCTCCCCGACTCCTCGCGGTGGCGGCCTGGCCTTTGTTGTTGTAGCAACTCTGCTAACCCCATTGTTTGCACAAGGAGCCACTGCTTGGATCCCAGTAGTTTGTGCCCCACTGGCCCTGGTTGGGGTTCTGGATGACCGTTTTAAATTGCCAGCTTTATGGCGCTATCTAGCTCAAGTATTCACAGCGATGACTCTAATATCAATGGCCACTTTACCATTGCCATTGTGGAGCTTGCCCTTGGTATTATTAGCGGTCACGGCTATTATCAATTTTTTCAATTTCATGGATGGTCTTGATGGCCTTGTTTCGAGTTGTGGTGCTGTATTGATGTTGGCATCAGGTCAATGGATTCTTGCCGGTGCACTTTTGGGATTTTTGCTCTGGAATTGGAGTCCAGCCCGAATTTTCATGGGCGATGTGGGAAGCACATATCTGGGAGCGGTTTTTGCAGGGCTAGTGCTGCAGAGGCAGCAACCACTTCAAGCCCTTCTGCTTTTATTGGTCGCCACGCCCCTCTTGGCTGATGCGTGTATTTGTGTCTTGAGGCGTTGGCACGCAGGTCAGCAAATTTTTCAGGCCCACCGTTTGCATCTATACCAACGTCTTCATAGCGCTGGCTGGTCCCATGCCAGGGTGAGTATTCTTTACTTGGTCATGATTACTGTGTTGGCTTTTGGTTTTTTCTTCGCTCTGCCTTTGCCAACCATGCTAGGGGCCGTGCTTGCGGTACTTGGGGTTGGATTATGGCTGGATCAAAAGCAGGCAGCTTCCTTTTCAGGACGAGCTGCATAGCAAGCATGCTAAAATATTCAAAAATTGCATTTGCGTTCAAGTCCGCTCCCTAGCCACCCCACTTTCGTAAACAGTTTCGCTTCACATATTTTCATGACTTACTCCCATTGCCGATATAAATACTTTTATAGTATATCAACCTATTGTTTTACTATCTCTATAAATTCATTGTATTAATTGCTCCCATGGCTTTCAACTTTCTTCCCCCAACAATCGAGTCGATAGAGAAGCCCAATATTTCTTTTGAGTACAACTCACCTTTGCGCGAAATTCGTTTGCTTAAATCTTCTAAGTCCTTGGTCTTGCTAAGACGTTTGGTTCTGCTTGGCTTTGACAGTCTACTTATTGTTATTGCTTTTTTAGGCTCATTGCTTTTAGTCAGATCGCCTGAAACACTTTTTATAGCTACGTCTAAGCTTCTTCCTGTCGCAGTTGCAAGCGGTCTTTCAATCTTACTTTTTTCGGGCTGGTATCGAGGTTTAACTCGTTACGCCGGGAGTCATTCTTTATATGGATTGATTCCAAGGACTGCGTCAATGGTTGTATTGATGATGGTATTTAGTTTTTTATTGTCTATCAATTTGCCGCTTGGTTCTTGGTTTCTCTACTGGACTTTCTTTACCGGTGGAGCCATCGCGACTCGCATTGTTATGCGTGATTTGCTAATTCAGCAATTATCACGTCAGAATTTCATTCAGTCTACTGAACCTGGCAACAATGCAACTATGATCTATGGGGCGGGTTCGTTTGGTATGGAGTTATTTACTGCCCTTCGTAATGATCCTAGGTTTCGTATTATAGGTTTTTTAGACGATGATCCTGTATTGCATGGACGAACTCTTCAGAACCTAAGTATTGACAATCCTGCTCGTTTGCCATCACTTATTGAGCGTCACAACATACGCAAGATCCTTTTGGCATTGCCTTCAATATCAAGATCTCGCAAACGTTTATTGGTCGACCAATTAACTCATTCCGGACTTGAGGTTCTTTCTATTCCCTCCCTATCTCAGTTGGCTGGAAAGGAGAGAATCGTTAGTGATCTGCAAACAGTTGCTATTGAAGATCTGCTTGGGCGTGAACCGTCCACACCTGATCCATTGCTTCTCAAAGCAAGTGTTGATGGTAAGGTAGTTCTAGTAACTGGAGCTGGTGGCTCGATCGGAAGCGAGCTTTGTCGCCAAATCGTTTCATTAGGAGCATCAAAGTTGCTTTTAGTAGAACAAAATGAGTTTTCGCTTTATGCTATAGACAATGAATTACGGTCCAAAAATAAATCAGTTCTCATTTATCCCATTCTAGGAGACGTAAGTAATTCAAGACCTTTGACAGCCCTATGCATTAAACACGGTGTACAAACCTTATTCCATGCTGCAGCATATAAGCATGTCCCTATGGTAGAATCAAACATATGTGCAGGTGTATCTAACAATATACGCTCGACCCGATCTGTTATTGATGCGGTTCTTTCAGCCAGAGTTGAAAGGCTGACACTTATATCTACAGATAAAGCAGTGAGGCCAACCAATGCCATGGGAGCCAGTAAACGCATTTGTGAGATGATGATTCAATCCGCAGCTTCTTCTTGTGGACCGGATGGTCCGGTTATGGCAATGGTAAGGTTTGGTAATGTGCTGGGTTCTTCTGGATCAGTCATTCCATTGTTCCACAAACAGATCTCTGCGGGCGGACCAGTAACTGTCACCCACCCCGCAGTTACTCGCTATTTTATGACAATTCCTGAAGCCGTTCAATTAGTACTACAAGCCACTGGAATGGCCAAAGGTGGTGATCTTTTTCTCCTTGATATGGGAGAACCTGTGAGGATCGCTGATCTTGCACGTCAAATGATAGAACTTTCTGGTCTTCGTTTACGAGATGAACAAAACCCCGATGGGGATGTTTGCATTGAATACACAGGGCTTAGGCCAGGGGAAAAATTATATGAAGAGCTTTTGATTGATACCCGCGATCAACCTACTAGTCATCCACTTATTCGACGAGCTTCTGAGCCTAATCCTTCTGATCATCATCTACTTCCCCTTTTAAATGAGCTAGAAGATGCCCTAAGTCGATGGGATGATAAGGATACATCTGAACTGCTTGTCAGGCTTGTGCCAGAGTACAATAGGGATATTCGCTTGCAAGGATCCGTGTAACATGAATTTTTCTTCAATGCCAAACCTCTTCAAGTCCTATTTGGAGCGTTATGTCCCACCTCTCACGGCTCGGAACGCTTGGCTTTTCATCGCAGCTACTGTCGCAATTCAAAATATTGTTGTGTTTCATACTAGCCAAAATGATTCTATGACAGTATTTGCTCTTCTTATTTGGGGCGGAGCTCTTATTTGTATGGAAGATCTCATTGAAAGATTACACCCTTCACCCAACCCTGTGGTAGCTCTATTTGCTGCGGCGTTGTTATTATTTGTCTTGATCAGGACTTCGCTTATTTTACATTCTGACGGAGTTCTTTTTCTTTTGTCCCCAATCGCTGCTATTGCTCTTGTTCTTTTGGTGGTAAAACCTAATTCGATTTTGATGTTTAGAGATTCGTTATTATGCATGCTGTTAATCCCTGCAAATATTTTGCTTTTTCAAATCATTCCCGAAGTTCCTATGAGTTTATTAACCGCTAAACTTGCAGCTTTTTGGTTATCTATTTTAGGTCTGGATCCTATCGTAAATGGTCGTGACGTTTTTCTCAAGGGTGGAGGAGTGACTGTATTGGGCTCATGTAATGGCCTTGACATGATAGCTCAAGTAGCTTGTATTTCAATTATCTTTTTACTTGCGTTCCGATTGCGATCTATAGCTTCGCGTTTTTTAGTTCTTTCCATAGCACCCTTCATTGGGTTGCTTTCAAACACTATTCGCATTGCTTTACTTACAATTTTCAGTGCCAATGGATCGGGCAAAGGTTACGGATTTTGGTTTGACTTTTTTCATCAAGATACGGGATCTTTGATTTTTTCTGGTCTAGCTGTATTTGTTTTTGGATCTATTTACATGAGATTGCTTGAACATGAACTTGGACCTGAATCACTTACTTATGAATCAGTGCAAGACCTTACCTCTAATCAAGATAAATGAAATTTATCAACCTTCGAAAATTCTATTTCATCCTGGCCGTTATTTCATCCCTAGCAGCGGCCCAGTCAATGATATTGCCTAGATGGCCTCAGGCCTCCAAAATTTCATCGGATAAACTTAATCGCTTCATCTCAATTGCTACATCTAAAGGAACTTCTATTAATCCTACTATCTTAAAATCTAATCATTCTGACTTTCATGCCTCTCACTCTCCAATTATCAGTCTTAAGGTTAATTCAAATTCTAACTTAATTTTAACAAATGCTCAAGTTAGAGATCGAGCTGAGTTTAGTGTCGCTTTTATCACTGACTCAATTAAATCTCTTAAATTAAGTTCGTCTGCCATCAAAGGTAATCAACCTCCCTTCTCACTTTCTGAGGAAACCAAGGCAGGAACGACTTTTCAAACCTGTTTTGTTCCAGGTAATTCCTCGCCATCCAATTTCGGTTTCAGTCAGGATCATCTGAGTTTGGCAGTGGATAAGCTCAAATCTACCGAAAAGAACCTTGGCTTGAAGCGATTTTTGGGTTTGAGTCCTAGTCGCCGTTATCAATGTATGCTAGTCACACTTAAATCAACATTGCCTCGTCAAGAAGGCTACCAGCTATGGCTTGATCTTCTTGATAAACTTCAAATTGCCTTTAACCCAAAAAGTTAGTTATCATGTTTTGGAATAAGCGTCAAAAAAATTTAAGCAATCATAGCAAGTCTATTTCGCCTGAGGAACTTTTATACAGCCAGCCTTTGCCATATAGTTGGATTTTGAATCATCAGTTGGCCATAGGACCAATGCCTAGAAGATCATATCAATGGAAGCAATTAGAGGATTTAGGGTTTAAGACCCGGTTTAGTTGCTGCTATCCCCAAGAAAATGTTTTTGCACCGATCCCAAACGATTGGTCTTCGGCCAATATCCCTTTGCCTGATCACCGACAACAGGAATTGCTAGATATTGATAAACTTAGATTAGCTTTAACTACTGCAGAGCAGTTAGTCTTGACGTCTGCACCTGTTTACCTGCATTGTTTTGCTGGTCAGGAAAGATCTTCTTTGCTAGCTGTGGGATTAACTTCAAAATTTAAAAAAATTGATGTCTTTTCAGCCTTAGAATGGGTTAGAAGATGTCATCCAATTGCATCACCAAGCTATGAATACCTTGAAATGCTTGAAAAAATTTTAAAAGATAAATAGGGATAAAAGCGAGATATTGGTTTTATTGCTTTATAACTTTATTTTTGTTCACGACGAAATATCTTCGATATCCAAGCATTTTTTTCTATTTTGTTAGATTTCCTGATTCGAGTAGATTTTGGCTGATCTAGACTGACTGGTTTTATAGAGTCTGATGCATCTTCCTTGGGTTTTTCATTGTTAGTTACTTCCGCATTAATGTAGCGTCCAATTCCGGCATTTTTGTTGGCGTAGCTGTCTGTATAGGCATAAGCATAATGGTAATAGTATCCATATTCATAACCATAATCATTGAGCCGACTTGGAAAGTTAACTTGATTGCATATTACACCCAAAAGATCAACGCCAGTTGCCTTGATACGACGTGATGCTTGTGGGGCAAGAATTCGACTTCCTTTACCAAGTCCAACCAGGAAAAGAATACCATCCAATTTTTCACCCAATAGAATTGGATCGGAAAGCATTGAACATGGTGGTGTATCAAAGAGAATTATGTCGTAGTCTGCCATCGCTCTTAACTCATTAACAACCTCGGCACACCTGTTTGAATTCAGAAGTTTTGCAGGATCAGGAGGCTTGGGACCTGCCGGCAGCACATCAAGATTGTCTTGTATTTTAATTACTAAAGAACTAATGGAGATATTTGAGTTAGACAGAATAGAAGAAAAACCTTCTTCACCGGAAGCAATTCCAAAATATCGAGTTTGCATTGGTAAACGCATGTCAGCATCTACAACTAGAACTTTTAAGCCAAGATCTGACAGTGTACGTGCAAAAATAGTAACTGATGTTGATTTACCTTCACCTTGACTTGAGGATGTAACGCCTACTAGTCTGATGTTATGATCAGCTCTTAAAAGACGGAAGGTGGTGAATAGGCTTCGCAAGGATTCTTTGATTGCAAACCTTTCGCTGGCAGACATCTTGGATATACTTGTAGTAACATCTACGCCAGGTTCTAATGGTAGATACGGGATTAGACCTAATACAGGCAACTGTAGTTCTTTTTCAACTTCCATGGGAGTATGGTAAACGTTATCTGTTTTTTCGCGAAGTATTGCAGCCCCTACACCAGATAGTAATCCAAGTAATAGGGCTTGGAGAATGCTTCTTTTAATGTCAGGTTGTACTGGTGTTTCTCCAAAAGTCGGTGGAGAGATGATTTGCCATGGAGTAATAAAACGTGAACGTTCAAGCCTGAAGTTTTCTCTAGCCCTGAGATAGGAAGTATAGTTATTTCTTGCATCAGCAAGCTTTGATACAATTTTTTCATATTCTTTTAAAATTTTTGGACTATTTTTAAAATTGCGGTTGTAGAGCATGATTTGTCTGTTAACTTCATCTTGCTGAGACTTATTGGCAAACAGCTGGGCACGAATAGCATCTGCTTTTTGTGATTCTACAACCGGAAGAAGGGCATTTTTTCTGGCTAGAATGGATTGAACAATAGGCGAATCTTCTTTATATGTTGCTCGGGCTTGGGCAAGTTGCGTCTCAAACTCATTAAGCTGGTCTGAAGGGGTTTTGACTTGATCTATATTGCCACCTGTTGTTGTTTGTCTGCCTGGAATAAGTGCGCTATTATCACCTAATTGACTGAGGGCCGAAGGGGCACCACTCGGAGTAAAAGATAGTTTGCCTGAGTTGACAGAGTCAAGATTGCTTTCTAGTTGAGCCTGCTCAAGTTGTAGTTTTTGCCACTCATTAGCGAGATCATTACGGCGAGTCTCAATTGTGGAGACCATAGCAAGTGGATCCATCATTTTATTGGTCTCACGGAATTTGCTGAGCTGGTTCTCTAGTGTGGATACTTCGCGCAAAATTGCGGGAGCTTGCTCGTCAAGATATTTGACACCTGAATTGATAGTTGCTTGGCGCTGGGAGAGAGAAAAGGCAACATAGTCGTTGGCCAATGCGGAAAGCACAGCTTTGCCTTTGGTCGGATCTGGCCAGCGCAGATCAACTTGAATTACGTTTTGAACGCCTGCCGTATCAATGCTGAGATTTTTAGCAATCTCTTCATTAGATAAACCGAGTCTAGTTGCGACGGGGGATGTTAAAAAGGGGCTGCGTAAGAGTACCATCAGGCTCGGTACATCAATCTTTTGCTTATATCTTGCAATGGCTTCTATTTTGCCTCCATCTCCTGCTACTGGCGAATTACTTTCATCAAATGGGCTGCTTATTTGCAGCATGAAGGATCCTTGGTAAACAGGGCTGAATATGCGTTCTCGAATTGTGTTAAGGGCTAGGGCGCCAGAGACGAGTGCAGAAGTGAAAAGAAAAAGGTTTTGTCTGCGTTTGATAGTACGCAGCAAGTTTTGGATACCACTTTCTTTGCTTTCGCCAGAGAATGGCGATAAGCCTTGTTGACTTTGCTCCGCAGGTCCGCTTTCCATGCCTGGGGTAGCCAGGGGTACAAGTCCACCCAACGTTGGGTCACCCCCGGGTGCTGGAAGCAGGGGTGCACCGGCTCGGGTCACGGCAGATCGTCTCAGATGTTTTGATAATAGGACCAATGCAGAGCCTCAAGGCTTAGTTGGTGACCGGTTTTGCTTTCGGGCCTAGGACTCTCCAGTCTGCATCGGTTAAGGTTCCTACACGAACTTGCGCTTTTCGTGCGGAATTCCAGTCTTTACAACCAGTTTCCGATCCCCTGCCTCGGCCTACCCTGGCCTAGGCAGCATCGTTTAAGGCTCTTGACGGTCCTTTCTACGGCCGCTTCCCTTGTGGCATCGCCTGTAGGCCTCTTAGCGGCTCCATTGGCAGGGTCATTGGCTGCTGCAGATCCAGTCAACCCGAACTCGTTTGTTCAAAACAAGCTAGCGCCGACACCAAAGTCATCAGTGCCTGTTTTGCTGGATCGTAACCAGTCTCCTGGGCCGATGCCAATGGTTGATAAATCGCTTTCACTACCGGAGCTTTACAGTGATCTTTACACTCTAGGCCCTGGTGATGTATTACAGCTTTCTTTTTTGGATCCGGAAGCAAAGTCTCTTAACGGTTCCTTCGGCATATTAGCTGATGGTACCACGACCCTACCACTTGTTGGCTCTGTCCAGCTGATTGGCCTCACAATCGGTCAGGCAACGCGCTGGTTGAGCTCTCTATATGCTAAACAGTTGGTTCGTCCTCAGTTAACTCTTACCCTCACAACTCCTAGACCCGTCAAAGTAACTGTTGTTGGGGAGGTTACCCGTCCAGGTCTTTACCCTCTTGGTTCTTTATCCAATCCTGTCGAGGCTATCCAAACCGCAGGTGGGGTGACAGTTAATGCTGATGTCCGCAACATTCTTTTGCGCCGACTAGCTGGTAAAGCGGGGGCCCAAAAGCAGACAACCTTAAATCTTGCAGACCTTTTTGCAAATGGCAATCAACTGCAAAATCCAGTGTTGTTTGATGGAGACACTATTATTGTATCTCGTGCCCTACAGCCAATTCCCGAGGAAGTCCTGGCGATAGGCCAAACTAATCTGGCACCTCCCACCATCAGTGTGACCGTGATTGGTGAGGTTAAGACACCTGGAACTGTCGCCTTGCCCGCCAACACCCCACTCATTGAAGCTCTCTTCAGATCAGGAGGCTTGATTCGACGCCGCGCTCAGAAGAACCATATTGAGCTAGTGCGTTTTAATCGTAACGGCACCACAACTCGGCAGATTTTTTCATACAAGGATGATCTATCGGTTTCTAATGTATCTAATCCGCCCTTGCGCAACGGTGATACAATTATTGTGCGCAGTAATCTTTATGGTAAAACCCTCACTTTCCTGAATGACCTGGCCGAGCCGTTAGGAGCGCTTAACAGTATATTGAACTACGCAAACTATTGGAATTATTGGAACAACAATAATCGGCGCTGACCTTTCGTTTAATCTTTCATCCTCTATTTAGTCTCCATGGAACGCTACCGCCAACCCGTTAACACTAAGGCCGTTGCTTGGGCCCTGCTATCCCAATCCCTTTGGCTGCCCCTCGTAGGTATCGATTTTCACGACCGCTGGCAAGCGGAGTCTCGTCGTTCCCGTCCCCTCGCGCTTCCCCAGGCCGAGTTGGCGGCGTCCCTGCCCCCCTCTCCTTTACTGAATCCAGCCGATCTGGCTCGCCTTTCCCCCCCTGCTCGAACCATATCTTCTGCCCGTGGATTTCTGCTTGGGGCTTCCTCTCCAGCAGCCCATGCCCAGGTGGGTCATCTTCTTGATGGGGCTGAAGATTCTGTTCAAGCTGGCCAGGACGCGATCACCCGACGGCCGTTCAAGGTCGGTTTGCCATCCTTCCCCTCGACCTCAGGTGGTCCCCGGTCCTCAGCTGGTGGTCACCTCGCCAGCGGCACTGGCTACGACCTGTTGCAGCGTTCATTTACACCTGCGGAGCTCTTAGGGGGAGTTTTGACCTTGGGTGATTTGCAGACCGAGCCAATCCCGGCGGTCGCCCTTTCCGAACGGGCCCGTCTGGCCCGTTCCTCGGACCCGCTCGCTCCCCTGCCCCAGGCCTGGCGTGAACCGATGCGTCGCGCTCTCAACGCCATCAATATCCCCTCGCCTCTGCAGCCCCCCGCCCAGCTGGAGGCCGCCCGCGTGGTGCACGTGCCTTCGATGAAGGTCTCCCGTGCCATCGCAGTGCCTTTGGCCCTGCAGTCAGACGGCAGCGTTGACCTGCTGTCAAAACCGGAAGACCCGGCGGTCCTGGAGGCGATTCGCGGCTGGAGTGGCCGTCAAGATCCCCCTGGCTTAGGTCGTGTAGCTCCTGCCATCGTGCATATTGAACCCCTCAAGGAACTGCCGCCGCTGCGATCGACAACTGGCAATGTCCAGCCTGCCGCCAGTGCTGAGGAATCCAGTTTATTGACCAATCCAGCCCCTGCTGCCCTTAAATCGCCACTCCCTGCGGTTACGCCCCCGCCGACGTCTTCGGCCGCTGCGCCTTCACCCGCTGCCGAGCCAGTCTCTGAACTCCGTGGCCAGACCCTCGCGCCCCAACTGCCAGAGGCGACGGCCGCCCCAAGTGCGGCCCCGCAATCCTTAGCCCCTGCAGCACTGCCTCCGGCTGCTGTGGCTCCAGCACCTGAGCTGGCTCCGGCTCCGGCCCCCAGTGTTCCCCAAGCCGTATCACCGGCATCATCTACGCCCCAGCCTGCTTCGTGATTTTCCGCACTCCTGTTTCCAGGTTGACTGTTGCTGTTGTCTTGGCGGCGACCCCACCGGTCTTTGCCCAAGGCCTCCAACCCCTGGCACCTTGGCGCCAGGTGGCCCCCCAGGCCCCAGCAGCCTCCTGGACTCCCGTTTTTGATCCGCGTGCCAATCCCCTGGCCTGGCGACCGGTGTCACCGTATGAAGTACTACCTCCAGTCCACCAAGCTGAAGCGGCTGCTCAAACAGCCAGTCCATTGGTAGACCCTGCAACGAAGCCTGGGCCAATTTTTGGCATTGGCACCGGATACCACGGCTTTGCTGGTGATCGCTCCAGTCCTGTGCTTACCGGGCGCCTTGGCTATGCCTTCGGCGAAGGATTTGGGGTTTCCCTCCGGCCAACATATATTTTCTTGAACAGGGACCTGCAGGGTGTTGATAACAGTGAAGGAGCATTTCAGCTGCCCCTCACACTTGATTTATTCCCTCGCGCGATCCTCTCTCCCTATTTCGGGGCCGGCCTGGCCACCAATACTGATACAAGCAATACAACCGATGCCATGCTCACGGGTGGTTTTGACCTGAATCTAGTGCGCCATCTGACCTTGGGGTTCAATGTAAACTACGTTTTCCAATCAGCGCTTAACGACACTGACTGGGAGGCAATGGCTCTGCTTTATTTCCGCTTTTAGTAGTATTGGCGGATTGTTTAAAATTTAATCCGTTATAATTCTTGCCTCTGTTTAGGCTTCGGCTACTGCCTCAATGGCAGCAGCAATTTGATCGCGTTGCTCGGCGTCGTAGCCCCATCGTTCCAGAAAATCCACATCTTGCCCTTCGCCCCTGGTGCCGGCCAGCAGGGATTCGAGTCGCAGCTTGACCAGATTGGGTTCCAGTAAGCGCAGCAAGGCGCGGCTGCGTTCACTGACCCGTTGGGAGGCCTGGGCTGACACCCCGTCTTGGTTGCGCCCATGATGAACGGCCATTGCCGTACCCATGGCCAGATTTCTGGCTGTGAGATCGACAACCCCCTCTCCCGCCAGGCGCAGGCGCTGGATCAGGGCCTCTGGCATGCGATCCATCAAGGGCCCTTCACCTGCCATCGCCACCACAAAGAAACCCCTCGCCCCATCGCGGCTCGCCACCAAATCCCCGACTCGCTCGGCCAAAACCTCATCGCTCAACTCATCCTGTTCCCATTCCTCCAGCCACTGACTGGCTAGAGCCATGGCTGCTTGAAAGCCGATGGGCTTCGCCAGGGGGAGGTCTTCAGGGCTTGGGTCGCTGTTCAGGGGGGTGCTCATGGGCTGCCAGAGGGGGGCTGGTCGGGACGGCAGCCCTTGGGGCTGTCAATGTTGAGGATATGGATTCCACCCTCCCTGTTGCCAGCTCCAACGAATTCCGCTCGGGGTTCGTGGCCCTGATCGGACGGCCGAACGTGGGCAAGTCAACCCTTCTCAATCAGCTGGTCGGTTCCAAGGTGGCAATCACCTCCCCTGTGGCCCAGACCACCCGCCATCGGTTGCGGGGCATCCTGACCACCCCTGGGGCCCAGATCGTCCTTCTGGATACGCCTGGGATCCACAAGCCGCACCACCTGCTGGGGGAGCGTTTGGTTCGCAGTGCCCGCACGGCCATTGGCGAGGTGGATCTTGTGTTGTTGTTGTTGGATGGTTCCCAGCCCCCGGGCGGTGGGGATGCCTTCATTGTCGAGCTCCTGCGTCAAGCTGGATTGCCCGTTCAGGTCGCCCTCAACAAGAGCGATCAGCTCGATCCAGATCGGCGCCTGGCCGTTGCCAGCGAATATCGGCAGTTGCTTGATGGCCCTCTCGCCCCACCGATGCAGGGAATCGAGCCCCGCCAACCCTGGCCTTTGCACTTTTGTAGTGCGCTGACGGGCGAGGGCGCTGATGCGCTCGTGAAGGCCCTGAGCCTGGCTTTGCCCCTGGGTCCCCACCTTTATCCGGCCGATGCCCTGACCGATCAGCCCGAGCAGCTCTTATTCGAGGAGTTGATCCGGGAGCAGGTGCTGCACCATACCCGTGAGGAAGTGCCCCACTCGGTGGCCGTCAGGGTGGAGCGGATGGTGGAGGACGGACCCAGGCTGGCGGTGCTGGCCACCGTTGTGGTGGAACGCAGTAGCCAGAAGGCCATCGTGATCGGCAAGGGAGGGCAGATGCTGCGTCGCATCGGTGAGGGGGCCCGCCTGTCGATGCAGAAGCTGTTGGATGGGCCTGTGTATTTAGAGCTTTTCGTCAAGGTGGTGCCCCATTGGCGGCGCATTGCCAGCCGATTGGCAGAACTCGGCTACAACACCGACTGAGAGGATGGCGGCGGCCGATCCTTCCCGTGGCCCTTGAGTCCCTTGAGTGATTTTCCCCCCTCCACTATTGAGGCGTTTTTAAACTGCTGCGCGGGTGAGTGGATTGCCCTGCGCAGCCAGTTTGCCCCCATCACCCCCAGCCAGGAGGCTGAACCCAACCAAGAGAATGAATCCTGGCATGATTCCGAGCGGGGTGAGATCAAAGTCGACTATCTTGCTTCGGCCACGAGCGAGACCTCAGGAGGCCTGCGGGTTACGGCACCTGGGGGGAATGTCACCACCTTGACCTTCTTGGCGGACGGCCAAGCCCTGATTGTCGCCTCCTCCCAGGAAACCGCCTCAGGCACTTGGCATTTTTGCCCTGACGGCATTCTGGAACTGGATTGTCCCGCAGAGGACGGCAAGGTCAGTGAGCGGATCTGGTTTGCCAAGCCCAATCTGCGCCTGCGCAGCAGCCTGGCCCATCGGGCGGATGGGGAACCGGGCCGGGCCAGCTTCAGTACGGAGATTCGCCGCGTCAGTCGGCCGCCTACCGAGGCCCCGTAATGGTGTGGCGATGATGCGGCTGGATGTCGTTACTCTTTTGCCGGAGGCTTTCCAGCCCCTTCGGGAGCTTGGG
Organism: Cyanobacteriota bacterium; assembly: GCA_046338875.1. GTDB lineage: Bacteria > Cyanobacteriota > Cyanobacteriia > PCC-6307 > Cyanobiaceae > Cyanobium. The sequence goes on along the minus strand of JBKDVK010000169.1, from coordinate 4,242 downwards.
GTGATTGGCCGTGCCTTTGCTGCCGGCATCGCTGAGCTCCACACCCATAACCCCCGCGATTACGCCACGGATCGCTATCGCAAAGTCGATGATCTGCCCTACGGGGGCGGTGTGGGCATGGTGCTCAAGCCCGAGCCGGTTTTTGCTGCCTTTGAGGCGATTCCAGCGCGGACGCGCCGCCGTGTCTTGCTGATGAGTCCCCAGGGTCAGCCCCTGGGGCAGGCAGATCTGCTGCGATGGGCCGAGAACTACGACCAGTTGGTGTTGCTCTGTGGCCATTACGAAGGCTTTGACGAGCGCATTCGAGACCTTGCAGATGAGGAGGTCTCGCTGGGTGATTTTGTCCTGACCGGGGGGGAATTGCCTGCCATGACGGTGATCAATGGTGTGGTACGCCAGTTGCCGGGCACGGTGGGCAAAGCGGCTTCGTTGCAGCAGGAGAGCCATCGCGATGGCTTGCTGGAACATCCCCATTACACCCGTCCCGCCCTGTTTCGGGGCCAAGCAGTGCCCCAAGTTCTACGTAGTGGCGATCATGGCGCCATTGAACGGTGGCGCCAGCAGCAGAGCCAGGAGCGCACCCGTCTGCGTCGCCCCGACCTCTATGCCCGCTGGCTGGAGAGGGGCGCTGCCGCAGGGCCAGCCCGCCTGGAAGACTGGGGTATGTCGATGGCTTCCACAGGAATAACCATGGATCTGCGGATTGGCAACGGCTATGACATTCATCGCTTGGTGCAGGGTCGTCCCTTGATCCTCGGGGGTGTCCGCCTGGAGCATCCCGACGGCCTTGGGCTCGATGGTCATAGCGATGCGGATGTCCTGGTGCATGCCTTGATGGATGCCCTGCTTGGGGCCCTTTCCCTCGGGGACATCGGTCGCCATTTCCCACCGGAAGACAGCCGTTGGCAAGGGGCCGATAGCCTTGAACTGCTGCAGAAAGTGGTAGCTCTGGTGGCGGAGCGGGGTTGGCGCGTTCTGAATGTTGATGCGGTTGTGATTGCCGAACGTCCCCGGCTCAAGCCCCACATCGACACCATGCGGGCGGCTATCGCTGCGGGTCTTGGGGTTGATCCGGAGCAGGTAGGGGTGAAGGCCACAACGAATGAGGGATTGGGACCTGAGGGGCGCGAAGAGGGTGTGGCTTGTCATGCCGTGGCTTTGCTGGCCAGGAGCTGAGCGATGACTTTTCCCCCGCGCTCTGGTGATTACGATTTAGATCTCGATCGTCGTCGTCGTTTGGGTTTGGTCGAGGCTGTGTGGGGCGAACACAAGAGCCCCTCCCAGATCGCCTCCATCATCAAGGCGATGCGGGCCGCTGACGAGCTTGTTTTGGTAACCCGGGTATCTGAAGAACAGGTTGCAGAGGTAATGACCTTGCTGGGGCCGGAAGGCGATGTTCTTGAGGGGGTATGGCATCACCAGCAGGCCCGTTGTCTGACCCTTCCCGCTCTGCCGGTTCCTGACCCTGGGCTGGGGGCCGTAGCGATTCTGGGAGCAGGCAGCAGTGATCTAAGCGTGGCTTCAGAAGCCCATCTCGCCTTGGCCTGCCACGGGGTAGCTAGTGATCTGATCTTGGACGTGGGAGTGGCTGGGTTGCACCGCTTGCTCACCCGTCTGGATGAATTGGTGCGTTACCGCGTATTGATCGTTTGTGCCGGCATGGAGGGGGCATTGCCGACCGTGGTAGCGGGTTTGCTGCCCCAGCCGGTGATCGGCGTGCCCGTATCGGTGGGCTATGGCGTCAGCAAGGGTGGGCAGGCCGCCCTGCAGGGCATGCTTGCCAGTTGTGCCCCAGGCCTGACGGTGGTGAACATTGACAATGGTTATGGGGCCGCGATGGCGGCCCTCAGGATTCTTCAGGCCCCCGGGGGGGATGGGGGCTAAAGGCAACCCAAATCGGGTTAATTCAGATCCAGGGGCAACCCAGATCTGGGGCACCTCAGATCTGGGGCAACTCAGAGGTGTTGCATTTGCGGATAGGCGGTCAGGAGATCCTCCTGGCTCAGCACTTCACCGCGACCTTCGGGCTGCCAGATGACCTCAAGGGCAAGGAGATCTTCCGAGCGCACCGAACCAAGACGCTGGAGCGATTCGCGCAGATCTTCGGCGGTGCCGGTGCCCTTGAGATCCAGTTTGGATCGGCTGGCCACGAGCAGGGTCACAGCAATGAAATCACTGGTGGCATCGCTTTGGCCTGCGACCCCGGTGCTGGTTTCATTGTGGCGGCGGCCTGAGACATTGGCCGTAAGTTCCCGCTCTAATTTGCTGCGCTCCTGCATCGAGAGCCGGTTGAAGGTGGCTTCTGCGGAAGTAAATGGGATCTGACCAACTTCGGAGTTGGCATAAACCCAGAGTTCGGGGTTACGCAACAACGATAGGGTTGTCTCCTGGAGAACCCGCTGTAGACCACTGCTGGTGGTCGTATCGGCGGTTTCAGCCATCCGCCGTAAATCGGTTTGCAGCACCTTGGCGGAGGCCAGCAGGCCCACCTGGACTTCAGCCACGGAGACACCGCTGGAAGCCAGGCTGTCCTGGCCATCACGGCCGGGCAGGCTGGACGTGCCCCCACCGCCCCGAAGGGAGCTGAGCATCAAGCCAACGACGGCCATCAGCACCAGGAAGGCGAGCAGACCGCTGCCACCGAAGCCGAAGATCGGTACAACGAATGGAGCGCTATAACCACCGCCGTAGTAACCACCACCACCGTAATAACCACCACCGCCGCCGTAGTAGCCGCCTCGGGGGTAGTACGTGCCGCGGGGATAGCCGCCACCAGAGCCGCCGGAGCGGCCACCGTAACTTCGTGGCGCTGACGGAGCCGATCGGAAGCTGCCGCCCCCAATGCGTCCGCCGCTGGCCGCAAGACTGGCAGCGGGATGGGCAAGCAGCAAGGTGGTCACCAGCATTGGCACCACCATCAGGCCGGCAAGGCGCCGCAGCAATCGGGGACCCATAGGAGTTGTAGAGGTTGAACCGAAATCTAGATACCACCCCCCACGATGGTGACCACCTCCAGCACATCGGATTCCACAACCTCTTGCCCAGGCCAGTGGCTCCGCGCCAGGATCGCACCGTTGAATTCGACGACCACCAGCTCGGGCCGGTAGCCGAGGCTTGTCAGCAGGCCGTGCAGGGACTGGCCTGAGGCACATCGGCGCTGCTCACCGTTGACTTGCACGGTGATGGCCGTTTGACCCAGCTCGGGGTGCAAATGCTCTGGGGTGTAAGGGGGGCTCAAGGCTGGTTCGCGAGTTGGTTAAGCAACGTTTTGGTGATCAAAGCGGGACTGGCGGCTTCGGTCAGAGCCCTGACGACAGCGACCCGGGTGGCACCGGCCGCCTGGACCTCGGCCAGGTTGTTGGTGTCGATGCCACCGATGGCGAAGAAGGGGACCGGACATTCTTGGGCCGCTGCGGCCACATAGGCCAGGCCCACCGGCTCCCGTCCCGGCTTTGTGGGGGTTGCCTGCACCGGGCCGACACCTACGTAGTCACAGCCATCAGCAACGGCCTGGCGCAGTTCGGCGATGGCGTGGGTGCTGCAGCCGATCAGTCGTTCGGGGCCCAACAATCGCCTGGCTATCGCCACCGGCAGATCCCCCTGGCCGAGATGGACCCCATCGGCATCGACGGCCAGGGCGAGGTCGATGCGATCGTTAATCAAGAACAGGGCCCCGTATTCCAGGCAGAGGCGGCGCAGTTGACGGGCCTGTTCCAGGCGCTGTCGATCGTCGAACTCGACCCCGTCCACAGTGGGCCCAGGCTTGGCTCGGTACTGCACCAGCCGAAGACCGGCCTGCAGGCATTGCTCCACGATTGGGGCCAGCTGGGGCACCGGCGAAGTCACCAGATAGAGCTGACAGTTGGCCAGTCGGGCGCGGCGATCGTCCTGGTTTTTGGTGGCTCTCAGCAGGGCGACTTCGAGGTCGTAGAGGCTGTACCGGCTGGCGGCGGCGGCGACGGCCAGGTCGCCATCGACCAGTCGCCCGAATTCCTCGAGCACCCGCAGGGCTTCTTGGACTCGGGCGGCGTTGGCGGCGACGATCGCAGGGCCATCGCGGCGGCCGACCTGGGCTGGGTGCGCCAGGCCCGTGGCTGGGTCACCAGCGGCATCTCGGGCGAATTTGTAACGTTCGTCATGGAGTTGGCCCAGGTGCTGGCGCAGGTCCTTGCAGCGCCAGACAAGATCGGGTCGTTCCAGGGCAAAGCGGGCCCATTCCTCCATGACCCGCAAACCTTCTCG
>JBKDVK010000168.1:0-18532 GCA_046338875.1 Cyanobacteriota bacterium | reverse complement strand
CGAAACCGGCGCCGGCCAGCATGGCGTCGCCACCGCCACGGTCTGCGCCCGCTTCGGGCTGGAGTGCGTCATCTACATGGGCGCCGAAGACATGCGCCGCCAGGCCCTCAACGTCTTTCGCATGCGGCTGCTGGGGGCCACGGTCCAGCCCGTGACGGCCGGCACCGCCACCCTCAAGGACGCCACCAGCGAGGCGATCCGCGATTGGGTCACCAACGTCGAGACCACCCACTACATCCTGGGCTCGGTGGCCGGGCCCCACCCTTACCCGATGCTGGTGCGCGATTTCCACGCCGTCATCGGCAAGGAGGCCAAACAGCAGTGCCAGGAGGCCTTCGGCCGCTTGCCCGATGTGCTGGTGGCCTGCGTTGGTGGCGGCTCCAACGCCATGGGCCTGTTCCATGCCTTTGTCGAAGACACCTCCGTGCGCCTGATCGGCGTCGAGGCCGCCGGCGAGGGCGTCGCCAGTGGCCGCCATGCCGCCACGATCACCGAAGGTCGGGTGGGGGTGCTCCACGGCGCCATGAGTTTGCTGCTCCAGGACGAGGAGGGCCAGGTGCAGGAGGCCCATTCGATCAGTGCCGGTCTTGATTATCCCGGCGTCGGTCCCGAACACAGCTACCTCAAGTCCATCAACCGGGCCGAGTACGCCGCCGTCACCGACGCCGAGGCCCTCGATGCCCTGCAGCGTTTGTGCCGCCTCGAAGGCATCATTCCCGCCCTGGAGACGGCCCATGCCTTCGCCTGGCTCGAAACCCTCTGCCCCAGCCTCCCCCCCGGCAGCGAAGTGGTCTTGAACCTCTCTGGCCGCGGCGATAAGGATGTCAACACGGTTGCTGACAAGCTGGGCGAGCGCATGGGGGGGTGATATTGGGCTTGCCCCTCGCCCCGTTCAAGGCGAGACCTCAGGGACTGTGATGATTGGTTATCGCCATAGAGGCAGCCAAATCTGCTCGATTGAATTCTGAGTTCAGAGTGGGGCCTCTTCCCACTGAAACCGCGGCAGTTTGCTGAGGGTCTCTTGCATGCTGCGTGCCCAGATCTCCATCGAGCGAGTCACCTGGATGTGGTCCTTGTCCAGCTTGAGGCGGCGGGAAACCCGCAGCTCATCGGCAGGCACCAGGGCGATTTCGAAGGGCGGGCCCACGGTGAGATTGGAGCGGCGCGTGACAATCTGGGACACCAGGCAGAGGCGTGCCGCATCCTCGAGCGACAGGCGCGAGTGGCCTACGTAATCGAGCGGAGGCTTGCCATATTTGCTTTCGCCGATCTGCAGGAAGGGGGTTTCCGGCGTGGCCATGATCGCGTTGCCCTGCGGATAGATCAGGTAGAGGCCATGGGGCTGGCCGGCGATCTGGCCCCCCAGGATGAAGCTGGCTTCGCCGCTGGCGCCAGCCTGCCGCAGGGGCGTGGAGAAGGTCCGCTGCACTGCCACGCTGAGGCGGCCCACGTAGTCGGCCGCCTCGAACAGGTAGCGGGCCGTGAACAGATCACGGCCCTCGTCCGCTGGGCCGGCAGACGGAGGCTCCGCAGATTGGGGCGGAGCCACGGGGTCGTCATTCCCCTCCCTCACCGCCGGGGCGGTCGCGGCGTCGTCATCAAGGTCCAGATCCCGGCGGATCCGGTTCAGCACCGCCTGGGTGGTGCCGAGGTTGCCCGCCGCCATCAGCACGAATAGCCGATCCGGGGCTGGCTGGAACACATGGAGCTTGCTGTAGCTGGAGATGTAATCCACCCCTGCATTTGTGCGGCAGTCAGATACGAACACCAATCCGCTCTCGAGCAGGAAGCCAACGCAATAGGTCATGCTTTTCGCCTTCAGCTCAACAGCCGTTGCAAGATGTTGGCCACCGATTGCACCGCTGCCCTGGCGGTGGCGTAGGCCATGCGCATCGGGCCCACCAGGGCGACCTGGCCCTGGGCCCCATCGGCGGCGCAATAAACCGCTTGCACCACGGCGCATTCACCCAAGGCGCCGTGGGGATGCTCGCTGCCGATCCAGATTGATTCCTGCGGTTGCTTGCGGCAGGGTTGCAACACCGCTTCAGGGTGGTTTTCCACCAGTTGCACTAGGGGCAAAAGGCTGGCGGTACGGCTGAATTCCGGTTGGGATAGCAGTCCCCCCAGGCCCACCGCCACCAGGCCTTCGAGCTCGTGGGGTGCCTTGCCGTGGCTTTCGAGCGCCTGGCGCAAGGGTTCGCCGCAGCGTTGCAGTTCCCGCGGCAGTTGGTTCCAGGCGATCCGTCCCTCAGGTTGGCGGCGCAGTTGGTCATTGGTCCAGCGCTCGAGAATCGCCAGATCATCAGGGCCAACGGCAGGGAGCCGCAGGTTGAGGCTGGTGGTCAGGGTTGCTCCCTGCACCAGGAACACCATCAGCCGATCGGCGTTCGGCACCAGACGGATCTCCAGCAGGGTGGGCGCAGGGCCCTGGGGTCGACTGATCAGACTCAGCAAGCCAGTGAGGTCTGCCAGACGCCGAGCCAGATGCAGCATCAGGTCGTCGAAGGCTGCCCACTGCAGACTCACACCCAGTAGTTCGCTTTCCAGCTGGCGCGCAGTCGCCCCAGGTTGGGGCAACAACATATCAACGTAGTGGCGATAGCCCAGTTGGCTCGGGATACGGCCCGCTGATGTATGGGGTTGGGTCAGCAGGCCTTTTTGCTCCAGGGCTCCCATGGCCGAACGCACGGTGGCCGGACTGGCTGCAAAACCAAAACGGCGCACGAGGGTATGGCTGCCTACGGGCTCGACTGTGTCGACGTAATGCCGCACGGTTGCCTGCAGCACCTCCTGTTGACGGCGCGGCAGGCTCTCCAATCGGGCAATTTGGCTACTTCATAGATCGTAGGGGCTCGGACCGTTTGCTGGGGCTGCCTGCAAGGGCTGATTGGCGCGCTAATAACGCGGCACCGCCGGATCCACCTCCACACTCCAGGCATCGATTCCCCCCACCAGGTTCCAGACCTCGCGAAAGCCCCGCTCCTGCAATAGCCAGCAACCAAAATGCCAACTGCGCACTCCCGCATGGCACAGAACTGCCACGGGCCGTTGGGCGTCCAGCAGGGTGTCGATCCCCCCCAGCCACTCTTGCGAGCGGCTCAGGGGCAGGTGAATCACGGCATGGGCCACTTGGGCGAGCACCAGTTCCTCGTCCTCGCGCACATCCACCAGCTGCAGGTCCTCCCCCGCTAAGAGACGTTGTTGCAGCACCCGGGCCTGGAGGGCCTTGGGCGTTGGCAGGGTGCTGGCGGGGACTGGGGCGGAATCCATGCTGGCTGGGAAGAGGGTGGCGGAAGATGGGCCCATGTCTTCTGATGCGACCTTATGAAGGGCCGGGCGTTCCTGGCGGTGCTGCTGACGGGGATTCTTCTCCTGCTCAGTCTGGCCGCGGCGGGATGGTGGCTGGTGTGGCAGCGCAGTCCCCTGCGGCTCCAGCACCAAGCCCTGGCCTTGCCTCGCGCCGCCCGTTTCGTGCCCCGGCAGGCACCGTTCAGCTTCTACCTGCTGACCGATGCCGAGGAGCCTGTGGCCTACGCCCGGGCCCTGGCCCCACCGCGGCAGCGGCGGGCTGCCGGTGACGCGCTGGCCCGGTTGCGCGATGGTGCTTTCGCGGCCGCAGGACTCGACTATCAGGGCGAACTGGCCAGCTGGCTGGCACCGGAGGTATCCATGGCCCTGCTGGATACGGATGCGGGTACCTCCGGGCCCGGCTGGCTGCTGGCTCTGCGCAGCCGCGAGCCCGATGGGGCCCGGCATTTTGTGCAGCGTTTCTGGCAAACCCGCAGCCTGGCGGGCACCGATCTGCAGGTCACGAGTTATCGGGGCATGGGCGTTATCAGCGGTCGCGGGGCCCTGCGCGGTCAGGTGGCGATGCCCTTGGCCACGGCTTTGGTGGATGACGACCTGCTGTTGATCGCCTCGGGACGAGGGGTGCTCGAAGAGGCCCTTGATGTCTCCCAGATTGATGATCTCAACCAGGCTGCCCAGCCTTGGTTCCGCGATGGACTGGCTCGGCTGGGCGAAGGGGTTGCCCTGTTGGTGGCCCGTCCTGCCGCCACTGGCTCCGGCCCTCCGTCCCACCTGGTGGCGGCCTTGAGGCCGGAGGGGCGGTCTTTGCGCCTTGAAGGCCTGCTGGCTCCCCAGCTGCTGCCCCCCGAGCGCTTTGCTGCCAACGCGCTCGACGAAGCCCAGGCGGCGGCTTTGCTGGCGGGCCTCGACCAAGAACCCTCCTCCCTGCTGCTTTTGCGTCAGTCCGCCGCCCTGCAAAGCCTGCCCGACTTGAAGCCCCTGCTGGATCGGGCCATGGCTTTTGCCGTCGCCAGCGGTCCCCTGCCGGGCCTCGTGATCGAAAGGGCCGAGGGCCCCTTGCTGTTGGCTGATCTGGACGGCAACTGGTTGCTCGGAACCCCCGCCGACCAGCCTGCCGCCGCAGCTTTGGCTGCTCCCCTGGCCGCCCAGGGGTGGGTGGAAGCTCCGCTTGAGATTCGCGATCAGGTGGCCTCGGTCTGGACCCGGCTCGAGGGCACCAATGCCCGCCCCCGCCGCGCCAACGAGGGTCCTGATCAATTGGTCGCTTCCGTGGCCGGCTGGCGCCTGCAAGACCAGGGGTTGGCCTGGTGGGGGGGCAGCATCGACAGGCTTAGGGAGTTCGGACGGGGCCGCTCCCATTCTCTGCGGCTTCGCCAGTTGCAGGGCCTGATGGCTGAACAAGCGCCCTTGCGATGGGCCTTGGCCGCCAGCCCAGCCCGCCAACTGCTGCGGGACTTGCAGCCATGGCGCCTGCTGGCCATGCTTGGTGGAGAACCCTTGGAGGGATCGGTGCAGGGGTTAGCCCTGGCCCTTGAGCCGCAGGATGGGGCGATGCGACTTCATGGACAGTTGCAGCTTGAGTCGACCGGCCGGCCCGGGAGGGACCATGGAAGGAATTGAACTGCTGTTGCTGCGCCACGGCATTGCCGAAGAGCGGCGCAGTGGGCTCAATGACGAAGCCCGCAATCTCACTGCTGAAGGCCGATTGCGCACCGAAGCTGTGCTGCGTCGGGCCCACCTCCTCGACCTGGATGTGCAGATCCTGTTCAGCAGCCCCCTGACGCGGGCCCGCCAAACCGCAGAGATTGCCGTGGCGGTTGGGCTGGCGCCGAGTTGGCAGGCCGCTGCGGCCCTGGTGCCCGGGGGTGATTGCCTCGGTTGGCTTGACGCTTGCCTTGGTTCCTTTCCCTTGCCCAACGGCGGCCGCATTGGCCTGGTGGGCCATGAGCCCGACCTGGGTTTGCTGGCCGCCCAGCTCCTGGGGGCTCGTCCCGGCGCGATTGCCCTGCGCAAGGCAGGCCTGCTGCTTGTGAGCCTCGATCCCCTCAGGGAGCCCGGTGCCTCCTGGAAGGGGCAGTTGAGCCTGCTGCTGCGGCCCCGCATTCTGTTAGCCGATTGATTGGGCAGCGGTCGGCAGCCTGCACTACGGCAAGGTCCCTTGTTGACACCTAGGTTTGACATCAATTCAAATCACAGCCATGGCGGCCCAGACCAGCGGCGACGCTCCAGACAATGGCGACGCCCAGGCCACTCCGCCCGCAGCTGTCCCGCCCCCTTTTCGGCCTGGCTTGGAGGGGGTGCCAGCGACCCAGTCGGCCATCTGTTCGATCGACGGCAACCGGGGTTTGCTCACCTACCGGGGCTATCCCCTTGAGCAGCTGGCCCAGAACAGCAGCTTTCTCGAAACGGCCTATCTCTTGATTTGGGGCGAGTTGCCGACCATTTTTCAGTTGCGGGATTTTGAACACGATGTGCAGATGCACCGGCGGGTCAGCTTCCGCATTCGGGACATGATGAAATGCTTCCCGGCTTCGGGCCATCCGATGGATGCTCTCCAGGCCAGTGCCGCCTCCCTCGGACTCTTCTATTCGCGTCGCGCCCTCTACGACCCGCAGTACATCGTCGATGCGGTGGTTCGGCTGATCGCCAAGATTCCCACCATGGTGGCGGCTTTTCAATTGATTCGCAAAGGCCAGGATCCGATTCAACCCCGCGATGATCTGCCCTATGGCGCCAATTTTCTCTACATGCTCACCGAGCGGGAACCGGACCCCCTGGCGGCCCGCATCTTTGATGCCTGCCTGATTCTCCACGCCGAACACAGTCTCAACGCCAGTACGTTCAGCGCCCGGGTCACCGCCAGCACCCTCACCGACCCCTATGCGGTGGTGGCCTCGGCGGTCGGCACCCTGGCGGGCCCTTTGCATGGCGGCGCCAACGAGGATGTGCTCGACATGCTCGACCAAATTGGCTCTGTGGAGGAGGTCGACTCCTGGCTGGATCGGGCCATCGACCAGAAGCAGAAAATCATGGGCTTTGGACACCGCGAATACCGGGTCAAGGATCCCCGGGCCGTCATCCTGCAAGGGTTGGCCGAAGAATTGTTCCAGCGTTTCGGCTACGACGACATGTACGACGTGGCGAGACGTCTGGAGGCCGTGGCCGCTGATCGGCTGGGCCCCAAGGGCATTTTCCCCAACGTTGACTTCTATTCTGGGCTGGTTTACCGCAAGCTCGGCATCCCCCGCGACCTCTTTACGCCGATCTTCGCCATTGCCCGCACAGCTGGCTGGTTGGCCCACTGGCGCGAGCAACTCGGGGCCAATCGTATCTATCGTCCCAGCCAGATCTACACCGGCTCCCTCGAGCGGGCTTGGATCCCGCTTGAGCAGCGTCCCGCCGCGACCTAAGGTCCCCAGCGGATTCCCCCAGATCCACCAGGAGTTGCCACGATGCTTTCGAACACGGTTGTGACTGAGGGACTCCCTTCCATGGGTCTTGATCTCCAGAGCAGTTTCGTCGAGGCCCTCGGAGGCCTGGGGCTGGGACCTGGCCTGGCCCGCTTGCTGTGGCTGCCCCTGCCCATGCTGCTGGTGCTTGTCGCCGCTGTTGTGGGGGTGCTGGTCAACGTCTGGCTGGAGCGCAAAATCTCCGCCGCTGCCCAGCAGCGCATCGGACCGGAGTACACCGGTGCCTTGGGGCTACTGCAGCCCTTGGCCGATGGCCTCAAGTTGCTTTTCAAAGAGGACATCATTCCGGCTCGGGCCGACAGCCTGCTGTTCACCTTGGGTCCGGTGTTGGTCCTGGTGCCGGTGATCCTTTCCTGGCTGGTGGTTCCCTTTGGACAGAACCTGCTGATCAGCAACGTGGGGGTCGGTATCTTCCTTTGGATTGCCCTCAGCAGCATTCAGCCGATCGGCCTGTTGATGAGCGGCTATGCCAGTAACAACAAATATTCTCTGCTTGGCGGTCTCCGGGCCGCTGCCCAGTCGATCAGTTATGAGATTCCCCTGGCCCTGGCGGTGCTGGCCATCGTGATGATGAGTAATTCGCTCAGCACCGTTGACATCGTCAACCAACAGACCGGAGCCGGCATCCTGAGCTGGAATATCTGGCGCCAGCCGATTGGCTTTGTGATTTTTTGGATCTGCGCCCTGGCCGAATGTGAGCGGCTTCCCTTCGATCTTCCCGAAGCGGAAGAAGAATTGGTGGCGGGCTACCAGACCGAGTACTCCGGCATGAAGTTTGCCCTGTTTTATTTGGGCAGTTATATCAATCTTGTCCTTTCGGCCCTGCTGGTTTCGGTTCTCTACCTAGGCGGCTGGGGTTTTCCCGTGCCTGTCGAATGGCTGGCCAGTCTGATTGGTCAATCGGTGGATGCCCCCCTAGTCCAGTTGATCACCGGTGCTGTCGGCATCGTTATGACGATCCTCAAGGCCTATCTACTGGTGTTCTTCGCCATCCTGTTGCGTTGGACCGTGCCCCGGGTTCGTATCGATCAGCTTTTGGATCTGGGTTGGAAGTTCCTGCTGCCCATCGCCTTGGTAAATCTGCTGATTACGGCTGCCCTCAAGTTGGCTTTCCCCTCCTTCTTCGGCGGCTGAAGCCCCGACAGGCCAGCATCTCGGCCATCATGAACTGACAGTTTTCTCCCCAATCCCCCGATCTGCCCTGCCATGTTTGGTTTTCTCAGCAAAGTTGGTGATTACACCCGCGATGCCGTTGGTGCGGCCAAGTACATCACCCAAGGTTTGGGGGTGACCTTTGATCACCTGCGCCGCCGCCCAGTCACGGTGCAGTACCCCTACGAAAAGTTGATTCCGTCCGAACGCTACCGGGGGCGCATCCACTACGAATTTGACAAGTGCATCGCTTGTGAGGTCTGTGTGCGGGTCTGCCCAATCAACTTGCCCGTCGTTGATTGGGTGATGAATAAGGCTACAAAGAAAAAGGAACTCCGTAATTATTCAATCGATTTTGGTGCCTGCATCTTTTGTGGTAATTGTGTTGAATATTGCCCCACAAACTGCCTTTCGATGACCGAAGAATATGAATTGTCCGCCTATGATCGCCACAGTCTTAACTACGACAATGTTGCCCTCGGTCGCCTGCCTACCAGCGTCACATCAGATCCAGCGGTCTTCGCCCTTAAGGAGTTGACCTACCTTCCCAAAGGTGTAATGGATCCCCATGGGGTCTCGCCGTCTGCCCCGCGGGCCGGCAGACTTCCTACACAGGTGATTGCCGCCGAAGCCTCCGAGCCCTCCTGATGACTGTCGCTTCCACCACGCAGCTAGTCTGCTTTGTGATTCTCTCATCCACCTTGGTGCTTGGCTCCTTGGCGGTCGTTTTGCTACCCAATATTGTTTATTCCGCTTTTCTGCTGGCCGGTGTCTTTCTTTCGGTCGCTGGCCTTTATCTGCTGCTCAATGCCAGTTTTGTCGCAGCGGCCCAGGTTTTGGTCTATGTGGGTGCCGTCAACGTTTTGATCCTTTTCGCCATCATGTTGGTGAACAAAAAGGAAAACATGGCGCCCATCCCCGGCATGGCCTTGCGCCGGTTCCTTTCCGGTGCGGTATGCGCCGGTCTGTTGGGGCTTTTGATCCGGGTGGCTTTTACAACTCCTTGGGCCTTGCCCGGTCCCACCCCCGTCGGTGAAGACGCCACGATCCGCATCGGAGAGCACCTTTTCAGCGACTATCTGCTTCCGTTTGAACTGGCTTCAGTGCTGCTGTTGATGGCCATGATTGGTGCCATCGTGCTTGCCCGGCGTGATGTTTTCAGCTCCGACATCATCACTGGCGAGCCAGCCGACCAGGTTTTGATCGAAAAGGAGCGCAGCCCCATGCTCCTCGAGCCCACCGATTCAGCGACCCTCCGGAGTTAACCATGACCGCCGATGCCATTCCCCTCCAGGCCTTTCTCACCGTCGCAGCTTTTCTCTTCTGCATTGGCGTCTGGGGACTGATAAACAGTCGCAATGCGGTGAGAGTGCTGATGAGCATTGAACTGATGCTCAATGCGGTCAACCTCAACCTGATGGCCTTTTCCAACTATCTCGATGGCCAGTTGGTGCGGGGCCAGGTCTTTGCCATTTTTGTCATTACCGTGGCGGCAGCCGAGGCGGCAGTCGGCTTGGCGATTTTGCTCTCCCTTTATCGCAACCGCGAAACGGTGGATATGGAGCGATTCAATCTGCTGCGCTGGTGATCCCCTTTAGCTGGTGAACGCCTTTATGTAGTCCTGATCCGATAGCCGCCCCATGGAGCTCCGTCGACTCTGGTTGATCTCACGCCAGGGCAGTCAGGTTTCCATGGCCGAGGCCCAACGCTGTGCTGATGAGTTGGCAGGGCAAGGTGTCCAAGTCGTGCTTGCTCAAGCCGGTCCCACCGCCCAAGATTTGCCTGAGCTGCTAGCTGTTGAGTCGCCCCCTTTGCCCCAGCTGGCCCTTGTCTTTGGTGGTGATGGCACCGTTCTTGGGGCGGCTCGCCACCTGGCCCCCTGGGGCGTTCCCCTGCTCAGCTTCAATGTAGGCGGCAGCCTTGGTTTCCTCACCCATGATCGGCGCCTGCTGCGTCCTCAGGGAGAGGCTGGAAGCATGGGTCTTTGGCGGCGTTTAAGGGAAGATCGCTTCGCTATCGACCGTCGCATGATGCTTGAGGCCCGCTTTGAAAGCGATGGGGTCCATGGCGCCCTCAACGACTTTTACTTTCGGCCCTGCCTTGAAGATGTGGCCCCCACCTGCTGCCTGGAGTTGGCGATTGACGGTGAAGTCGTAGATCAATATCGCGGTGATGGCTTGATTATTGCCACCCCCACCGGTTCGACAGGCTATGCCATGGCTGCCGGTGGCCCGATTCTCCATCCCGGCATCGAGGCAATTGTGGTGATTCCCATCTGCCCGATGAGTCTCTCCAGCCGTGCCGTCGTCGTTCCGCCTGGATCCCGCCTCACGGTCAGGCCCCTCGGGGAGGGTGGTCGTCGCGTCAGGCTCTGGAAGGATGGAGCCCAGGCCAGGGTTCTAGAACCCGGAGATCATTGCGTCCTGCAAAAAAGTCAGCACCAAACCCGTTTCCTGCAGCTGGAGCACAGCCCCTCCTATTACCGCACCTTGACCCACAAACTGCATTGGGCCGGCAGTTTGCTGGACTCGGAACCCCCAGTTGCCTCCGAGGAGGCTTCGCCACCCCTTTCTTGAGGCCCCATCCTCAACCTCTGCCCCTGGTTCCATGCCTTTGGAAATCGAACGACGTTTCCTTGTTGTCGGCGAGGGCTGGCGAGAGCACTGTCTCTGGCAGGTAGAGATTTGTCAGGCCTACTTGGTGCGCCAGGCTGACGGCCTCACCCTGCGGGTGCGAACCAGCCAGGGGCAATCGGATCCAACACCTCAAGCCTGGCTCACCCTCAAGGCAATTCCACCTGGGGCCCCGTCGGCGCCAGCCCTCGTCCGCCTCGAATATGAGTACCCGATTCCCCATGGCGATGCCCTTGAGCTCCTGGACCTGGCTCCCGAGCAGTTGCACAAACAGCGTTATGGGCTAGATCTGCCAGGCGGAGCATGGGTTCTGGATGTATTTGCCGGCAACAATGCTCCGTTGGTGGTGGCTGAAGTTGAATTGGCAGACCCCGATCAGATCCTTAATTTGCCTGCTTGGTGTCGTGAGGAATTGACGGGTAAGTACCAGTTGAGTAATGCCGCTTTGGCCAGACATCCTTTGCAACAGTGGAGTGAGGCGGAACTTAGGGAGCTGTTGCCCTCCTTCGATGTCAGAACTGGGAAGGGGGAGGGTTAATATTGCAACAATTAAAGCCATCTCGACAAATTTTCCCATTATCCATCGCCCAATTTAGCAAGGCAACTCTATTTTTTGCGCCGGTTTTGGTAAAGATGTTGCTGACATGGTTATCCACGGTTCGTTTGCTGATCATCAGCGTGCTTGCGATTTCTTGATTGGTCTGACCGGTTGCCAGCAGTTCAATAATCTCAAGTTCCCGGCCGGAGATGTCCTGGCGCCCATCCCATTGATCTACTTTTACGCCAGTCTGATGTTCTGCCCTGATCAGGTCAGGGACTTGGCCTGGGCCAGCCCGAAGATTGTCATCTCTGCTGCGGGGGGCCATGGACTATCAGCAGTTAATGCTCACTTTAGGCCCGCTTGGGGGGCATGATGGGCTGCAAAGCATCGTTCCCGTTGTTAGAGGAGGTTCTGGCCAGTGGCGGATTCGCCATCACCGCCGAGGTGACCCCGCCGCGAGGGGCTGATGTGTCGCGCACCTTGGCGGCCGCAGCCCATTTACTTGGTCGTGTCCATGCGGTGAATGTCACCGATGGCAGCCGGGCCATGATGAGGATGTGCAGCCTGGCCGTTTGTCGACGCCTATTGGATGTTGGCATTGAGCCGGTCCTGCAGTTGACCTGCCGCGATCGCAACCGCCTGGCCCTTCAGGCCGATTTGCTTGGCGCCCATGCCCTGGGAATTCGCAATGTGTTGTGTCTGACGGGGGATCCGGTTCGTAGTGGTGACCAGCCCAAGGCTCGTCCGGTCAATGATCTTGAAGCGGTCCGTCTGCTGCGCCAGGTGCAGGCGTTCAATGCCGGTGAGGATCCGGTCAAGGGCTCCCTTCCCGATGGGGCCACTGCCTTGTTTGCGGGCGGGGCGGCCGATCCCCATTCGGCCAGCTGGAGCGCACTCAAGTCCCGGGTCAGCAAAAAACATGCGGCTGGGGCGCGTTTCATTCAAACCCAGATGGTGATGGATCCTGAGCCCTTGCGCCGCTTCGTTGAGGAAATCACGGCTCCCCTGGGCCTGCCGGTTTTGGCGGGCGTGTTTTTACTGAAGTCCGCGCGTAACGCCCACTTCATTAATCGTGTTGTGCCAGGCGCCTGCATTCCTGAGGACCTGATCTTGCGCTTGGAGGAGGCCCAGGACCCTGCCGCAGAAGGCGTCAAAATAGCTGCCGAACAGGTTGAAAGCTATCGTCCCCTAGCCCAAGGTATTCACTTAATGGCTGTACGCGCCGAAGAAAGGATCCCAGAGATCCTTAGCCAGGCCGGCATTTCTGGCCTTGATGACCAGGCCTGAATTCAACTGGCCTTGAGGGCGATGTCGGTTCCCAATAATTCAGCTAGAGCTTTCTGCTGGGGAGAAGGGGCAGCTACATCCTGCCTGCGAACATCGGTTATCAACCAATCCAAGGAGGCTTCCTGTAGGTCAAAGTGGTCGCCGTTGCGATCAACGCAATAGCGGCCATAAACAAGTTTCTCGACAAGCCTCACTCCAGGTCCGATTCTGGAGTAGTCAAAAATAATGGAATTATCGATCGTTGCACCTTCGCAGATATGGCAGCTCGGGCCAATCATGGCGGGACCAATGATGGTGGCTCCGTCCTCAATTTTTGTCATGCCACCAACGTAGATCGGACCATCAACATTGATCTTGTCCCAGTTCGCGGCCACATTAAGTCCCGTAAAGATGCCCGGACGCACTTCGACTCCAGGTACCTGTACTTGACGCACATCTCCCTGGAGAACACTGCGGATAGCCTGCCAGTAATCGGGTACCTTGCCGATGTCAACCCACTCAAATTCCATGGGTAAGGCAAAAAAGGGTGCCCCGGCTTCAACCAGTTTGGGGAATAGTTCAGAGCCGATGTCAAAAGGCTCGCCGCTGGGGATGAAATCAAATACTTCGGGTTCGAATATATAGATACCTGTGTTGATCATGTCACTGGCAGCGTCCTCGACGCTAGGTTTCTCCTGAAAGCTCAGCACCCGGCCATCAGGATCGGACACCACAACCCCATAGCTGCTGACTTGATCCGGCGGGACCCGTTTGGTGATCAGGCTGGCCATGGCACCCTTCTCCTTGTGGCGTCGAACCGCTTCACCAAGATCTAGGTCGATCAACGCGTCCCCACAAAGGACGACAAAAGTGTCATCGAAGAACGGTTGAAAATCTTGAATTCTCTTCAAACCGCCTGCGGATCCAAGGGCATCTCCAATGAGCTCGCCATCTTCGATACGGCCTTCAAAGCTATATGCAATCTGAACTCCAAACCGTTGACCATCACGAAAATAGTTTTCGATCTCCTCAGAAAGGTGGGAGACGTTTACCATAATCTGGTTAAATCCGTGCTGGCGAAGCAATTCCAGCAGAAATTCCATCACTGGTTTCTGCATTATGGGAATCATCGGTTTGGGAGTCGTGTGGGTGATTGGCCGCACCCGGGTTCCCTTGCCAGCCGCCAGGATCATCGCCTTCATTGGCGTTCGGCTCTTCATTAGTGAGCGTTGATATTAGGCAAGCCCTTCAGGCTGCCCTCCTTTTTAGAGCCGGCCCACCATCTGACCCCTCCCCAAGGGGAGACCAGGCTCCGGAGTCGGCCGGCTCGACCCGCCTCAGGTTCAGGGGGCCAAACAATCCCTGCTCCTGGAGCAGATCCACTTTGCCTTGGGCGCAAAGAAAAAGGAGGGCCCAGAACACGCCAACCCTGTCCCGGTCAAGGTCCTCAAGTGGATCCTTGTCTTGCTCTGCTTCCCAGGCTCCCACTAGTTGGTCAAATCCCAGCCATTGGCCGCGGTCGGCCAGGGGCCAGGATTGAAGAAAGAAACCAAGGGCTGCGGTGGTTTCCGGCAGCTTTTCCCGATGGGCCAGGGCCGTGACTTGGGCAATGGCGACCTTGTCGCTATATCGGCCACTGCGTTGCTTTTGGCGCGGCCTGGCCGGCTCTGATTCCAGTCTCTCGGCGATTTCCTCAAGCTGGCGAATCAATTCGCCCAGGGTGATCGGTCGCTGCAGGGGTGGTGGTGCGACTGGCCTGCGGCTTAGGTGCCTTTCGGGCCGCCGCGGAAACTCCAGCAGGCCGGTGCTCCAGTCCGCCCCGTCGTCCTCACTCTCCAAGGCCTCCTCCAGCAACGGTTCTGGCGGTAACGTGCTGCTCTCGAGCACTTCCGCCTTCAGGGCAACCAGCACCGATGCCGCCAGGAAGGCTTCGCTGGTTTCAGCGAGATCGAATTCATAACTTCCCCCCTTGACCGCCGCTATCCGAGGGGCCTGGATCCGTTGGTGTAATTGGTCCAAGAAGCCATCGACAACGGCAATCACATCCACATCCCAGGGGTCAATCTCCCCCCGCACGG
The DNA here is from genome assembly GCA_046338875.1 of Cyanobacteriota bacterium. Lineage (GTDB taxonomy): Bacteria > Cyanobacteriota > Cyanobacteriia > PCC-6307 > Cyanobiaceae > Cyanobium. Next base: position 4,083 of record JBKDVK010000168.1, on the reverse strand, counting down.
CAGCGTCCTGTAGCAACCGGATGGCAAGCCTGGCGCCCGCTTCTGCCAATGGTGGCTCAACTCCAGGCTTGCGGTAGACACAAGGTAACGGCAGTCGGCTTCTCTAACCAGTCAACCCATTTAGTCCGCCGTGGCGGTGCTTTGCCCCGCGGCCGGGAGTAGGCCAAGTTGGGCATCCACCGTGGCGCGATAGCGCTGCAGGTCATTCTCCAGTTCTTGGATCTTCACTTGCTGGGCTTCGCGCTCGCTCTCGTTTTGGAGGGTTTCCACTTTTTTGACCACCCCACTCCAGACGGCGTAGATCCATGCAGCTGTGGCCCCCAGTCCTCCGACCAGCAGCAGTAGGGCGGCAAGGGGCAAGGTGCTGTTCAGGCCCGGCAGGAAATGGACAGTGGTGGCTTCGGTGTTTTCGAGGGTGAACATCACCATCGCCAGGCCGAAGCTGAAAATCAACAGGAAGTTGAGCTGACGCATGGAACAGGGCGCGGCAGGGGGGCGATCTTAGGGGGCGTTCTGGTCCGTAGATCAGGTGGCTGCTTGGGGCAGGGCCGGGGCCTTCAAGGTGGCCATTGCCTGAAAGGCGTGGGGACCGCGCAGGCGGGCCGTCGCAGCCAGGGGTTTGATAAAGGCCATGGCCTGTTCCTCCCGGTTCACTAGGGCTTCAACGGAGGCGCGGTAGGTATCGGTCACCAGCCGTGGGTAGAGACCAATGGCGATGATCGGCACTAGCAGGCACGAAATGACATAGATCTCTCGGGGCTCAGCGTCGACGAGGTTTGCATGGGAAGCCAGCTCGACATTCTCTTTGCCAAAAAAGATTTCCCTCAGCATCGAAAGCAGATAAATCGGGGTAAGGATCACCCCAACAGCCGCAAGGGAAGCTATTACAACCCTAAATGTCAGGCTGTAAGCCTCGCTGGTGACAAAACCCACAAACACCATCAGCTCAGAGACGAAGCCACTCATGCCTGGCAGGGCTAGAGAAGCAAGGGAACAGACAGTCCAAAGTGCGAACATTTTTCGCATCTTCTGGCCGATGCCGCCCATGTCGTCCAATTGGAGGGTGTGGATGCGGTCGTAGGTGGCACCAACCAGGAAAAACAGGCTGGCTCCAATCAAGCCGTGACTCACCATCTGCAACATCGCTCCACTGGTGCCAAGGGCACTGAGGCTGCCAATGCCGATTAACACAAAGCCCATATGGCTAATTGAGCTATAGGCAATCTTGCGCTTTAAATTGCGTTGGGCAAACGATGTAAGAGCGGCATATATGATGTTGACAACCCCCAGAACAACGAGTAAGGGGGCAAATTGAACGTGGGCTTCGGGTAGCAATTGTACGTTGAAACGCAAGATGGCATAGCCACCCATCTTCAGGAGGATGCCCGCCAATAGCATATGGACCGGGGCCGTGGCTTCGCCATGGGCATCGGGCAGCCAGGTATGCAGGGGCACAATAGGTAGCTTGACACCAAAAGCAATCAGAAGGCCCGCATAGCAGAGCATCTGGAATTTGCTGCCAAAATCCTTCGCCATCAAAGCGCTGTATTCGAAACTGGGCGTACCCCCTCCGAAAAAGCCCATGGCAAGGGCAACTAGCAGAATGAAAAGTGAGCTGCCGGCGGTATAAAGAATGAATTTTGTTGCGGCATATTGACGCTTTTTGCCGCCCCAGATTGCCAGGAGCAGATAAACTGGCAGTAATTCCAGCTCCCAGGCCAGAAAGAACAACAACATGTCCTGGACTGCAAAGACAGCGATTTGGCCGCCGTCCATAGCCAGGAGCAAGAAGTAAAAAAGCTTCGGTTTGAAGCTCACAGGCCAGGCGGCCAGGGCTGCTAGCGCTGTGATGAAGCTGGTCAGCAGGATCAGGGGCATCGACAGGCCGTCGGCGCCAACCGACCAGGCCAGGCCGAGTTGGGGCAGCCATTGCACCCGTTGAACCAGTTGCAGGCCAGAAACGGCGGGGTCGTAGCCGGTCACGTACCCACCAACCGTCAGCAGAAAGGTGATGAGCGCCACGCCAAGGGCATACCAGCGCACGGTCTTGCCATCACCCTCGTCCGGGATGAACGGGATGAACAGTGCGCTGGCGATCGGGAACAGGATCGCGGCACTCAGCCAGGGGAAGGGCACAGATCACAGGGATCATTTGGACGAAGTGTAGAAATGGCAGCCCCTTTGGCTCGGAGCCGATGGGGGTTGTCACACAGTTGGTCGCTGACGCCCTTGCCCCACCGGGGCACGCTCGCTTTGCTCGCTAACGCCCCGGTGGGGCAAGGGCGTCAGCTTTTGGGGGGTTGGGGGGTTGGGGGGAGGGAGAGAGAGGGGGAGAGAGGGGGAGGAAGGGGCGCGGGGGGGTAGAGGGGTAGAGGGGTAGAGGGGAGAGAGGGAGGGAGGGAGGGGGCTGGGGTGCTAGTTGCCAGCTTTTGGGCTGGAGTGGCTGTGAATGAACCACTTCGCCTCGCTGGCACAAGCTGGACTGGCAGCTTCCGGTCGGCTGATGATTCCCGTAGACCTGGCCAACGGTTGCCTGAGGAATGTGGTTTTCGGTGCCAGATGAGCGAATCTGGCTTTTCTGGCCCTCTTAGGCCATTGCCGTGATGGCTGCGACAGGCTTCAGCAGGTTGCTGCTGGTTCGGCAAAGCGACCATTCACCATTTGCTTTGGCCAGCCAGCCATAAAATCCCCATGAATCCCTAGTCCTTGGCCGGATCCTTGAGCCTGCGTTGGCAGCGTCTTTGCCAATGACGCGGCGATTACCCTGCTGCAGGGCTCGGTGTTAATTGAGCAGCACGAGTCCTGGCAGTTGGAGGGCCGCCGCCTGTATCCCCGCTTTCGATACGCAACAGGAGGCTGCGTCTTTGCAGTTGAGAATATCTTGCGATTGGTGGCCAGCTTGGTAATGGGCCAACAGTATTCCCAATCGCTCGCCAGCGCTTACAGGTATTTAACAGGCCGCCATCGCGTTCCATAGTTAAGTCCTAAGGTAAGAGATTGAGGCGATCCCAGCCTCAAGCATCGGCTAGGTGAAGCGCTTGAACATCCTCTTTGTTCATCAAAACTTTCCCGGGCAGTTCAAACACCTGGCACCGGCCTTGGCCCAGCGCAACCACAGCGTGAAGGCCCTCAGGCAAGCTCAAAAAGGCCTGCCTTACGCCACCCAGGGAGTTGTCCTGGAGAAGTGGCAAGCCCAGCGGGGCACCTGCCTTGATGCCCACCCGTGGGCCCATGACACCGAAACCAAGCTGATTCGAGGCGAAGCGGCTGCGGCGGCGGCTTTTAAGCTCAAACGCGGTGGTTGGTGCCCCGATCTAATTGTTGGGCATCCCGGCTGGGGCGAGATGTTGTTTCTGCATCACATCTGGCCCCAAGTTCCCCAACTGCACTTCCTGGAATTTTTCTATAGAAGCGCCGGTTTGGATGTGGGATTTGACCCCGAATTTCCGCTCGCGGATTGGCGGTCAGCAGCGCGGGTGACCGCCAAGTCAGGTCCAAGCATGATGAACCTAGAAAACATGACCGCCGCTATATCGCCCACCCATTTTCAGGCCAGCACATACCCCGCCTGGGCCAGGGATCGCATTGAGGTGATCCACGATGGCATCAATACTAGCCAGGTAGTCCCCAATCCAGGCGCGCAGCTGCGCCTCGGCCGCCAAGGTCCAATTATTCGCAATGGCGATCCAGTACTCACTTTTGTCAACCGCAATCTTGAGCCTTACCGTGGCTATCACCGGTTCATGCGGGCATTGCCCTCGATCCAGCAAAGATGTCCAAATGCCATAACCGTGATTGTGGGCGATCACGGAGTGAGTTATGGAGCCGCTGCGCCCGATGGTAAGAGCTGGAAAGACCTCATCCTCCAGGAGGTTAATCATGACCTCGATCTAAGTAGAGTATTTTTTACTGGTAAAATGCCTTATGCAGATTATCTCGCTTTGCTGCAAGTTAGCGCCTGTCATGTTTATTTCACTTATCCTTTTGTGCTGGGCTGGAGTTGTTTGGAGGCTATGGCAGCAGGCGCTTTGGTGGTGGGGAGTGCAACACCTCCGGTGCAAGAGGTAATCAGCAATGGAGAAA
>JBKDVK010000167.1:0-3038 GCA_046338875.1 Cyanobacteriota bacterium | reverse complement strand
ACCGCATCCAGTGGCAGCTCAGGCTGGCTGCCATCCCAAGACGGTGGCAGCGATCCTCCGCCTGCTCGGCATCGCCGGGGGTCCAGGGGCGTTCGACCAGCACCACATGGCGGGCCCGGTGCAGGGTGAAACCCAGACCTCCGGTGCCAGCCACAGGGCGACTGTCACCAGCAAGGCGACCAAGAGAAGGGGGGCGCCCATGGGGCTGGCGTCTTTCCAGGATTCCGCCACCACCCCGATACGGGATGGGCAGGGTCCTGACCCGTGGCGACTGCGGGCAGACTGCAACCGAGCCCCATGACCCAAACGGCGAGAGCGGATGGCGGGGGTGCTGGGACCCTGAGCGCCACTTAGGGCGCCACCGCAGGCGGGGGCGGGGGTGGATGCAGTAGAGATCGGAGCGGAACCAAGGAACACGGTCACGGTGGAATCCTCAGGGACTGATACAGATGTACTGCATCCCCATGGGGCTGTCAACCCGGGTGATGGGCCGCCCCTAGAGGGTCTGGTGTTGGGCGCTGGCTACACCGGCCGCCGCTTTGCCCAAGCCCTGCGCAACCGCGGGCAACGGGTCCGTCTGACGGACCGCCGCGGCCCCCGAGCAGAGGAGCAGACCGGCGATTGGCTCCGCTTTGATCCCAAAGAGGGCGTCCTTCCAGAGAGGCACCTCTTGGCAGGAGTAACCCATGTGCTGGTGACGATCCCCCCCGACCCCCAGGGAGCTGATCCCGTGCTGGCGGCCCTGACCCGCACCCTGGCAGGCCTGCCTTTGCAATGGGTCGGCTACCTCTCCACCACGGGGGTGTACGGCGACCACGGCGGCGATTGGGTACACGAAGACAGTGCCCTGCGTCCCCGACTGGAGCGCAGCCAGGCCCGCCTGGCCTGCGAACAGGCCTGGCGCAGCAGCGGCCTGCCGGTCCAGGTGTTTCGTCTGCCAGCCATCTACGGGCCGGGGCGGTCCCCCTTTGACAACCTTCGCAACGGCACGGCCCGCCTGATTCATAAACCCGGCCAGGTGTTCTCCAGAGTGCATGTGGATGACATCGTCGGAGCCTTGATGCACTGCCTGGCGATGCCGGCAGGAGAGCGCCCGCAGACGGTGATCGTGGCGGACCGGGAGCCCTGCCCCTCCAGTGAAACACTGGGCTTCGCCGCCCACCTGTTGGGCTGCAAGCTGCCACCCTGGCAACGCTGGCAGGACGTCAGCGCCACAATGGGTCCGATGGCCCGCAGTTTCTGGAGTGAGAACCGGCGTGCCAGCAGCGAACTCCTCTGCGACAGCCTGGGCTACCGCTTGCGCTATCCCTCCTATCGGGAAGGACTGCGCGCCAGCATGAACCTCATTTGAGGTATTGCTCAGGATCCAACTTTTCAACGGGTATGTGGAGATCCACGGCCATCTTGTCCCAACGGACTATTAGCCAGCCCTGTTGAAAGCCCCTCCCCAACCACAACAGTAAACATGCCAGCAAAAACCATCTCACCATGGATTCATCCCCTGCCTATCAAGTCAATCCAAGCGTAAATCCACCCCGATTGGTGCTGCCCCTCGGGGATCCCTCCGGCATCGTCGCCGAAGTAACCCTCAAGGCCCTGGCCCGTCCCTGGCCCCCCGGCGCTGAAATCACCCTGGTGGGTTGTCGCCAGTGGCTGGAACAGTCCTATGACCAGCTCAAGCAACAGGGGGCGGCTCCCCTGGCCGACCCGGCAGATCTCAAGGTCGTGAACCTGCCCCTGGACGAAGCGGTGCGATGCGGCCACAGCGACGCGGCGACGGGGGCGGCCAGCTTTCGGTGGCTGACACGGGCCGCCGAATTGGTCCTGGCAGGTGCGGCGGATGCTCTGGTGACGGCACCGATCGCCAAGGCCAGCTGGCACTTGGCCGGCCATGACTATCCCGGACAAACTGAACGGCTGGCCGAGCTTTGCGGCGTTCCCCAGGCCTCCATGCTGTTCACCGCCCTCTCGCCCATGGGGGGCTGGCGGCTCAACACCTTGCTGGCCACCACCCATATCCCCCTGGCGCAAGTGCCCCGGCAACTCACCCCGGAGCTGGTGAAGGCCCAACTGGAGCGGCTCCTGGCCTTCTGCCGGCGCTTCAGCGAGAGGCCCCATCTGGTGGTGGCGGGCCTCAACCCCCACGCCGGTGAGGCCGGCCGGCTGGGGCGAGAAGAGGAAGACTGGTTACGGGATTGCCTGGCGGGCTGGAGCCACAAGCACCCTGAGGTGCGTCTGGAGGGGCCCCTACCCCCCGACACCTGCTGGCTGGAAGCAGCGACCGCCTGGCGAGGAGGCAGACCGGCGGCAGACGGTTACCTGGCTCTATACCACGATCAAGGCCTGATTCCCGTGAAGCTCCTGGCCTTTGATGCGGCGGTGAACACCACCTTGGGGCTGCCGTTCCTGCGCACCTCCCCAGACCACGGCACCGCCTTTGGGATCGCCGGTAAGGGAGTGGCCAGAGCCGAAAGCATGGTGGCCGCCATTGAGGCAGCCTGGCAGCTGGGCTGACCCCAAGGCAGCAGGAACTGCCTCAAGCGGGGCGAATGCGCATCAGCACCTGGCCAAATTCAACGGGGGTACCGCTCTCTACCAGGATTTCCACCACCTCGCCGCTGATGTCGGCTTCCAGTTCGTTCATCAATTTCATCGCCTCCAGGATGCAGACGGGTTGGCCGGCCTGAATACGGCTGCCCACCTCCACAAAGGCGGGCTCACCCGGCGCTGGGGAACGATAGAAGGTGCCCACCATGGGCGCCGTGAGGGGCTGGAGGTCGCTGCGGCTGGAGGGGGGCGGTGGCGAAGGGACGGCGGCAACCGGGACCGGAGGGGTTGGGGGAGCTGCGGCAACAACAGGCAGGGGCGGGGCCGCCTGGGCAGGGGGCGCCGCCGCGGGCAGGTTGCGACGCACCACCAGGCGAAAGTCTTCGCCCTCGAGACGCAACTCCTGAATATCGCTCTCGCCCAGGAAGGTCAGGAGTTCCCGGAGCTGGTCGTGGTCGAGCTGCATGGAATCAGGACTCCCTGCCGAGATA
>JBKDVK010000166.1:0-8385 GCA_046338875.1 Cyanobacteriota bacterium | reverse complement strand
GGATCCGGCTACCTCAGCCACACCTACACCAGTAGCTACAGCGATCCGGCCACCGGCGAAGCCAAAGGCGGCACCAGCAGCTTCACCGACACCTTCACCCCCCTGACACCAGGAGGACCCTGGGTATTGGCCGAGCGGGTGGTGCTCAGCGCTGCCGATGGGACGGCAGCAGAATCAACTAGTCAGACTTTCCGGTTCGAAGATTTAGTGCCGCTCGCCTGAAACCCATCGGGGTGGAGTAAATCGACCTATTCCACCCCCTATTCAGTCGGCGATTTCCGGCACATTCTTGAGCCGTTCATTGAGCTGCATGGCCATCGATTGGCGGCCCACGGCCAACACCTTGAGGGTGTCTTCATGCATGCGCAGTTGGGCGTCGGCCACCTGCATGCCCCGCACCAGCTCCTTCATGTCATCGGGCAGGCTGTTGAGGTCATACCGCTTGCCTTCGAAGGTGAGCACCGGCGGCGCCTGATTGGGGGTTTCCATGGCAGTAAAGCGCTTGCCGGCCCACAGGAGGGGCAGGGCTGGGTGGTGCTCCCGGAATCAGGCTTCAACCCTGATCAGTTGCCGCAGGCACAATTCCCGGTAGCGCCCCCCCCGGGCCATCAGTACGTCGTGGCTACCCACCTCGACGATACGGCCCGCCTCCAGCACCACGATTTGGTCGGCTTCCTGCACCGTGGCCAAGCGGTGGGCGATGACCAGGACCGTACGGCCCTGCATGGCCCGCCGCAGGCCTCGCTGCACCGCCTCCTCCGATTCCGCATCCAGGGCGCTGGTGGCCTCATCCAGCAGCAGCACGGCCGGGTTGCCCAGCACGGCCCGGGCAATGGCCAGCCGCTGCAGCTGCCCGCCGGAGAAGTTGCTGCCCCGTTCTTCAATCCGGCCGTCATAGCCCCCGGGCAGGGCCTCGATGAAAGCGGCGGCATTGGCCAGGCGCGCCGCCGCCACGATTTGTTCCCTTGTGGCAGGCCGGCCAAAGGCGATCGCCTCCGCCACCGTGCCGGAGAAGACACTGCTTTGCTGGGGCACCAAGGCCACGGCCCGGCGCAGGTCCCGGGCCCGCAGCTCCGCCAGATCGGCGCCATCGAGCAACACCCTGCCCCTTTGGGCGGTGTTGAAGCGCAGCAGCAGCGAGAACAGGGTGCTTTTGCCTGCTCCAGAAGGCCCCACCAGGGCCACCACCTGGCCGGGCTTGATCGCCAGATCGAGCTGGTGCAGCACCGGACGATCGGGCTCATAGCCAAAGCTCACCCCTTCCAAGCGCAGGGCCCCCTGCACCGGCCCCAGGGGCAGGGCACCGGGGTGATCCGGCGGTTCGATCGGCTCGGCTTCGATCGCCCGCAGACGCCCCAGGGAGGCCTTGCCCTGCTGAAACTCGTTGAAATTGGTGGTTAGGTGGGAGATCGGGTCGATCAGCATCAGCAGGGCCGCCACGAAGCTGCTGAACCCCTGGCTATTCAGCCCCCCGGCCTGGATGCGGGCGGCTCCCATCAGCAGCACCGCCAAGATGCCGCTGGCCTCAATGAAGCCCACCACCGGATGCTGGGCAGCCAGCAGCTTCAAGGTGCGATAGCGGGCATGGCGGTGTTGGTCGACTTCGCTGTCAAACCGCTGCTGCAGCCAGGGTTCGGCGGCAAAGGCACGCACCAGGGGCAGGCCCGTGATCGCTTCTCCCAGCAGGGCGGCCAGATCGCTCACCTGTTTCTGGCTGCGTTCGGCGGCGGCCATCACCCGGGCACCGAAGCCACTCACCAGCAGGGCCACCACGGGGGCCAGCAGCAGGGTGGCCAGGGCCAGGGGCCAGTCGAGCCACAGCATGTAGCCAAGCACCACCAGCACTTGCAGGGCTCTGGGGGTACTGTCCTGGATGGTCTTGTAGATGACATCACCGACCCGGTCGGCGTCTTCGGTGAGGCGGTAGGTGAGATCTCCGGCCGAGAGTTTTTCGAGGGCACCGAAATCCAGCTGTTGCAGGCGGGCAAACAGCTGGCGGCGCAGATCCTGGCTGACCCGCAAGGCCGGATCCGCCAGCAGGGTGTCCTGGCCGAACTGGGCCAGCTTTTGCACCAGAAACACCGCCAGGGCCGCAGCCACGGTCTGCAACACCTTGCGAAAATCGCCGGCGCCGATGGCCGGAATCAGCTGGCCCGCCAGCCAGGCCAGCAGCGGCCAGCAGGCCACGAACACCAGCATGCAAAGGCCGCCCGCCAGCAGACGGCGCCGATGGGGCTTCAGCAGCGGCCAGAGTCTGCGGAAGCCGGCCGGCGAGGGTGCGAGCATCAACAAACCCTAGGGTCTCGCCCATGAAGCTCGATCAGTTCCTCAAGTACCAGGGGCTGGCAGAGAGCGGTGGCGAGGCCAAGCAGCGCATCCAGCGGGGCGATGTGCGGGTCAACGGCAGCATTGAGCTGCGGCGGGGCCGCCAACTGGCTGATGGGGATTCGGTCGAAATCGACGGCCACTGCCTCAGGGTGCCGCCAGGGGTCTGATGCCCTGGGCCACTCCCGCGCGGCGGTTTAGTTTGGCTTCCACAACACAGGGGGTTTCGCTGGTGCGCAAGGCCGTGATTGCTGGCAACTGGAAGATGCACATGAATTGCGCGGAGGCTCGGGCCTTCGCCGACTCCTTCCGGGGCCAGGTGGAAAACCTGCCCGAGGATCGGCAGGTGGTCATCGCCCCCCCCTACCTGGCGATTCCCACCCTGAGTGAGGCCCTGCGCGGCACTCCCGTGGCCATCGCCGCCCAGAACGTGCATTGGGACAAAAAAGGCGCCTATACCGGCATGGTCTCCGCCCCGATGCTGCTAGAGCACGGCGTCACCCACGCCATCGTTGGCCACAGCGAGCCCCGCAAGTACTACAGCGAAACCGACGAGCAAATCAATCTGCGGGCCCGGACCGCCCAGATTTATGGCCTGATCCCGATTCTCTGTGTTGGCGAAAGCCTCGATCAGCGGGAGGCCAGGGAAACCGAGCGCGTTATCCATCGTCAAGTGGAACAAGGCCTTGAGGGCATCGCTCCCGATCGTTTGATCGTGGCCTACGAACCCATCTGGGCGATCGGCACCGGCAAGACCTGTGCCGCGGAAGAGGCCAATCGCATCTGTGGTCTGATCCGTGGCTGGGTTGGTGATCCCGATGTAATTGTTCAATACGGCGGTTCGGTCAATCCGGCCACCATCGACGACCTGATGGCCCAACCGGAAATCGATGGTGTGCTGGTGGGTGGCGCCTCCCTGGATCCAATCAGCTTTGGCCGCATCGTCAATTACCAGGTGCCGGCTGGGGTGGCTTGACAGATGAATGGATTGACATATTAATTCACTGACCGACTGATTGCCATTTGCAATCTTGAAATAAATCGGTAAGGTTAACTTCGCCTGGAGGCGAAAAAGTTTCCTTGAGGGTACGGTGTTTCCATTCAACGAAATGGACCCGGTGACCATGGCTTTTCCATTTAGTTTTATAGCTTGTTTCAGAAAGTCCCTCGGCCATCGCAGCCATTTTTGGCGGGCGATTGCTCCCTTGATCGCTGGGCTCGTTGGGGCTGACCCTGTGGGGGCAGTAAGTCTTAGTGCTTATTACAACAATAATCCCCCCTTCACCAATTCGATGGGTCTTCTGCCCAAATCCCCCGTTGGCATTTTCCAGCCTGGAGTGGCCCAGTGCCTGGGAGGTGCCACCTTGGTGGCTCCTGGGTTCAACAGCTTCCTGACCGCCTCAAATACCTATACAGGCTGCACCTGGGGCACCGCTCTTAATCCGGCTTACATGGGCGGTGATGCGGTGGCAACGATCACAAATCTTGGTCTCAATAACTACGATCTAAGTCTGACGCTGACCAATTTCACCCTGGACAGTACCAGCGTGCCGCCCGCAGCCAATGAATACGTTTATGTCAATCTCTGGGAAAATTTCGTTGGCTTACCTGTCAGTTCTACTGCGGTCTGGAGCGGCATCATCAGTGCCATTGGTACCTATGCCCGCTCAAATGTTAACGATGTCATTGGCATTGAACCGATCGCCACGGTGTTTGATTCCGGCATAACTTCTTGGGTGCCCGCTTCCAATTTCTTTGGCGGGATCCCCCCGGGGCTGAGCGGACCCTTCAGTGCCAGTACCAGTGTCGTCAACCTCACTCCCTATGTTTTTGGTGGAGGCAATCTGCGGGTTGGGGTGGAAACCATCTTGTTGCTGAACAATCTTGATGGCAGCGGTGGTGATCAAATCAATCTGCCCACCAGCCTGGAGCTGACCATGCGCCTCCAGGATCTCACCCCGCCGGCCCAGAGCGTGCCGGCTCCCTTGGCTGCCCTTGGCGCCGCTGCCGGTTGGCGTTGGAGCCGTCGGCTGCGGCGCCGCTGCCGGGCCAGCAGCTCCAGGGCTGGCAGCTCCGGGGGCAGCAGCACCGGGGCTGGCAGCACAGGGGCTGGCAGCCAGGGGAGTTGAGGGCCGGAAATCCCCGGGGGCCCCACCTACTGTGGAAGTCCCCTCAATCTTGATCTGATTCCTTCTTCCCGCTCCACCTCCAGCCCCAGCTCCAATTCCAGTCGGCGTCCCCGTCGCCTGGGCTCCCCTGCGGCAGCGGTGGCTCCAACCGTCGGGCAGGTGGGGCGGCTTGCCGATGCCGGTCTTGCCCAAGCCCTTGATGGCGAATCCGCCGAGCCTCCCCTGCAGGGTCGCTCGGACAAGCTGGTCATCCAGGCTCCGGCAGCGGCCTTGGCCGCTGATTTCGCCGCCCTGGGGCTCTCCGAGCCATTGGTAAAGGCGGTGGCAGCCAAGGGCTACCGAACCCCCTCGCCGATCCAACGCCAGTGCATTCCCGCGGTGCTGGAGGGCCGGGATGTGATGGCGGCGGCCCAGACCGGTACCGGTAAAACCGCCGGCTTCACCTTGCCGTTGCTGGAGCGCTTGCGCCATGGTCCCCCCGCCCGCGCCGGCGTGGTGCGGGCCCTGGTGTTGACGCCGACCCGCGAGCTGGCCGCCCAGGTGGCCGAGAGTGTGGTGGCCTATGGCCGCTATCTCGACCTCCGCAGTGATGTGGTGTTTGGTGGCGTCAGCCCCAATCCCCAGATCAGCCGACTGCGCCGCGGCACCGATGTATTGGTGGCCACCCCGGGTCGCCTGATGGACCTGCAGCAACAGGGGGCCCTCAAGCTCGACCGGGTCGAAATCCTGGTGCTCGATGAGGCGGACCGCATGCTGGACATGGGCTTCATCCGCGACATCCGCCGGATCTTGGCCCTGATGCCGGCCCAGCGCCAGAACCTGCTGTTCTCGGCCACTTTCTCCAGCGAGATTCGCCAGCTGGCCACGGGCCTGTTGCACCAGCCCGTGCAGCTGCAGGCCACCCCGGAGAACCAGGCGGCCCCCCTGGTCCAGCAAGTGCAGCATCCCTGCGACATGGTGCGCAAGCCAGACCTGCTCTGCCACTTGATCCGGAGCCAGGATTGGCAGCAGGTGCTGGTTTTTTCCCGCACCAAACATGGCGCCAACCGACTGTCGGAACGGTTGGAGCAGGAGGGCATCTCGGCCGCCGCCATCCACGGCAACAAAAGCCAGGGAGCCCGCACCCGGGCCTTGGCCGGCTTCAAGAGCGGTGAGGTGCGGGTGCTGGTGGCCACGGACATTGCCGCCCGGGGCATCGACATCCAGCAATTGCCCCATGTGGTCAATTTGGATCTGCCCAATGTGGCCGAGGATTACGTGCATCGCATCGGCCGCACCGGCCGGGCCGGCCAGAGCGGCCATGCCGTCTCCCTGGTGGCCGCCGAAGAGCACGAACTGCTGCGGGCCATCGAGCGACTCACGGGTGCACCGCTGCCCCGCCAGGAGATACCGGGCTTTGAGCCAAAGGTGCTCTCCGCCCCTCCCCTTGACTTGAGCGGTGGTCGCGGGCGCTCCCGGCCTTCAGCAGGGGGCCGGCCCGGGGCCGGCCGATCGGCGGGGGCCCGTCCTGACGGGGCCCTGCGGGGTCGCCGCAGCGAGGGGCGAGCCGATCGGCGCGGCGGCGAAGGAAGGGGCAGCGAAGGAAGGGGCGGCGAAGGGCGCTCCGGGCGGGGTGGCGGGAGCGGCAGGGGCGGGCGGGCCGGCTGAATGGCAGCGATGGCGACAGTTTCGCCGGGCTGGTTGGGTTGCAGTAGTACACGTACAGCTTCAAGTCATGCCCTACGAACCTGGCTCCCCCGAATGCCGCGTGCTGATCGACTGCAAGGCGCAGATCGAAACGATGCTCCTTGCCCTCTCCCGCATCGACAACAGCCGCCACATCCGCGACCAACTGGTGTCGGTGCACAACCAGCTGGAGGGCCTGCACGAACTGCATCGCCGCCAACCCCTGGCCGCCCTGGCCGGGGAGTAGGGGAGCCCAGGACACCTGCCTAGGATCGGCCTAGCTTCTGCGGTTAGCGCCGCTTCCGCTTCGCCATGGCCCCAGCTGCTTCCCAGGTCGCCGCCTCCCCCGCGCCCGCTGCCACAAGCGCGGCCTGGGAAGCGGTGATCGGCCTTGAAACCCATGTGCAACTGGGCACCGCCAGCAAAATTTTCAGCCCAGCCTCCACCGCCTTCGGTGATGACCCCAATACCCACATCGACCCCGTGGTCTGTGGGTTACCGGGAACCCTGCCAGTTCTCAATCTCAAGGTGCTCGAATATGCGGTGAAAGCGGCCCTGGCCCTGAATCTAAAGGTGGCGGCCCACAGCAAGTTCGATCGCAAGCAGTATTTCTACCCCGACCTGCCCAAGAACTATCAAATCTCTCAGTTCGATCAGCCCATTGCCGAGGATGGCTGGATCGAGGTGGAAGTAGCCGAAAAGGGCAAGGAGACCTACCTCAAAACCATCGGCATCGAGCGCCTGCATATGGAAGAAGACGCGGGCAAGCTGGTGCATGCCGGCAGCGATCGCCTGGCCGGTAGTAGCCATTCGCTGGTGGATTACAACCGCGCCGGCGTCGCCCTGGCCGAAATCGTCAGCAAGCCGGATCTGCGCACCGGCCGCGAGGCGGCTGAATATGCCTCGGAGATCCGCCGCATCATGCGTTATCTAGGCGTCTCCGACGGCAACATGCAGGAGGGCTCCCTGCGCTGCGACGTCAATATCTCGGTGCGGCAGGGACCTGACGCCCCCTTTGGCGTCAAGGTGGAAATCAAGAATATGAATTCCTTCTCGGCGATCCAGAAAGCCTGTGAGTATGAAATTCAACGGCAGATCAAGGCCATTGAGGCGGGCGAGCCGATTGTGCAGGAAACCCGTCTCTGGGACGAGGGCAAACAGCTCACCAAGAGCATGCGAACCAAGGAAGGCTCCAGCGACTATCGCTATTTTCCAGAGCCAGATCTGGGCCCGATTGAGGTCAGTGAAGCCCAGCGCCAGGCCTGGTTGTCCGAACTGCCCGAACTGCCTGCCGCCAAGCGGCACCGCTACGCCGACCAGCTGGGCTTGTCCATCTACGACGCCCGGGTGCTCACCGATGAGCGGGCGATGGCCGAATACTTCGAGGCGGTGGTGGCGGCGGGGGCCGAGCCCAAGACTGCCGCCAACTGGATCTGCGGCGACATCGCCGCCCATGTCAATGCCAACCGTCTCGATTACGCCAGCTTGCCCCTGCGTCCCGAGCAGTTGGCCGAACTGGTGGGCTTGATCGAGGCCAACACCATCAGCGGCAAGATCGCCAAGGAGATCCTGCCCGAGCTGCTGGAGCAAGGGGGCTCCGCCAAGGCGATCGTGGCGGCCAGGGGCCTGGGCATGATCAGCGATCCGGCCGCCATCAGCGCAATTGTCGATGGCTTGCTGGCGGCCCACCCGGCCGAGGTTGAGGCCTTCCGGGGCGGCAAGAACAAATTGCAGGGCTTCTTTGTGGGCCAGTTAATGAAGCAGACCGGCGGTCGCGCCGACCCGAAGCTGGCCAATCAGATCCTGATGGAGAAGCTCAAGGGTTGAGGGCCAAGGCTGCGGCCAACTGCTGTTCGAGGGCCTGGGAATCGCCGTCGTTGTGGATCAGCCGATCGGCGAGGGCCTGCTTGCGGGCCAGGGGCCATTGGGCGGCGATGCGCCGGCGCGCTTCATGCTCCGGCAGCCCGTCGCGGCCAATCAGGCGCTGCAGTTGTGTTGCGGGGCGACACGTCACCAGCCACACCTCGCTGCACAGTGATTCCAGGCCGGTCTCAAACAACAGCGGAATCATCAGCACCACCACGGGCGCGTAGGCCAGCCGCTCCAATTCAGCCTCAAAGCTTTGGCGAACCAGGGGATGCACCAGCTGTTCCAGCCAGCGGCGCTCCAGCGGATCGGCGAAGACGATGCGCCCCAAGGCCGCCCGATCGATGGCATCGCCAGCCCCGGCGGCCACCGGTTTGCCGTAACGGGCCAGGACGGCCCG
>JBKDVK010000165.1:0-15110 GCA_046338875.1 Cyanobacteriota bacterium | reverse complement strand
GGGGGCGATGGCCAAGGGCCAGCAGATGCCCCGGCCGTCGTGGTTTTGCTCGACGGCGGCCTGGGCCAGCCGGGAGACCCCGATGCCATAGCAGCCCATCCAGAGGGGTTCTGTTTGGCCGGCCTCAGTGGTGAAGGTGGCTTCGAGGGCTTGCGAATACTTGCGGCCCAGCTGAAAGATGTGGCCCACTTCGATGCCGCGGGTGGCTTCCAGCTGCTGACTTGGGTCGTGGAGACAGCGATCGCCGGGCTGGGCGGCCCGCAGGTCCGCTTTCTGGGGCAGCGGGCCGAGGTCGGCCCAGCAGGCGCCCACCCGATGGCTGTCCGCCTTGTTGGCCCCGCAGACGAACCGTTGCAGCTCCAGGGCGGTGGGGTCCGCCAGCCTCAGGAAATGGCGTACAAACCGCGGGGCAACTTCGGGTTTCAGGCTGGCGGCTCCCGCTATCCCCACTTGCTTGGTTTTCAAAGAGGGAATTTTCAGAGTGGCATCAGCCAGGTCGGGGCCCAGGTAGCCGAAGGGGATGTCGTCGAGGCTCACGCCCAGGTTCCAGCGATCGACAAGAGCGCCATCGAGGGGAGCCACCTCCAGCAGTCCCCCGTGATCGGCAAGGACAGCGGTGATGGCATTGGCCAGCTTCACCTCATTGAGCTGCTGGTCGCCCCGCAGGCTGACGAGCACGGGCCGCACCCAACCATCGGCGAAGCGGGCCCCCAGCAGCAGCACCTTGACGATCTGGGTGGGGTCGAAGCCGTGGGCTGCGGCCAGGGCCTCAATGGTGGTCTGTCCAGGCGTTGATAGCTCCTGGCAGGGGTCGGGGCCCAGGGGCACCGCCTCACTGGCCAAGGACACGGCCCTTTCCTGGTTGGCGGCATAGCGACCGTCGGTGCTGGCCAGCACCAGGTCTTCGCCCGCTTCCGCCGTCACCATGAACTCCTGGCTGGCGGACCCACCGATGGCCCCACTGTCTGCTTCGACGGCCACGGTGCGGAGACCACAGCGGCTAAAGATGCGGCGATAGGCGCCATCCATCTCGGCGTAGGTCTCGCGCAACGAGGCCTCGTCGGCGTGAAAGGAGTAGGCGTCTTTCATGATGAATTCCCGCCCCCGCATCAGCCCGAAGCGGGGGCGGATCTCATCGCGAAACTTGGTTTGGATCTGATACAGGTTGACTGGCAGCTGGCGGTAGGAGCGGATCAGGTCTGCCGCCAGGGCGGTGATGACCTCTTCGTGGGTGGGTCCCAGCCCCTGTTCCCGGCCCTGGCGATCGGTGAGGTGGAACATGATGCCTTCCCCCGCCGTGTAACCGGCCCAACGGCCGCTGCGCTCCCAAAGGTCGGCGGGTTGGAGCTGGGGCAGCAGCACTTCCAGGGCGCCTGTGCCATTCATTTCCTCGCGCACGATCTGGGAGATCTTTTGCAGGACACGCCAGAGCAGGGGCAGGTAGGCATAAATGCCAGAGCTGATGCGGCGTGTGTAGCCGGCGCGCAACAGCAATTTGTGCGAAACAATCTCCGCCTCAGCAGGATCATCCCGCAGCGTCACCAGCATCAGGCGGGAGACGCGCATGGCCAGAAATGGAGAGGTCAGCGGACCCTACCATTGGCCCACTAAAGCCCCTGCAAGCAAAGAGGAGCGGCGGCAACCGCTTGGGTCCTGGCTCGCCACTGTCCCAAGCCCGGATTTGGTGGGATGTCCTCGTGTGTAATGTAAACGCAATTGGAAATATCTGCTAAGTTCCCCATCATTCTTGTTGGCTTTTGCGTTCCATGCTCGCTCATTCGGCTACTGCGGTCATTGGCACAGGTGCCGCTAATGGGGTTCAGGCATTGGCGGCATCCCTAATTGAGGAGCATGGGACTGCAGGTTCAGGGGCTGAGCGGCAAGAAGAGCTTTTGATCACGATCGATGACGTGCAAAAGGCCCTGAATCGTTCCCGGGCTTCTGTATATCGTTATACAAATACCGATCCTCGCAGCCTCAATCCCCCCTTCAACCCCCGCAAGCTGAATCCTGAATACCGCACCGATCAAAAGGATCCACTTGTTTTCCATCCCAACGAAGTCGCCCGTTTCGCCAGGGACGTGATGCGCATCAAGGAAGTAACCGTTGAGGTGCTTAATTCACCATCCACCGCCACCCAACAACTATTGACCTCCATCTTGGAGGAACTCCGTGCCATCCGTGAGCACTTAGAACATCTCGAAGCGCCTCCCAGCCAGCTCAATCACCATCGCCACCACAGCCAAGCCCGCCCGGCCGCTTGAACCGCCAGCAACGCTCGTCCAAGGTAAGGATTGGACCCAATTCATGCGAGGCGTTGCAGCAGCACCCCCTCGTAATCCAGGGCCCGAAACACCGGTGCCGGGTCGCTGAAGCCGGCTGCTTCCACCAAGGCGGCCAGCCGGGACGATCCGATCGGATGCACGGCTTCGGTGAGTCCACGCAGGGGTTCATCGTTGGCGATCGTTTCCCCATCCAGCGGACCGGCAGCCCGCTGAAAGGCCAGTCGTGCCGCCGCCAATTGCTCCTGAAGGGCCGACTTTTCTCCCTGCATTAGATCCACCAGAAGCACCTCGCCCCCCGGCCGCAGGCTGCGGGCCAGGGCCGTCAGAAATCTCAGTTTGCTGCCGTCATCGGGGAGGCCCTGCAACACGAGTACCGCAAGGGCGCCGTCGAAACCCGTGCTGCTGTCCAGATCTTCCAGCCGGGTGTCCTGCCAGGTGATGCCTTCGCCAGCGTTGTCTTGCTCGCTGGTCAACCTCTCCCGGGCGGCTGCCAACATGGCCGGCGAGGGATCGATGGCGGTCAGACGCCAGTCGGGGCGCTGGCGTCTGGCTTCCAGCAACTCGGCGCCGGTGCCGCAGCCGGCCACCAAGATGGAGGCGCCTGGCATTGCCCCCAGGGGGGAAGTGGCCAGCAGGGCCACCCCAAGGCGGGCCAGGCTGCTGTAGCCGGGAATCAGGAGCTGGGCAATGCGGTCGTAGCGGGCCGCGGCGGTAAGGGACAAGGCACCCAAGCGATAAGAGCATGCTAAGCAGCGTCCCAGGCGGCTCCTTTTGGGCGATTCGGGCTTGCAAGCCTGCCCTGCTGCCGGAATCGGGGCGGGACGTGTCTTAAGTTGGTTGGCGCCGATACCTTCACCCACCGTGCCCACCATCCGTTTTGAAAAGGAAGGCCAGCAGGTGGGTTGCATTGAGGGGGCGAACCTGCGCAAGGCCACCCTTGATGCAGGCATCAACCCCTACAAGGGCCTCAACAATTTCAACAACTGCGGTGGCCTGGGTCAGTGCGGCACCTGTGTGATGGAAGTGCTTGAGGGGGGTCGCAACCTTTCACCCCGCAGCGATGTCGAGGAGGTTTATCTGGCCGACCGCCCCGCCAACTATCGCCTCAGCTGCCGCACCACCGTCAACGGTGACGTCACTGTGCGTACCAATCCCGGTGACGGCGTCGGCAAGGGCTCCAATAGCCTGGTAGGCGCCCTCAAGGCCCTGGTGGGCCGCGGCTGAATTCGGCCATGGCCAACAACGGCGCCGCCGGGGCCATCCTTTACGGCTACAAGGCCTGCGGCACCTGTCGCAAAGCTTTGGCTTGGTTGAAAGATCATGGGCTCGATCTGCCCATGATCGACATCACCACGACTCCACCCACCCCCGAATTGTTGCGTCGCGCCCTGGCCCAGGAGGGTGGACGCTCTCGCCTGCTCAACACCAGTGGTCAGAGTTATCGCGCTCTTGGCGCCGCTGTGGTCAAGGTGATGGAGGATGGGGAGTTGTTGCAGGCCCTGGTGGCCGATGGGCGCCTGATCAAACGTCCTTTTCTGGTCACCCCAGCAGGCCCCATCCTCACCGGATTTCGTCAAGACGAGTGGGAGCAGGCCCTGCTGCAACCCTGAGCCCTCCCGGGTTCGCTTCAGGTCCCCCCGGCCGATCGGAGCCCCCAAGGGTCATCAGCTGATCCAGTTCATCGATTAGTTCGTCGATACCTGCCCGGTTGATTTGGCTGAGGTAGTTGCGCTTGACCGCCTCCAGCAAGTCACATAGCAGCTGTTGGGAGCGCTCCAGGTTTGGGCCCTGCTCCAGGGAGGCGGCCAACTCCTCCCAGAAGCGATCCAGGCAGCGCTGCAGCAGGGCGAGTTGTTGGTCATCCCTGTAGGCCAGCCGATCACCCGTGCTGCGGCTGAGGTCAATGAGGCTCTCCACCATGCCGCTGGCCAATTGACGGCTGAGACCTTTTTCCACCTCCAGCAGCGGTTGCAGCCGCCGTAGGGAGGTGGGAATCAGCGACGATTGCAGGCTGCGCTGCAACGCATGGCCCAGGACCCCCTGCAATTCAGGGGCCAGGCGAGGGGCCACCTCCCTCAACAGCATCGGACCCCAGATCCGCAGCAGCTCAAGCAGTTGGCGATCCCGGTGCGCAAGCACACTGCGGTCGCTGCGCAGGGAGCGGATCCGCTCCGGCCAGCGCCTTGAACGAATCAGCTGCTGCATACCGTCTAGCAGTTGCAATGCCAGCACCTCAAACAACTCGACCGCTAGCAGGGCCACTACGCCCCGGCTGATCACGGCCCGCAGCGGCTCGATGCTGATCAGTCGGCTGGTTTGGAGCCGCTCCAGGACCGGCACCACCCGGAGCCAGCGCCAGAAGGGCAGCAGCAGGGGCAGATCGATCCAGCGCCGCAGCAGGGCCTGATTCCAGCTCAGACCAGGCAGACGGCGCCGCAGGCGCACCGCCCGCAACAGAATGTCGAAGAGAAAGACGCTCTGGAACAGCACCAGGTCGTAGCGCCAGAAGTGGTCCGTGGGCCGGCCGTTGTTGTCGATCGAGCGCCAGTAGTTGGTGGCCACCAGGGGCAGCACCTCCTTGTTCCAGAAGCGGCGCTCCGATTTCCAGATTTGGCTGTTGAGCCGATCGGGATCGAGCAATTGGGCGGCGGATTCCTTGGCCGAGTCGAGATTGGCCCGATTGCGCAGGCGGAATTTGATCTTTTCCAGGGTGCCCGAGGCCCCCGTCGCTTCGAACGGATTGGTATCGATCATCTGCTCGTTGAGGCGAATCTGGCGCCGCAACAGGCGGATCTGGTCCGGCGCAAGGGCGAGCGGGGCTCCGGGAGGGGCGGGTCGGAGCATGGCCTGGTCCAACTCTTGGAAACTGCGCTGGTAGGCCTGGGTTTCCCGGTGGGGCTCAATGCCCTTGATCGGGTCCATCCAGGGAGTCACATCAGGCAGGAAGCGCAACGGCAGGGCGAGGGGTGCCGAAGGAATTGGGTAAAGATTGCGTTGCAGCCAGAAGGTCCTCAGCGGCACATAGCTGAGGTCGAAGAACACCCACGCCAGATTGATGGTCGCCCAGATCGCCACAAAGCGATCCCAGCTCCGCCCAAGCTGATGGGCCGGTACCGGCAGGGCGTCATGCCAGCGGGGGCGAGCCATGGGAGCCTGGCGGCAGGGGAGTGCTTACTCTGGCTTGAACCCCGACCTACCTGACGGAGTGCCTTGAGCCCGAAGGAATCCCAGGCCCATTCTCCCGCTGTCGAAGCACCAGACACCAGGGTTCATCTCACTAGATCCAGGCGACCTGATCGGGAGGAAGAGCCAGAAAACCCATGGGCTTTCTGGCGCAGCCTGTTGTTGACCCTGGCCGTGGCCCTGGGGATCCGCCAGTTTCTGCTGGAGGCCCGCTACATCCCGTCGGGATCGATGCTGCCGGGTCTCCAGCTCCAGGATCGCCTGCTGGTGGAAAAGCTGAGCTTCAGGGGCCGGGCGCCCAAGCGCGGCGAAATCATTGTTTTCCATGCCCCCCACCACTTCGACCCGGTGCTGAGTGCCCAGCAGCCCCGGGGTCCCCTCACCTGCCTCCTGGTCAACATTCCCGTCATCGGTTCCCTGGAGGGTCTGCAACAGCCAGCCTGCGATGCGTACATCAAGCGGGTTGTCGGTCTTCCCGGCGAGCGGGTGGCGGTGGATCCCCGCGGCCGAGTGTCCATCAACGGTCAGAGGCTTGCAGAGCCCTACGTCAAAACCCCCTGCCCGGTGAATGCCCAGGGGGTCGGCCCATGCCGCACCCTCGATGTAGTGGTGCCAGCGAACCATGTGCTGGTGTTGGGCGATAACCGGGGCAATAGTTGGGATGGCCGCTTTTGGCCCGGTGGTCCCTTTCTGCCCCAGAGCGAGATCATCGGGCGAGCCTTTTGGCGCTTCTATCCCTTCAACAAGATGGGAAGCCTGGGACCAACCAATCCGTCGTAGCAGTGAGTCCGCTGGCCACCACCTGACCCACCATGGGCCGCTCGAGCCAGGGCTGGTTCGCCGCCAGTGACTCTGCGTTCTGGGCTTGCCAGAGCCAGCACTTTTCGGCATCAAACAGCAGCCAACGCTGGCTGCCCGGGAGCAGGGCTTCTTCCGCCACGCCCAAAAAACGGGCGGGACCCCAGCAAAGCCTTTCCCACAAAAGGGTTGGCTTCCAACCGTGACCACGCACCAGTTCCTGCCAAAGCAGGGGCAGGACCAGGCCGTGGCCCGCCAGGCCCCCGGGGCGCTGGTCCATGGGCAAGAGCTGTTCTTCCGCATCCAAGGGCTGGTGGTGAACCGCCACGGCGCTGATTACGCCCTCGGCCAGGGCCTGGATCAGGGCCCGTCGGTCATCGGGACCCCCAAGGGAGGGAACCAGTTTCCAGCCCTCATCCGCCAACTCCAGAGCACCGCTGTCGCTGATCAGGTGCCACCAGCAGACGCTGGTCAGGGGGTGGTGGGGTTGGTGGTGGCGCAGCAGCGAAACCCCTTCGGCGGTGGAGAGATTCATCAGCCGCAGTCGGGATTGGGGTAGGCGGCCCGCCAGGGTTAGCAAGGTCTGCAGGGGCAGGATCTCGCTGAGGGCCGGGTCTACCGGCCAACCCGCCCGCAACGCCTCCACCCGTTCGCGTACGAACCCATCTCGGCAGAGGCTGTTGTCCCTCATCGGCAGCAGGATGGGCTTGTCGGCCATTTCGGCCAGGCTCAGGCCCCGTTCCAGCAGCCCCAGGGGGGGCAGGCTGTCCCCAGCCGCCAGACCGATGGCACCGGCCGCCAACTGGTCCCCATGGCCGGCCAGGTCCCGATCCTGACCATCGAGGCAGAAGCTGCCCCAAAGGTGCAGCTGCATCGGGGCCGGCCAGTCCAGGCCCACCAGCCGCTCGGGCCGGTCCCTCCAGGCCCTGGACCAGGGCAGTAGCGCCACAGTGCCGTAGCCCCCCGCAGCGGCGGCGGCTTGGAGGCTCGTCAGGGTTTCGGCCCGGCCCAGGTAGGGGTCATCCAGCACGCTGTGAGGATCCACCAGCGGAGGTGCCAGCCAGCAGGTTTGGGCATCGAGGGAATGGCAGCGGCCTTGCAAGGGCACCGGCAGGGACCCAGGTTCGACCAGGGCCTGCAGCCTCTGGCCGCTGATCAGGGCATCCACAATCCTGGCCGGGCGTCCCGGGCCCTCCATCAGGTTGACCCGGTGCAGCAGCAGGTGCGGGTCGCTCATGGGGGCATCAGCCGGATCAAAGGGCTCCGGCGGCTGTTCGATCCAGCACGCCGCCCAGATGACGGGTCAGATTCATGCTGGTGACCACGGCAGGGCTTTCGGCACCGTTGGGGTAATCGATCACCGTGACTCCACCGTTGCCTTGCTTCACGGCCCAGATGTGGCGGGCTTCAAGGCCGAGAAGGTGGCAAATCAGGGTCTTGTTGACGGCATCATGGGCCACCACCAAAGCGGTTTCGTCGTTGTCGAGGCTGCGCACAATCCGCTGCCAGGCCTCCAGGGAGCGGTCCCACACCTGTTGCAGATTTTCGCCCTCCGGCATCTGCACGGTTTCCGGCGCCCTTTTCCAATCGGCCAGCAGTTCGGGCCAGTGGCTGGCGATTTCGCTTTCCAAGCGGCCCTCCCAGTGACCGTGGCCAATCTCCCGCAGACCCTGGGTGCTGACCAAGGGCACGTGGGGATGGCAGGCCAAAATCGCCTCGGCAGTTTGGCGGGGACGGGCCATGGTGCTGGTGTACGCCCGCTGAATCGGAATTGGAGCCAGAAACTCGGCCGCCGCCTGGGCCTGTTCCAACCCCCGACTGTTGAGGGGGATGTCGATCTGCCCTTGGAAGCGCCCCTGGCGGTTCCAGTCTGTTTCGCCGTGGCGCACCAGCAGGAGCCGGGGACCGGCGGTGCGGCGGGGCAGGGGGGCGTCGAGGTGGGAGGTGCCGTTGAGGGACTCGATCTGGACCTCCAGACTGCCGTCGGCCCGTCGGCTCAGGTTTAAAACTGAGATCGAGGCATTGTCCAGCCGAATCCGCCGAAAGCCCTCCAAACCCAGGCCGAGGAGCTGCAGCACCAAGACCCGCAGAATGGCGTTGTGCCCCACTACCAGCACACTTTCAGTGACACCCGGGGCGTTGAGGGCATCGCCGTGCTGGCCGATCAGGCGATCGACGAAGCGGGCGGCCTGGTCCATCAATTCGGGCAGGGGTCGATAGCGCTGGCCATCGGCCCGTTCGAGCTCCAGATCGGCGGGGCGATGGCGCCAGATTGCCTCTAGTTCTGGTGCCCGCTGCACGAGCTCAGTGAGGGTCCAGCCCCTCCACGGCTCCAGGTCGATCTCCAGCAGGTCGTCGTCCAGGTCGGGGCTGACGCCATGGCCCTGGGCTGCCAGCAGCTCTTCGGCGGTGTGGCGGGCGCGGCTGAGGGGGGAAGACAGGGCCCTGGTGAATACCACCTCCTGCAGGTTGATGCCGCAGGAGCGGGCCTGCTCGCGCCCGGTGTCCGTCAGGCTGGAAAGGTCGTCCCGGCCCTGGATGCGGTCCTCCAGGTTGAAGCTGCTGAGTCCATGGCGAACCAGCACGAGACGAAGGGACACGGCCACTTGGGGGAGTGGCGCCATCGTATGGGAGGGGCCCCAGCCTGGCCTTCGCCTCCGGCTGGCGCGAGACAATCCTTTCGCTTGTTTCCCGAGGCCCTGCGGTTGTCTGGTCCCCCACCTTTGCCGCTTCCAGATCCCGGCGTCCCCCTGGCAAGCCCCTACTGGAAACGGCTGCTGGCCCTGCTGGCCTTGGCCCTCAGCCTGGTGTTGTGGACCGAGGGATTGCTGGGCAGCCTGGAGCGACCTTCGGTGCTGGATGCCCTCGGTGTGCGCCAGTTGGAGGTGGCTGCCTTGGCGGCGGAGGGGCTGCCGGCCCCTTGGCGGTCCGTGCTGGTGGGCGACGATCCCCGGGGGGCCTTGAGCCAGGAGCTGGACCGCCAGATCAAGGCGTCGGGCCAAGGCGCCAGTGCCGTGCAAAGCCTGGAGATCGCCCTGCTGGATTCAGCGACGGCAACGGACCCGTCGCGAGCCCTTACCGCCTCAGTCACCGGGTTGCTGAACCAGGTGGATGGGGCCCGCCAGCCCCTGCTCAAGGCTCTGCTGCGGGGCCAGCCCGTGGCGGCCGCCGAGCTCGATCAGTTGCTGGCCCCTTGGGGCCAAGAGCCGATGCTGGCGCAGCTGACCTGTGAGCGGCTCGGGGGGCCTGCCAGCGGCTGCCCTGCCCAGCGCCAACGCCGCCATCTGCAGATCCAATACCTGGGGATCAGCGTGCTGCCCGTGGTCTTGATGGTCGTTGGCGGGCTTTTGCTGCTGCGGCAGCTCTGGCTCATTTACCGCGGTCAACTGGCGCCGGCGCCCCCGCTCCAGGGTCCGTTGCTTTCCGCCGTGGATGTCACCTTGCTGATTGCGGGGGGGTTCGTGCTTGTGGGGGAGGTGCTGCTGCCGGCCCTGCTGCAAGGCCCCATTCAGGCGGTTTTGCAGAAGATAACCCTGGCGCCCGCCCGGTCCCAGGGCCTGCAGGTGCTGATCCAGTACCTGGTGTTGATGCTTGCTCCCCTGCTGATCCTGCACTTGATGCTGCGGGGCCGGCAGGCCCCTGATGGTGGCTGGTTGCAATGGCGTTGGCGGCCCCTGTTCAAGGCCCTGACTGAAGCCATCGGCGCCCTGTTGATGGTGATGCCCCTGGTGGCCTTGGCCAGCTGGCTGCTCAGTTTGGTGTGGAGTGAACCGGGGGGCAGCAATCCACTGTTGGAATTGGTTTTCCACAGCGGCGACCGGGTCGCTTTGCTTTGCCTGGGCTTTACCGCCACGGTGCTTGCGCCCTTGTTTGAGGAAACCCTGTTCAGGGGGGTGCTGTTGCCGGTGTTGGCGCAGCGGCTGGGCGGGCTCGGTGCGGTGTTGGCCAGTGCGGCGGTCTTCGCCCTGGCCCACCTCAGCCTGGGGGAGCTGGTCCCCCTGTTTGTGCTGGGCGTTGGCCTTGGCTTGCTGCGTTGGCGCACGGGGCGCCTGGCCCCTGGTGTCTTCATGCATGGTTTCTGGAATGCCCTGACTTTCATCAACCTGATTTCTCTGGCTGGCTGACGACGGCTTGCCCCAGGGGGCCCCGGGTGGTTCACTTGCACATCAATGCTTCGGTGGACTGTCCGTGGTTGCCACCCTGTCCCAACCCCAGCCCCCCCGGCGCAACGGCGGCCGCCGAACCAGGAGCCAGGGGTCTGGCGACCCAAGCGCCGACAGACCCCTGCGCAAGGCGTCGGCGATTTTGCGTGAATCCCTGACCGCCAGGCCGGTGGAGCGGCAGTCGCCCCTCCTGGCGGATCTGCACCGGGTAACCTCGGGTGCCCTGCTTGGACTGGGCTTGTCGACGTTGGCCTTAGGTGGGCTGACCGTCTACTGGCAGAACCAGTGGGCCGTTAGCTTTCAGCGACTTGAAGCCTCCAAATCCCTGGAGCACCGCCTGCAGCAATCCGCGGCCGTCCTTGAGCAGCACCACCTCGGCGTCGCTGGTCGCCCGGGGCTTTTGGTGCCCACCAGAAGCGAACAGCTGATTC
This sequence comes from Cyanobacteriota bacterium, assembly GCA_046338875.1. Classification (GTDB taxonomy): domain Bacteria; phylum Cyanobacteriota; class Cyanobacteriia; order PCC-6307; family Cyanobiaceae; genus Cyanobium. The sequence goes on along the minus strand of JBKDVK010000165.1, from coordinate 4,250 downwards.
ATTTGACGGCCCCAGGAGACTCCGCAGTTCTGAGACCTGGTCTCCTGGCTCGCCTGAGGATGGGTCCCGTGCCCGCAGGGTACTGATGGCACGTTCCACCACCCGGCGCCATCCCCCCGGGGGGGCGGGCCGTTCGGAGCTGCGCCGCGCCAGCCCGCGCGGATCCGCACCCAGGTCCCGCCATCCCCGCGTCCGGGCCCAGCCACCCCAAACCAGTCGCCGCTTGATCCTGGTGTTTCTGGTCCTTGTTTCTGCTTTGGCAGGGCTGGGTCTCCGTCTGGCCTGGTTGCAATTGATTGATGGCCATCGGCTGCGGGCCAAAGCCAGGGAGATCCAAACCCACACCACCAAACCGATCGGGATCCGCCGCACGATCGTCGATCGCACCGGACGTTTGGTGGCCCTTGATGAAGAGCGTTTCGTGCTCTGGGCCCATCCGCGCTATTTCAATTTTCCGGGTGATCCGCCCCAGGGGGTGCGCCCCGTGGCCGATGTGGCCGCCCGCCTGGCCCAGGTCCTGGCCCTGCCCGAGCAGGATCTGCTCGAACGCATAGGGGACAGGCGCAGCGGTGTGAAGTTGGCCACCGGCCTGGATCCGGAAACCGCCGAACGGGTTCGGGCCCTGGGCATCAGTGGCCTCGACCTCCAGGCCTATCCCCAACGCGTCTATCCCCAGGGATCGCTTTTCGCCAATGTGGTCGGCTTCCTCAATCTGGAGAGGGTGCCCCAGGCCGGACTCGAACAAAGCCGGGATAGCGAACTGCGGCGCCAGGAAAGCGCCGTGACAATGCGCCGCGGCGCCGACGGAACCCCCCTGCCCGATGGGTTACAGCCCGGTGCCCTCTACGGCGACGATTTGCGTCTGCAGCTCACCCTGGATTCCAGGTTGCAGCAGGTGGCCCAGCAGGCCCTGGCCAGTCAAGTCAAGCAGTGGAACGCCAAGCGTGGCGCCGCCCTGGTGATGGATGCCCGCAACGGCGAAATCCTGGCCCTTGCCTCCAGCCCCACTTACGACCCCAATAATTTTTGGAAATACAACCCGAGTCTGTTCCGCGAATGGTCGGTGCAAGATCTCTATGAACCGGGGTCCACCTTCAAGCCGATCAACCTCGCCTTGGCCCTGCAGGAAAAGGAGATCGATGCCAATTCCACGGTCAATGACGTCGGCCAGCTCAGCATTGGTGGCTGGCCGATCTTCAACGCCGATCGGCGGGCCAATGGGGTCATCGATTTGCCGACGCTGCTCCAGGTTTCCAGCAATGTCGGCATGGTGGAGGTCATGGGCCGGCTCAAGCGGCAGGCCTTCTGGCAATGGCTCCATGTGCTCGGCATTGACGAGGTGCCCGACACGGACCTGCCCGGTGCCGTGGCTGGCCAGCTCAAGAGCCGTTCAGAATTCACAGGCGGCGCCATCGAACCGGCCACCGCCGCCTTTGGTCAGGGCTTCTCGTTGACGCCCCTGAAGCTGCTGCAATTGCACGGCATGTTGGTCAATGGCGGTCGCCTGGTCAGTCCCCACATCACCCGTGGCTTGCGGTCTGGGGAGGGCTTGGCCGCTTCGGAGGCTCGCACCGGCGTCCCCCTGCTCGATCCCGCTGTCACCAAACAGGTGTTGGCATGGATGGAAACCGTGGTGCAGAAGGGCAGTGGCAAAGCCCTGCAGATCCCTGGCTATCGGCTCGGCGGCAAAACGGGTACTGCCCAGAAGGCCCACAACGGCACCTACATCCCGGGAGCTCGAATTTGTAGCTTCGTCGCGGTGTTGCCCATTGAAGACCCGCGCTACGTGGTGCTGGTGGTGGTCGATGAGCCCCAGGGGGCCAATGCCTACGGGGCCACTGTCGCCGTTCCGGTTGCCCGTCAGATCGTTGAAGCCCTGTTGGTTTTGGAGAAGGTCGCCCCGAGTAAACCGGTGCCGCCCACCCCTGCCGCCATCGCCCCCCGCATGGGCTGAAGGCCTCCTGTACGGATTCGCTCAAGCGTCAGGTCAAGAGCTTGGGACCAGCCCTCGGCGTGGGTAGGTTTGGCCCCGGTCAGTGATTCTGTACGGCTCCTTTTCCATGGCCCATCTGCTTGATCAACTGGCCGCCATGACGGTCGTGGTGGCCGACACTGGCGAAATTGACGCGATCCGCCAGTTCACTCCCCGGGATGCCACCACCAATCCCTCCCTCATCCTGGCTGCGGCCCAGATCCCGGCCTACAACGAACTGATTGACCGTTCGTTGCGGGAATCACGCCAGGTAATTGGTACGGAGGCGGCGGCGGAGGAGGTGGTCAAGGAAGCCCTTGATGAAATCAGCGTCACCTTTGGCAAGGAGATTCTCAAGATCGTGCCGGGCCGGGTCTCTACGGAGGTGGATGCCCGCCTCAGTTACGACACCGAAGCCACGATTGCAAAGGCCCACAAGCTGATTGGCCTTTACCAGCAGGCGGGCATTGGTAAGGAGCGGGTGTTGATCAAGATTGCTTCGACTTGGGAGGGGATCAAGGCGGCGGAACGGCTGGAAAAGGATGGCATTCATTGCAATCTCACCCTGCTGTTTGGCTTCTCCCAGGCGGTAGCTTGTGCGGAGGCAGGTGTCACCCTGATCTCGCCTTTTGTGGGTCGCATTCTGGATTGGTATAAGAAATCTACCGGGCGCGATAGTTATCCGGGTCCCGAGGACCCCGGGGTCCTATCGGTCACCGCAATCTTCAATTACTTCAAAACCTATGGCTATGCCACCGAGGTGATGGGGGCCAGCTTCCGCAACATCGATGAAATCATTGAGCTTGCCGGTTGCGATTTATTGACCATCTCACCGGCTTTGATGGATAAGTTACGCAAAAGCGAAGGGGTGCTTCAGCGCAAGCTGGATGCCACCAAACCTGGCCCATGTCCAGATCGAATTCATGTTGATCAGGAGATGTTTGAGACGATGATGGCGGCGGACCAGATGGCCAGCGAAAAGCTGGATGAGGGTATCCGCGGTTTTTCCAAGGCGATCGAAACCCTGGAGGCCCAATTGGCCCATCGCTTGGCGGTGATTGAGGGGGGAGCGGCATTCAACCATGCCGTTCACGAGATTTTTCTGTTGAACGATCTCGATGGCGATGGTTGTATTACCCGTGAGGAATGGGTAGGCAGTGACGCAGTTTTTGATGCCCTCGATACGGATAAGGATGGCCGGCTAGTGCCCGAGGACGTCCGCGGCGGTCTGGGGGCCCCCCTGGCGATCCGGCGCTGAATTCGATTCCAATGGCAATTGGAGGGGGAAGTGGAGTTGGGCCGGCCAAACGTCCTTAAAGTCTCAATGCCCTCCCCCTCGCTTGCCTGCCGTGAATGCCCTGGACACCATGAGAGCCCTCGCTAGCTCGGGCGAGGTCATGGATTTTGAACCTGGAACGGTGATCTTTCGCTCTGGAGAGTCCGGAGACTGCATGTTTGGTCTCCTCGAAGGCCAGGTGGAACTCTCCTGGAATGACTCGGAAGGTAAAGAGCTGATCAATGCTGGTGATGTCTTTGGGGCCGGTGCCCTGGTGACCCAGGAGCACCGCCGCTTTGGTGATGCCCGTGCCGTCACGGCCTGTCGTCTGCTGGTGATGAATCGCGAGAAGTTTCTGTTTGCGGTGCAGGAATCACCGATGTTTGCCATTGAGCTTCTGGCCTCAATCGATCAACGGCTGCGCCATCTCAAGGGGTGCATTAGCGGCTAGGTCCCAGGGTCTAGCCCCGCTGGAACAGCAAGCGCCGGATCACCCGCTGGGCGATGTCGCCGTAGCCCATTTCACCCGAGAGGATCTGGGCAATGCGTTGGGGGGCGGTGGGCCGTTTGATGCCCAGCTGATAGCCCACTCTCGGGACTCGATAAAAGACCTGGGCAATTCTTTTACCCCAGGCCATCGAGTCACCCCACTCCTTCCGCATCGTCTGGCTGTAGCCGGCCAAGGCCAGATTGTCGCCGGCCAGCCAATTGTCCATGGCCCTGGCGGCGACGCAGCCACTGCGCAGGGAGGGCCTGAGACCCTCCGCCAGAAAAGGATCACAGAGGGAAGCGGCGTCCCCAACGGCCACCACCCCATCCCCGTGCAGGGGGTGGTGGCCATCCCAGATCCGCAATTGGCCAGGGCGTCGTTCGCCCGCTGCCGGGTCCAGCCCCAGGCTTGGCAACATGCGGGCCAAAACTGCATTGGCATCCGCCTCTTGTTGGCCGATGAATGTGCCCACGCCGATGCTGTACCCGCCGCTGCGGGGGAAGGCCCAACAG
>JBKDVK010000164.1:0-2675 GCA_046338875.1 Cyanobacteriota bacterium | reverse complement strand
TGCGCCGCCGCGTCACCCGGCTCGGGGCCAATCTTGATGTGGTCGTCCGCAGTGATCCCGAGGTTTGTGGCCTCAGCGGCGACCGTTTCCATCTTTCGCTGCATCACGGCGGCCAGGGTGACTGCACCGTCCACGACCTGTCCCTGATCGATTGCCCCAATGAGTTGGTGCTGATGGAATTTGAGCGTTGGATGCGAGGGGCCGGCCATCTGCTGGAGCCCTGAAGGCCTGCGTTCCTGCGCCCAGCCATGTCCCTACCCCGTAGCTCTCGCAACCTGCACCTACCCAATCCCACGTTGGGTCAGCCCGATCGCAGTTCGCGACCGGTCCGTCGGAGGCGTATCAGCCGCCTCCGTCAGCTGCTGATGGGGCTGCTGTTGGCTAGTGCAGGCATCGCCATGCTCCTGGCTCTGCTGCGGTTGCCTTCCCAGCTGGATACGGTGCTGCTGGTGAGCACTGCCATCGCCAATCTGATCAAGGGATTGACCCTTGTGGGCCTGGGCCTGCTGCAGTTGGCCGGCGTGCTGGCCGTCGCCCTGGTCGCCTTGCTGGCGTTGCTGCTTCTGGGTGCAGGCCTGAGCCGCTGGCTGCGGGCCCTGACCCCCAATTCCGCCTCCCAGGCTTCAGGGCCCAGGGAGAAGCGCCGGGGGCCTCCAACATTTGAACCCGAGCCGCTACCGCCGGAGTTTGAGGGGGATCCCAGCCTGCAGTGGCTACAAAGCTTGCGGGATGATGGCGGTGGACCCCGCTTCAGGTGATGGCCCAAGCCGCCGGCCGCCCCTGATGGACCCCCTCATCGCCGCCCTGCTCAAACCGGCCGCCTACGACCACCCGGTGCAGCGGGTCCAACTGATCGAAACCCATATCTCTTGGGTCTTATTGACGGGTGCCTTCGCCTACAAATTGCGCAAGCCGGTGCAACTCGGTTTCGTTGATTTCAGCACCGCCGCCCGGCGCCGCCAGGACTGCATTGAGGAAGTCAGGCTCAATCGCCGTCTGGCCCCTGACATCTACCTCGGTGTGCGTGACATCCATGGCCCGCCGGATCAGGCCCGATTCCATGGCCCTGGTGCGGTGATTGAGGCGGCCGTGCAGATGCGCCAATTCGACCAACAGGCCCTGCTTCCCCTGGTGCTGCAGCGCCAGGGTTTGGACGACTCGACCATTGATGCTCTGGCCCAGCGTCTGGCGCTTTTCCATGACGCTGCCGCCGTCGCTCCGCCAGGGGGTGCCTATGGTTCGGCGCCCATGGTGATTGCCCCGGCCCTGGCCAATCTGCAGGTGCTGGAGGAGTCCGCTGCCATGGCTGCACTCGATCCCCTGCGCCATTGGACCGAAACGACGGCTGAACAGCTCACACCGCTCTTCCAGAACCGTCTCGCCGCTGGCCTGGTGCGGGAGTGCCACGGTGATCTGCACCTTGGCAACATGGCCCTGCTGGCCGGTGAAATTGTTGTTTTCGATTGCCTCGAATTCAATGCGAGCCTGCGCTGGATCGATCCGATCAGCGATATGGCCTTTCTGGTCATGGACCTAGAGCAGGCCGCTCAGCCCCGCCTGGCCTCCCGTTTGCTCAATGGCTGGTTGTCCTGGGGTGGTGATTACGGTGGGTTGCATCTTTGGCGTTGGTATCTCACCTATCGGGCCCTGGTGCGCGCCAAGGTGACTGCCTTGCGGCTTGCCCAGCTCCATCCCCCCCATCCCCCTGACGGTGGCCCCGCCCTTGAGCTGCGGACCCAGCTGGCCGGTTACCTAGCCCTGGCCCGCCAATGCTGCAAACCAGCAGCACCCCAGGTCGCCATGGCTGAAGGCGCCATGCCCCAGGCCCTGCTCATCTGTCACGGCGTCTCCGGCAGCGGCAAGAGCCACCTGGCCCGGCAGATCTGTGACAGGGCTGGTTGGATCCACCTGCGCTCCGATGTTGAGCGGCGCCGCTTATTCGGCCGGTGGGGGGTCCCCGGTGGTCCCCGCTGGTCCGGCGAGCCGGGGGCTGATGCCTACGACCCAACCGTGAGCCAACACCTTTACGAGCAACGGCTGCCCGCCTGCGCCGAGGCGATCCTGGTGGCCGGCTACAGCACTGTGGTCGATGCCACCTTTCTTAAGTCCAATCAGCGGGCCGTGATGGTTGCCCTGGCCCGGCGCTGCGCCATTCCCCTGGTGATTCTGGCTTGCTGCGTCAGCCCCTCCTTGGCCCAGCGTCGCTTGAGAGAACGTCAGCAGCAGGGTGGGGATGCCTCGGAAGCCAACGCTTCAGTCCTGGAGCAGCAACTCCAGGACCAGCACCCCTTTACTGCAGACGAAGCTCAATTAGTGCTCAAAGTGGATATGACAAATACGATCAATTTCGAGGGCTTTTGGTTGCAACTACAAAGCTTGCTTGCCAATAGCAATTCCTGAACACCTGTTTAGAAATAAGCACCCCTTTAGAACCACTCATTGATGGCTTCTGCAGCGGTATTGATATTTTCTTCAGGAGTGCTGCGCTCAAAATGAATAGTGATATTGCGCTTTTGTTCACCGTCTGCGGCAACGGCCTCAATCGGATAAAGCTGTTGGCCGTCGCGGAAAGGCACCTGAATGCGGAAGGTGCCATCGGCTGAGAGGGGTACATCTTCGCCGCCAATGGCTAGGCGGGCCTGGGGGTCAGTGGCGCCGTAGACGATCAGTTCGGC
>JBKDVK010000163.1:0-5211 GCA_046338875.1 Cyanobacteriota bacterium | reverse complement strand
GTGCTGTATCCCGACTCTGGCAGCAGCCCGGCAATCCCTGCCAGCCTGAATGAACGTTGGCTTGGCTTGTGGGTTGGGCCAAGGCTTACTGCGCTGGTACTGCGCTGCAAGCAAGAATTTGGGCCTGGGCGTGATTTCCAGGCGATGCTAAGCAAGCAATTATGAAGCATTCACATCTGCTTGCAGACAGGGACCTGAACAATTATGCCTAGATCACGGCCAAACTGAGCGGTTGCAGCATATTTTCCTGGTGGGCATTTATGTGCAAAATAGAATTAAGCATGACCACGGCACAGTCATGAAGTGGATAAATTAAATCTGGCCCATCTAGATCAATTACTTTAGTTTCAAGTTACCCTAATTAATTCGAGATGTGAGTTTACTTTCCGTGTTCACTTGTTGCCGCCAAAGGCCGGCGTAGATACCGCGCTTCTCCAATAATTCTTGGTGATTGCCCTGCTCCACAATCTGCCCCTTCTCCAGCACGCAAATCAAATCCGCCTTCACAATCGTACTTAGCCGGTGGGCAATCACCAGCACGGTGTGTTGACGTTCGAATTGGTCGATGGCCTGCTGCACCAGCCTTTCGCTTTGGGTATCTAGGGCGCTGGTGGCTTCATCAAGAATTAGTAGCTCTGGATCGCGCAGGATGGCCCTGGCCAGGGAAAGCCGTTGGCGCTGGCCGCCGCTAAGGATGTAGCCCCGTTCGCCAATCAATGTGTCGTAGCCATCAGGTAGATCAGAGATGAATCCAGCGGCCTGGGCCTTTTCCGCCGCCTCAACGATCTGGGCCCTGGTGGCGTTAGGGCTGCCATGGCTGATGTTTTCTGCGATCGTCGCATTGAATAGGAAGGTATCTTGACTCACCACGCCGAGCTGCTGCTGCCAGGAGATCAGATCGAAATCTGTGAGTGGTTTGCCATCGACCAACATCTGGCCTTCAGTGGGCTCATAGAGGCCGACAAGGAGATCGGCAAGGGAGCTTTTACCAGCACCACTACTTCCGACCAGGGCCACAGTGCTACCACTGGGTATGCTCAGGTTTATGTTGCGCAGGGCTGGCTGAAGTTCGGGGTCATACTGGAGCGTCAAATTGCGCAGGGTTATACCTTGCTGCAGCGATTTGAACTTAAGCCCACTGCGGCGGCGGAATTGTTTGTCTGCTGGTTCCAGCAGCTTATTGAGAAGATCCAGGAGCGCCGCATTCGTGTTAAGGGCGGCCAGGGATGTTGCAATCGTGCCGAAGGTACCGTTGAGGCGTTGTAAGGCCACCACGAAGGTCACCAGGCTGGGCAGCACACCGGAGCTGCGAGAACCGAACAGCAGCAGGCTGAGGCCGGCGATCCCAGCGATCATCATGATGGGCAGGAAGGTGTTGATCGGCCCGGTTATGGAGTTAAGTCGGGTGGCGGCACGTTTATTGATCTCTAAGTCGCCGGTGCGGCCGTACACCCCTTGATCTGCCTCATCCACTTGTCCGCTGGTATGGAGCAACCGCAGCCCCTGAATGTTTTCAGTGATCCGGCTAGATAGATCGCGTTCAAGTTCCGTTCCGACGAATGAGCGTTTCCGGATGCGAGGCAGCAATTGCTGCTGCACCAAGCTGAGCAACCCGCCCATCAACAGCGCTGAAACCAGCAGCCAGGGTGAGAGGCTCAGCAGTACCACCAGATACGTGAACATCATCAAGAATGTGAGCGTGATGGCACTCACATTGTTGATTTCGCTCATCACAGCAACGGGGCCGGCATTGGCCACATAAAGAAGATCGCCTACCCGGTATCGACTGGCGCAGGCGAAGCTGAAGCCCAGGATGTGGGAGTGGATCATCGCCATCAGGCGAGAAGATGTGCGGGCGCTGTAGTAGCCCATGGCCAGCGAACCCAGATACATCGCCAGGCTCTGCAGCAGCTTCAACAGCACTGCCAGGCCCAGAAGCAAAAGAAAGAGTTGGTTGCGCGGCATGGCATTCAGGCCGGCAGCCAGCTGGGGCACCGCACCCAGAAGCCCCCTACTGCTCCACTCAACCGTCTGGCCCGCCGGTTTGGAGAGCAGATCCACGGCCAGGAACACCACCCCGAGGGTGGCACCTTCGGCGGCAGCCTGGAGCAGGTTGCAGAACATGCTGAAGATCAGCATCTTCCATTCCTTGCGGGCTGTCTGGCGAATCAGCCGCGATGCGGGACGCGGATCGCGGAGGGGAGCCAGGCCATGGCGAACCAGGCGGCGAAGAAGGCGGATCGGATGGGCCAAGCAGTGACGGGGGAGAGGCTGGAATTTCAATCACCCAGGCCCTTTATACACCGGCTTTCTGGCGTCCATGAGCCGCAGCTATCTGGCCAACAACCGTGCCCAGTAAGCCGTTGGGCAGGGGGTTTTGCTTTTCTGGACCAGCATTGGATTTTTATTGAGAGAAGGTTGGCCCAGGCGTCATTGTAATTTTCTGCTTCCAGGATTTGTATAATAATATCGTTTTTGGACTTAAATAATGCGAAGAATAATCATCAAACAAGTTGCCTAAAATCGTTTTGGCCATGCCGTAACGGCTTGGAATTTTAACGGCATTTACCAACGCTCCCGGTTTTGTAATCAGGAGGCAACGCCGCGCCAATCAACCCCTTCTGCTCCAGGAACTGCCAGCCACCGCTGCCCTAATGCCTGAGCCAGCCTGCAGACCCAACCGCTCTCCCCTTAAGCTCCCGCCAACCTGCCCCCCTAAGCGCCCATGCCCCCTGAGCCGACCGTGGCCGCCGTCTCCGAGCCCCCTGGCGACCGCAAGGCGGCCGAAAAGGCTGAGGTGCAAACCTATTTTGAGACCAAGGGCTTTGAGCGCTGGAACCGCATCTATAGCGACAGCGATGAAGTCAACAAGGTTCAGCGCAACATTCGCATCGGCCATCAAAAGACCGTTGATGCGGTGTTGGCCTGGCTGGCTGAGCAGGGCGAACTGGAGGGCCTGAGTGTCTGTGACGCGGGCTGTGGGGTCGGCAGCCTGGCCCTGCCCCTGGCCCAGCTCGGTGCCACCGTGGCCGCCAGCGATCTCTCCGCCGCCATGGTGGCCGAGGCAGCACGGCGCGCCACGGAGGCCGGCATCAGCGCCGAACGGCTGCACTTTGAGGCCTCCGACCTGGAAAGCCTTTCCGGTAGTTACGACACCGTGATTTGCCTGGATGTCTTCATCCACTATCCCCAGGCCGCTGCCGAGGAGATGGTTGCCCACCTGGCTGGGTTGGCCGAAAAGCGCCTGATCGTCAGTTTTGCCCCCTACACCCCCCTGCTGGCGCTGCTGAAGGGCATCGGCCAGCTGTTTCCCGGCCCCAGCAAGACCACCCGCGCCTATCAACTGCGCGAAGCAGGCATCGTCGCCGCTGCCGCCGCCGCCGGCTTCACCCCCGTACACCGGGAACTGAACCAGGCCCCTTTCTATTTCTCGCGATTGGTCTGCTTCGAGCGGACCTGAGCACCAACCCCACTCACGGGCGGCCCTCCCCTTGGGTTAGCGCCACCAGCAGGTCCGCCAGCCGCCGGTCCGCATCCCGCACCGCCAGTTGCTGCATGCCGGACCGCAGGCTGTCGAGCGGATCGCCCCCCCCGGCCAGTCCCTGGAACGCCACCGGGGCAGCCCCCCGTAACCGCGGCCCCAGCAGTCGCCAGACGGTGCGCTCCAGGGTGGGCTCCTGCGGTGGGTGCTGGGCAACGATCACCGCCGCCCCCAGGGCCGCCGCCGCCTCCGCATTGGCATCCTGGTGCTTCTCAGCGGCCTGGGGGTAGGGCACCAGAATGGTCGGTGTGCCGCATACGGCCAGCTCGCTGAGGCTGCCGGCCCCCGCCCGGCTGATGGCCAGGTCAGCGTGCTGCAGCAGCCCCGGCAGTTCATCGCTGAAGGGCCGCTCCACCGCCCCCTCCAGCCGCAGCTGCCCCGCCTCCGGATCGTTGCTGCCGGTGAGATGGACCACCCGGCAGCCCGCCGCCACCAGCTTCGGCAGCAGCGGCCGCACCATGCGGTTCAATCCCACCGCCCCCTGGCTGCCACCCATGGCCAACACCAGGGGGCCCGCTCCCCTGGGCACCCAGTCCGGTAACGGGGCAGCTTCGAGGAAGGCGCGGCGCACCGGCGTGCCGGTCAGCAGCGGCCGGCAACGGGGCAGCCGCTCGCTGGCCTGGGGCAGACCCACCGCCACATGGGTGCAGAACCGCCCCAACAGCCGCGTCACCTTGCCGGGAATGGCATTGCTTTCGTGCAACACCACCGGCACACCGCACCAGCGAGCCGCCAGGATCGCCGGCGCCGCTATGTATCCACCACTGCTGAACACGACCGCCATGCGGCGGCGGCGAATCAGGGCCCGCGCCACCCGAGTGGCGTTGAGCAATTGCGCCAGATTCCAAATCTGGCGCAGACCTCGGCCCTGCAGCCCACCGGCCCGCACCGTATGCAGTGGATAGGTTTGCGGCACCAATTGCCGCTCCATGCGGTCCGGAACCCCCAGCCATTCCACCTGCCAATCAGTTGGTAGGGCTTGCGCCACCGCCAGCGCTGGAAAGAGGTGGCCACCCGTGCCGCTGGCGGCAATCAGGAGGGTTGGCATGGGAGAGGGGCGCGCGCGCGCCTAACTTAAAAGCAGGGTTATGGCTCCTCTGCCCACCCGTCGCCGCCCCCATGCCGCCCGAGATGCGCCCCGCCCGGCCCTTGCCCCGTTTCTTCGCCCTCAAGGCGTTAGCCCCCCTCTGCCTGGCTCTGGCGACCCCTGCCTTCGCTGGCACCCCTTCGGCGGCACAATTGCAGTCCCTGGAGACGGCCCTCAATAGTCCCGATGATGGGGCCCTCAACAACCTGCTGCAGCCTGGCCCGGGCCTGGATCCAGGCCAGATTCGCGCTCGCCGCCAGACCTTGCGCCAGCAGTTCCCCAATGCCCGTTGGCAGGTGCTCCCCGCTTCGCCCCTGCGTGATGGTCGCCCTACGGTCACCGTATCGGTCAGCGGCACCCGCACTGCCGGCGGCGCCATCTACCGTCTCCAATCCGAACAGCAGCTGGCCTTGAGCAGTGATGGCCAACGCATCAACGGCCAGACCGTACTGCGGGAGCTGTCCCTGCTGCGCAGTGGCGAGCAATCCCCCAGCATCACCGTGCAGATTCCAGATGTGGTGCTCACCGGCCAGCGTTACGACGTCGATGTGATCTTTGACGAACCACTTGATGGAGCCCTGCT
>JBKDVK010000162.1:0-4711 GCA_046338875.1 Cyanobacteriota bacterium | reverse complement strand
AAGCTCTCCAAAAATGGTACGGAACTGGGGCAGTTTAAACTGTTTCAACACCGCTGGCAGAGCCGTTTCCAGCGCAGGCCTGCTCGGGGGTTCCAACCAGGATTTCGTCATAGCTGCTGAGGGTGTGTTCGGGGATGTCGAGCTCTGGCATGGCCGCCAGGCCCCGGGGGTGCCGCTGACAATAGTGATCGCGCAGGGAAGTGAGGTTCAGCTCAACGCGGCGGAGCTGACGGCGCCGATAGCGCTCCAAAGCGTCTAGGTCGTCCGTGCGTGTGGCGCCATGGAGGGCATCGTCCTTGACCTTGGCGGCCTCAGCCGGCGGCAGGGCCGCCCGGAGTAGTCGCCATAGCTGCCGCCGGTTCTCTCCTGGGAGCAGGTCGGACTGCAGCTGGGCACGCAGCAGCGCCCGTGGTTTGCGGCGCAGACTCTCGATCACGTGGCGGAAATCGATCCGCCGCAGTGGCCTGCTCTCTCCCGCTCGCCGATGCAGGCGCAGAAGGGAAGCTCACATAAGGGCTGGTTCAGCTTTTGGAGTCCACGTCACCAGGTCCATGGGTCAGGGCTTTGAAAGATTTCAGAAATGATTGGCCAAAGCGAGCGGGACCGTTCATTGTTCGATCGATGGATAAGGAATTCGCTTGAGCCGAACTCAACCCGACTCTTTCAAATCCTCACCATTAACTGACCCTAGTTAAAGAAAATCAACTGAAAGTCCATCCAGCGAATGCACCACCCATGGCATTATCCACAAGTTCAAGCTGTTTAGCTTTCGCCTGCGCCCCAATCTGTCATTACATCGCTCTGCCCTCTCTGGCTAGATCCTGCAAGGGCTGCAGCCCATGACCCAGCGGATCAAGCACCAAGGCCCAGGAATGGCGATCAGGCAAAGATTGATGGAGGCAAGCGTGGATGCAAGCGAACTGACCAAACATCGCAGTTTGGGCGACCAAACGGGCCAGCAAGCTGGCCGGAGATTACGGCTCAGCACGGCTGGCCATCTGCTACTGGCGGGCGCGATCCTGGCGATTGCCTTCAGCGTGGTTTTGGTTTCACGCCAGGCGGCCCAGAGCCGGCAACGCACTTTGGGTTATTGCATCAGAGTGCCAATCATGTTGCGGCAATTCTCTACCCAGCAGCAACAACAACCAGGCGATACGCTGCCGCTTGCTACCAGCATCAATCCTAAGGATCTTGTTCTGGCCTTACCAACTGCGACTCCACTGCAGAAGCAACGCCTAGTGCAACAAGCCATTGAATTGAGGGAGCTTTATCAATACCATTGCCAGAGTATGCAGATTTTTTCTGCAAACTATCAGGCCTTGGTTGGCATGGCCAATGGTTCGGCAATGCTGTCGGCAACGATGCTGGCATTACTCAGTCTGCATGGGTTGCAGACAGAGATCCGTTGGCCCTTCAGCGTGCTGGTGGCGTCGGGCTTTGCCTTGGGTATGGCGGTGGTGACGATCAACACCTTCAATCTGAAAAGCAATCAACAGATGAGCGCTCGTCTTTACAAGCAGACGATTGCCCTAAGCCGTAGCTTTGCTACTGCGATTGCCAATCAGGAGTACGGGACTGGGTCCGATCGGCTGTCATTGCGTAAACGCTATGAGTTGGGCACGTTCCTCGATTTGGTTGATAAGCAATTAGCACTCAATGATACTCCAGTCTTTGTCATGAATGATCAATTTGCTAGCAAAGAAGCCGCCGCGTTAAGCCATAAAGAGTCGACAACTGATTCCACCAACTAAACAACAATCACAGTTAATTGAATGAAGAATCTCAAACTTCTTCGGCTGATCATGCCTTCAAGGACCAATCTGATGGTTTGTTTGTTGCTGCTGGGCCTTTCGCTGCCTGCGGCAGCCCAGGAGCAACTGGATGATGCCGCTGGCCTCTGCCGCAGCATGGGGCCCGAGCTGGTGATGGCGATCAGCACAGGAATTTTTGCCGCAGTAATTGTCACGCTTGTCGTCATTTATTGGCGGTTACAGCACAGTGGCTGGTCGATTGCCAATGCCATCTCCGAGCCTACCCATCTCTCGATTCCCTTAGACGAGCACTGGGCCCAATCCCAGGGGGATAACAGGGCTCGGATCAAGGCCCTCACCCCAAACGGCCCACCCACATCGGTCATCCTGATGGAGGCCAGCAGCAGCCGACTGATTGCCCTGGCGGGCATGGTGTCGATTCTTTTGATCTATGTGGGTTTTGGTGTTTTTTCGCTATACACCTTCGGGCTCACCTGTCAGATGCCCGCATCAACTGTTGCAGTTAGCACCTTTCTTTATTCGGGTCTCACCCTGTTTGTCCCCTACGTAGCCAACAAGGTTTCCGGAATACTGCAACCATCGCGACCGTCGCCAGCAGCGGCCGCGTCTGCCGTTGCTGTAGATCCGATCGTCCTGCAGCCCAGGCCAGCGCCCCTGGTTCCAGAGTCCAGCCCTGGAGCCGTGTTGCCCCCAATCCTGGCCCGATCGGCGCCGACGTCCGGCGCGATCACCCCACCCCATCGGCTCGCAGGCCCTGCGGCGAAGTTGCCCCTGCTGACTGCGGATGTCGCTGCTGCCACCCCTGCCAACTCCCGTACCAACCCCCCCGCCGTTGCTAATCGCGATGCAGTGCCGCCATATGAACCAGCCTTGCAGTTGATTGCCGAGTTCGAAGGTTTTGTGGATCACGCCTATCCGGATCCAGCCAGCGGCGGCGAACCATGGACGATCGGGTATGGATTCACAAGCATCGATGGGCGTCCGGTGCAGCCGGGTGACACTCTCAGCCGTGCTGAGGCCGATGCCCAACTGCTGAGTGGTGTTAACGCCTGCGCCCGTCATTTGGCTAACCGTGTTCCCTACTGGAGCGCCATGGCGAATGATCAACGCTGTGCCCTGATCTCCTTTGCCTGGAATCTGGGTGAGGATTTCTATGGTGGTGCCGGCTTCGACACGATCAGCCGCCGTCTCAGGGAAAAGGACTGGGCTGCGGTACCCGAAGCCCTCCTGCTGTATTGCGATCCGGGCAGTTCAGTGCAGGCTGGTCTACTGAGGCGTCGTCAAGCTGAAACCGATCTCTGGAAGAAGGGGATGAGCCTACCCAACGTTTCATCGCTACCCCTGGCGACGCTGCCAACTGCTATCACCACCCCAGCCAACAGCCCGGCCCTTGTAACTGGGGGCAGCAAGCGCAATCCACTCAATGTGCCCTGGTTCGACCAATTGGCCATGGACGATGGCCAGGGATGGCGCGATTGCTTCTCAGCCAGTTCGGCCATGCTTGCCGCCTACTGGGGCAAGGAACCCAATGAAGATGATTACAACGCTCTGCGCCAACAATACGGCGACTCCACCACCTCTGAGGCCCAACTTGCGGCGCTGCGGCACCTGGGCCTGAAGGCGGAGTTCCGTACCGATGGCACTTTACAGACCATCAAAAGCGAGATCGATGCGGGCCGCCCGGTCGCGGTGGGCTGGCTGATCAACGGCCCCCCATCGGCGCCGAGCGGCGGGGGCCACTGGACCGTGGTGATCGGATACGACGCCAGCGGCGTGATCATGAACGATCCCTACGGCAGCTGCGATCTGGTGAATGGCGGCTATCCCGCTAACCACAACGGCGCACATCAACACTACTCCTACGCCAATTGGGAACCGCGCTGGCGGCCCCAGGGCAGTGGTGGTTGGTATCTAGTGGCGCAACGCTGATTCACACCAGCCACACAACAGCAATCAAGGCCATGCAACCAGTTCAAGCTGGCTGTCGTTCCCCCTGACGGCAGACAGATACAGCTCCATGCAATGCAAGGGGCCTGATCTAAATCGTTTCTCTTCACTATTTTTTTCCCATGCAGTCATGACTCAGTCATCATCATCAGTCAACAGCATCAACAGCACATCACCCCCGCCTCTCCAGATCGTCGTGGGGCTTGGCGACCCTGTTGTGGAGTACTACAACGGCAGCGGCTGGAGTCAATTATTTGACACGAATTTGTCCACCTCTGTGAAGTCGTTGGCGGTGACTTTCAGCGAGCTAGGCATGCCGCAGATCGTCGTCGGACTCGGGAACAGTTCCGTGCAGTATTTCAACAGCAGCTCCTGGACCCAACTCGTGGGCACGGGCTGGGATTCCAGTGCCAGCCAACTGGCGGTGCAGTGGACATCTGCCAACCCGAAGGTTGTAGTAGGGCTAGGCAGTGGTGCGGTGGAGTATTACAACGGCAGTGGCTGGAGCCAGCTGCACGGCACGGGCTGGGACAACTCTGTCAATTGCATGGAGGTTAATTGGCCGGCCAGTGGCAATCCCCAGGTGGTGGTGGGGCTGGGCAACAGCTCCGTGCAGTACTACAACGGCAGCTCCTGGAACCAACTGCAGGGCATGGGCTGGGGTTCCAATGCCGGCCAACTGGCGGTGCAGTGGACATCAGCCAATCCGCAAGTGGTGGTGGGTCTTAACAGCGGCGCGGTGGAGTATTACAACGGCAATAGCTGGAGCCAGCTGCAGGACACCAGCTGGGGCTCCTCTGTGACTGGCATGGAGGTGAACTGGCCGGCCAGTGGCGCTCCCCTGGTGGTGGTGGGGCTGAGTGATGGCTACGTGCAGTATTACAACGGCAGCAGCTGGAACCAGCTGCAGGGCAGCGCCTGGGGCTCCTCTGTGAGCTACTTGCAGGTGAATTGGCTCGGCCTTGAGAACCCCCAGATCATTGTTGGCCTGG
>JBKDVK010000161.1:0-6659 GCA_046338875.1 Cyanobacteriota bacterium | reverse complement strand
CCCACCTCCTGCACCAGGCGATGCACCGAGAAGGTGGGCGCTTCCGCCGAACGGTTCAGCAGCGAAAACCCCTCCAGCTGGCTGATCGCTTCCCAGCCATCGCCGGCTGCCTCCGGGTCTCCGGGTACATCCACCTCCAGCAGAGTCTCCGGAATCGGCTCCGGCGAGAGCCAGGCCAGCCGCCGCAGCAAGGTGCGGGCCGCTTCACTCACCTGCTGGTAACTGGTGAGCCAGGTGGTGGCCAGGCTGCGGTCGTATTGCGTCAAACGTGAATCATTCCAGGCCAGCACCATCTGGCGGTTGGTCTGCCACTGGCTGCGGTAGGCGATCAGGCTGTGGCGTCGCTGGCTGATGTAGGCCCCGGCCTGCTCCAGCGCTAGGGCCAGGCCGCCCAGGTCGTCCACCGCCATCGACCGGGCCTCGCTGGCGTCGTCTGCCGCCTCCCGGCGCCGTCCGGCCGTGCGCTCCAGCAGAAAGGCCGTGGCGTCCTCCGGGGGCAGCACCTCCACCTCCTGGAGCTGCAGCGCCGCGCTCCAGTTGCGCAGGCGGGTGGTGATCAGCAGCTGGCCGCCATTGAGCTGGGGCAGCAGGGTTTCCACCTCGGCCGCGGCCTCGAGGGTGTCGACGTTGTCGATGATCAGCAACCAGCCGGGGTTGGCCTGCAGCCAGTGGAGCGCCGCCTGCCGCTGGACGGCTTCTTCCGTGAGGTTCTGCTCGGGCAGATCGAGCGCCGCTTGGTTGCACAGGCCGGCGAGGTTGCGGTTCAGCGCCTCCACACTGCCGGCGCTCACCAGCAGCACCGCGTTGCGGCGGCCAATCTGTCGCCAGGCGTGCTCGATCGCCAGGCGGGTCTTGCCCACACCGCCTGGGCCCACCAGCGCCAGCGGCCGGCTGGCGTTCTCCAACTGCTCCATCAGGGCGCCCCGGCCCTTGAACAGTGGGCCGATGCTCGCGAAAGGCAGGGTGAGGGGGCGGCGGGTAAGACCTGCCGCTACCAGCAGATCGAGCACAAAGGATCGCAGTACCTCTGCCGCCAGATGCTCTTGGCCGCTGAACTCGATGCCTGGGTAGCGAGCAACGCCGCGCAGCCGAGCCAGGTGCGCGAATTGCAGGGCCTGTTGTTCTGGGTCGCACTGGTACCGCTCGTCCCGCGGCGCCCCGTCGCTGGGGGTGGCGATGTAGAGCCTCTTGCCGTGCCACAACGCCAGCCAGGCTTCCCACTGGGTGTAGGAGAGCGAGGGACCATCGGGCTGCAGAAAATCCGCCAGCGGCAAGCGACTGGCCAGCTCGGGATAACGCGAGGCGATGGCGGCCACAGACTGCGGCTTGGCCATCGCCCCGGTCATGTCCCCCACCAGATGGATCACGCCATCACAACCCTGGATGTAGGTGTCGAGCATCTCCAGGGTTTCATCGCCGCTGACGATGAAGTCCTCCTGCACCTTCACCTCCACATCGGGGCGGGTGAGCGAGTGGCGCAGCCGCTCCCGGTAGCTGAGGAACTCAACTGAGACGGTTGAAAGGAATAGCTGAACCCTCGCCACACACCGCTGGCCAGTTGGCGGGATGCTACCGAAATGCGGCGGTTTTCTCACCCTGCTGTACCAGGTCCGCACAGGTGGCACTGGAGCAGAGAGACCTCCGGGGTCTCCCGCCAGTCCTATCAACCTGGTTACGCGTCAGGGCCGTCCAGGCTGCGCCCCTTGGCAAGGGCTGACGCGAGTAGGCCGGGCCAGACCCTTGCAGGGTGGGGTGGTTGTGGAAGGGGCCCGCTGCTGCGGCAGAGGGCTATTAGGAGGTGGGATTATTGTTAGAAAGATCGTTCAATTCCACAGAAGCAGCCAGCACAAGCCTTCGGTTTCTATGCCTGCTTTCCTTTCAGTTCAGTTTCTTCAAATTGTTCAACTTCTCCAGGTTGGTCAAAATACGCTGCAGGTCATCTTGGAAGGCTGGGTTGGCGTCTGCCAGTGGGCGGATGATCGCTAAAGCCTCCGCAAAGGCATTGCGTGCTTGCTCCGGTTGGCCCAGCTCCAGCAGGCGGAGCCCCAAGTTGTTCAGGGAGCCGGCGAGATCGCCGAGAAAGACCGGGTTGGTCTGCGCCAGCTGGCGAAAGATCTTTAGCGCTTCATCCGTGGGGCCCAGTGCCTCTTGGCTGCGGCCGAGTTCGCTATAGGATGAACCAAGATTGTTCAGGGCCCTGGCCAGATTTCCCAGGAATTGTCGGTTGGTCTTCGCCAGCTCACGATGGATGATCACCGCTTCTTCCGTGGGACGTAGAGCCTCGTTGTAACGGCCGATTTCGCTATATCTCACGCCCAGGTTGTTCAGGACACTGGCCAGATCTCCCAGGAAGGCCGGGTTAGTCTTTGCTAGCTCGCGGCAGATGTTCACCGCTTCTTGTGTGGGGGGCAGCGCCTCCTGGCTGCGGGCCAGTTCGCTATAGAGATTTCCAAGGTTGTTCAGGGAACTGGCCAGATCGCTCAGGAATGCCGGGTTAGTTTTTGCTAGCTCGCGGCGAATTCTCAACGCCTCTTCCGTGAGGGCCAGCGCCTCCTGGTTACGGCCCAGTTCGCTGTAGAACACGCCCAGGTTGTTCAGGGCGCCGGCCAGTTCACCGCGGAATGCCGGGTTGGTTTTCGCCAGTTCGCGGCGGATGTTCACCGCCTCTTCCGTGGGGGCCAGCGCCTCCTGTCGGCGGCCCAGTTCGCTGTAGATCACCCCAAGGTTGTTCAGGTCCATGGCTAGTACATCTAGGAATGCCGGGTTGGTCTTAGCCAGCCCGCGAAGGATGTACACCGCTTCTTCTGTGGGGGCCAGCGCCTCCTGGTGGCGGCCCAGTTCGCGGTAACTTTCGACAAGGTTGTTCAGTACTCTGGCCAGATCCTCCAGGTATGCCGGGTTGGTCTTCGCCAGCTCACGGCGGATTTTCACCGCTTCTTCCGTGAAGGCCAGCGCCTCCAGGCGGCGCCCCAGTTCGCTGTAGAACTTGCCAAGATTGTAAAGAGAACTAGCCAGAGCGCCCAGGAATGCCGGATTGGTCTTCACCAGTTCGCGGCGGATTTTCAACGCTTCTTCCAAGGAAACCAGCGCCTGCTGGCTGCGGCCCACTTCGATATACATCACGCCAATGTTGTTTAGGGAGGCTGCCAGTTCTCCCAGGAAGCCTGGGTTTGTCTTCGCCAGTTCGCGAAAGATCTTCACCGCTTCTTCGGTGGGAGGCAGCGCCTCTTGGCGCCGACCCACGGCATTCAACATCAATCCCATCAAAGTTAGACCTGTCGCGCGGTAGGGATCATCCTTAGGCAGGTTGGAGTCCACCCAGGACATCACCTGCTGGATCAGTGCCAAGGCCCGTTGCGGTTCTCCGCGCCCAAAGAGATCAAGGGCTCTCTCCTCCAGAGCCAGGATCTCCGCAGGAATCTCTGATTTCGTCTGAGGCAGCAGGGCTGTACCCAGGCTGCTTACTGGAGCTGCGAGATCCTCCAACGCTCCCACCGGCAAGGCAACCAGGAGTGCCAATGGAACCCATAGGAGCTTGGCTGCGCTGTTATTGGGAAAACGGCCAGTCATGGGAGCCAAGGCCTGGTGCCACTCTTTCCAGCTTCGTCCAGAAAGAACACCGTGATCTGCGGCCTTGTGCCTTCATCCCAGCGAGCGGAGTTGATGCTCAAAAGATGTCTTGCCTTGCATTCAGACGACTGGAGGAGAGAGCGGCTACTTTTGGGCAGTCATCCTCGTCGTTGGCTACTGCGCGGCGGTACCATCGACACTGCGCTCCAAAGCAATAGCTGCGCGAATGGCCCTGGCTCTTTCTTTGCTGGGCGCCGAGGGTGTTGAAGGGGCCCACTGCTGCACCGGGGGTACTAGGGGGTGGAGGCTGCGTGGGCGAATGCAGGCTCAGCAGCATCAAATCCGCAACAAACATCTGCAGGATGCAGCAGATTTTCGAGCCCTTAAACCCAGGCATTTGGTAGACCCCGAAGTTGCGGCGAACGAGGCTTGAGCTGCGCCGCGCCCCCTGCTGCTGGTGCCGCTGCCTGGGGCGGCGCTGGAGCAGCCGCCGATCAGCCCGAGGCCTGCCGCCAGGGCCGCCGGGCTGGTGGAGTGCTGCTGTAGCTCAGACTTTCGTGGTGGAAACGAATTCGGGATAGGCCTCCATGCCGTGCTCGCTAAGGTCCAGGCCACCCAACTCTTCGTCCTCTCCCACCCGCAGGCCACCACCAAGGGCCCCGAGCACGCTCCAGAGGATCCAGGACACCACCAGGGTGAAGACTGCGTAGCAGAAAATGCCGAGGATTTGCAGTCCGAGTTGGCCGAAGCCGTGGCCGGTGAGCAGGCCCTTTTCCGTGTGGAACAGGCCGACGGCCAGGGTGCCCCAGATGCCGCCGAAACCATGGACCGAAAAGGCGCCGACGGGGTCATCGATACCGAGGGCATCGACAAAGCTGACCGCGTAAACCACCAGGGCACCGCCAATGAAGCCGATCACCCAGGCCGCAGGCATCGAGATGGCGTCGCAACCGGCAGTGATCCCCACCAGACCGGCCAAAATGCCGTTGATGGTGAAGGTCAGGTCGGGTTTGCCGGAGCGGAGCTGGGAGACCAGGGTGCCGGCGATGCCACCGCCCGCCGCTCCCAGGGTGGTGGTCACGGCGATGTAGGGAACGGTTTCATTCATGGCCAGAACCGAGCCAGGGTTGAAGCCATACCAGCCGAGCCAGAGGATCAGGCAGCCCAGGGTGGCCAGGGCGACGCTGTGGCCTGGGATGGCCTGGGGTTTGGCATCGATGTACTTGCCGATGCGGGGGCCGAGGATGATCGCCCCAACGATTCCGGCACAGGCACCGACTGTGTGCACCAAGGTGGATCCGGCGAAGTCGATGAAGCCCAGCTGGTTGAGCCAGCCCGAGGCGTTCCATTTCCAGCTGCCGGCAATCGGATAGATGATGCCTACGAGGATTAAAGAAAACAGAACGAACTCTTTGAATTTGATTCGCTCGGCCACCAGCCCCGACACGATTGTGGCGGCGGTGCCGGCGAAGGCTGCCTGGAACAGAAAATCAACGCTGGGAACCAGCTTGCCTTCCTTCACCATCTCAGGGGTGACGGTGGGATCGAAGAACAGCCCCTTGAAATGCAGCCAGCCGGAGGCGATCGAATCGCCGTACATCAGGGAATAGCCAATAAACCAGTAGGCCGTCACCGCCAAGGCAAAAACAATCAGATTCTTACTCAAGATGTTGACGGCGTTTTTCTGGCGGCAGAGCCCGGCTTCAACCATGGCGAAGCCGGCGTTCATGAAGATCACCAGGAAAGCGGCAATCGATAGCCACAGGTTATTGACCAGGAAGGCAGGTGTGAGCTCGGGCAGCTCGGCGGCGTGGGCGGAGAGGTTGAAGACCCCAAGACCAAACAACGCCAGCGGCACACAGGCAAGCCAGGTGAGACCCTCCCTGGAGTTGATGCCGCGGATGCGGCGCAGCAGCAGCATGGGTGCTTCAAGCAGCGAGGCCTCCCCCAGCCGCTTGGGCCGTTGCCTGAAAGCACGTTTTGGGTGCGCAGCCATTGGGGGCGAAGCCATGGGTCAATTCCTCCTGGAAAAAGTGGGGACTGGCCGAGAAATGTAACGACCTCTAGATGGAGGTGGGTGGCCGCAATCGGTCCCTTCAGCCTGTTTTTTGTTGCACTTGTTACGGAATTTTGGATTGATTGAGTGCCGCCTAGGGATTGCGTCGCTCAATGCTGCTGAGCCCCTACCAGCTCAGTGCCTTTGTCTTTGAGGCCATCGATGGGTACTTACGGCGCAGGCGGCTGGCTGCACTCCTGGATAGCCGCGCGGCGGATCTCGCGGATCTGGCCGATCTCTTGGGCGAAGCTCGGCATCTCGCCAAAGAATTCACCGTTGCGCAGCGAGCGGATTTGCCGTTGATGGCCGCCATGATTGCGGCTGGACATCAGGGCCAGACCGGCGAAGATGATGTAAAACGCTTGGCCAATTTGTCCCTAGCGGATCACCTTTTCGCTCGGCATGAATCCGGTTGGGCTGGGTGAAGGTGCGGAGCATCGAGCCGCTGATCAGCTTGTGGGGGATCAGGACCATCGCCTGCTCCATCTCCTGCTCCAAGGTCAAAAGCCGCACCGCCCGCCAGTTGATGTCGCCCACCTAGAACGGACGCTCGAACAGCACCACGTTGAGCAGGGACAGGGCGGCATGAATCACGCACACCCAGAAGATCGTCGCCACGGACTTGAAAAGGCGCCTCGCCGGATCCAGCCCGAGCAGCTTGGATTTGATGCTTGGCTGGCCGGAAGAACCCCGTAATAGCTCTAGAAAAAGGCGCCGGATTGACCTACAACAGATCCATAGAGCACCTGGCATTTTGCGATAACAGTTGACCGATTCCGATGGTTTGTAGGCATTGCCACCATTGGCTGTGGGCTCCCTGCAGCCAAACCGCTTCTCCAGCGAGGTTTTGTGATGGGGCTTGTCGCAGCAGGTGGCGTGACTTTGGGACCCTTAACCGGCCTAGAGCACAATCAGGGTTATGGATTTGCACACCGATCTCGGCCAGCGCGTTGTGCTGGAAACCAATGCCCTGCCCTGGACGCCTTCGCCGCTGGCGGGGGTGGAGCGGCGGATGCTGGATCGCCGCGGCGCT
>JBKDVK010000160.1:0-16011 GCA_046338875.1 Cyanobacteriota bacterium | reverse complement strand
GGCAAAGGCAACTTGAAATGGCAGCGGATTCTCCGGCCACAGACAGCCGTCGTTATCGAATACGGCGATGCGTTCTGCCAATGGCACAAAGTCAGCTGATTCAGCATTCGTTACCTTGGCGATGAATGCCACTATCGCCTCTTTGGCGGCGCCATCATTCCAGGAGGGCAGGGGATCAGCCAGCATTGGCAAAGTCGTAAAGTTTGATTTGGGCAGTACCATAATCGCCTATTTGGTAGATACTTACGCCAATCGGCTCGCAGCTGATCGGCTCGAATGGCTCGGCTTTAAGGGCATCAACAAAATCGCGGTTGCCGATGCCGCAGGTCAGGTGGGGATGGTAATTGATGCCGCTGCTGGATCCAACGAAGTTGTTCACGTAGTCCACGGTCGCCTGGGTAATCGACTCACCGTCGGCCCGGGGCGCAAACGCCTCGGCCGTTCCCTTCTCAACAGCGAAGGGGGCGACGGCAGCGATGATCGTTTGCTGCAGTCGCCGCAGCCCTGCGGTTGGTTCGATGACGATGCCCACCAGTCCCAAATTTTTGTAGGCCATATCATAGAAACCAGTCGCCATGCTTTGCCATTGCGCCGGCTGCTCGTTGCTCAGCGCAGCGGCCACTGCATTGGCAACCGCAGCTAAATCTTTTGTATGCACAAACTGTTGCACCAAAGTGATATGGGGCGCGTGGTTGGCATCAAGCGCAAACCCGGCCGGATAGTTCTTTAGTAACCGTGCATTTGTACTCAGCGTCTTTTCTGCTGTCGCAGCATCCGGAAGCAGCAGTACGTTGATCGCTATCAAGGTCATCCGGCTTTAGCTGTTGTAAGCCTGAGTATAAATATCATCATCATGCCCTCGGCCCGCATGGCTGCCATCGCCCTCAATCCCCTGGCCACCCCCAGGGGCATCGGCCTGTCGGTGCCTAGCTTCGGCAGCAATGCTTCGGGGTGCCTGCATGGCTTCACCGCGATTGGCGATGGCTGTACTGATCTGCGGTTACTACGGCGAACACAACCTCGGCGATGACGCCCTGCTGGCCGTGCTGCTCGCCCAGCTGCCCCAGGGTTGCCGGCCCGTGGTCACCGCCCGCGACCAGCAGCAGGTGCGTCGGCTTTTTGGCGTTCAGACCACCGATCGCAGCCGCCTGGCGGCGGTGCTGCAGGCCCTGGCGGGCTGTGATGCCCTGGTGCTGGGCGGAGGCAGTTTGCTGCAGGACGCCACCAGCCTGCGCAGCCTCATCTATTACGCGGTGTTGATGGCGGCAGCCCGGCTGCAGGGCAAACCGGTGCTGCTGTGGGCCCAGGGGCTCGGACCGCTGCGGCGGCGGCGCAGCCGCGCCCTGGTGCGGGCCCTGCTGCCCCAGGCGACCGCGATCAGCTGGCGCGATGGCGCCTCGGCCGCCCTGGCCCGCAGTTGGGGGGTGGAGGCCCTGGTGGGCAGTGATCCGGTCTGGTCCCTGGCGCGGCGCGGGCCCTGGCATGGCGCCGGTGGGCCGCTGGTGCTCTGCTGGCGGCCGGTCGCCCACCTCTCGGCGGCGGGTTGGGCCACCCTTTTGCAAGCCCTGGCCCAGCTGGCCCCGGATCGCCCCGTGATTTGGCTGCCCTTCCACCAGGAGCAGGATCGGGGCCTGTTGCAGGGGCTCGAACAGCAGGCCCTGCTGCCCGAATCCCTGCGCCAGCGCAGCTCGCAGCTGCAGGTGGCCGACCCCCAGGGCGCCTTGGACCTGTTTGCCAGTGCCGGTCTGGTGCTGGCGATGCGGCTGCACGGCCTGATCCTGGCGGCCCTGGCCGGCAGCCCCTGCGCCGCCCTCAGCTACGACCCCAAGGTGTCGGCGGCGGCGGCGGCCATCGGCTGCCCCGACCAGGACCTGGCCCAGCCCCTGCAAAGCGACCAGCTGCTGCAGCAATGGCAAGCCGCCCTGGATCAGCCCCCCAGCCCCGCCGCGATCGAGTCCCAGATAGCCCTGAGCCGCTGCCACCAGCAGGTGTTGCTGTTGGCGCCATGAGGGGATTTGTTTTGGCACTACCGCGGCGGTTTGGGCCGCCTGCCGCTCGCCCTCAAGCAAACTGGAGCCCACCGCCTTCGGGTCCCTGAGCCTTTGGTTGCGGCAACTTGAGGCAGAGCTGGCCGCCCTGCCGGACGAGCGGCGCCGCCTGCTGCGCACCTACCTGCCCGTCGGCAACGGCGAAATGCGGCCCCAGGGGTCGCCTTCGCCAGAGGCGCTCCTGGAGTCCCCCCCGGCTCCGCTGCAGTTCCCCTTGCCCGCCCCCCTGGGGGGCCCGCTGCTGGATCTGGCCAGTAATGACTATCTCGGCTTCAGTCGCCATCCCGCCGTGCTGGCTGCCGCCGCCGCCGAGTTGGCCGCCAGTGGTCTGGGGGCCGGCGCCTCCCGCCTGGTTTGTGGCAGCCGGCCGATTCACGGCCAACTAGAGCAGCAATTGGCCCAGTGGCTGGGCCGCGATCAGGTGCTGTTGTTCCCCAGTGGCTTCCAGGCCAACCTGGCCGCCCTGGTGGCCCTCGCCGATCGCCACACCCTGGTGCTGGCCGATCGCCACTGCCACCATTCGCTGTTGCTGGGGGTACGGGCCAGCGGTGCCCGCTTGCAGCGCTATGCCGCCAACGACCTGGCCGACCTGGAGCGGCGTCTGCTGTGCGCCCACCAGGACCCGGCCGGTCCGCCGCGCCGCCTGCTGGTGGTGAGCGAAAGCCTGTTCAGCATGGACGGCACCAGCCCGGATGTGGCTGCGCTGGCGGCCCTGTGCCGCCGCTTCGATGCCCTGCTGCTGCTCGATGAGGCCCATGCCCTCGGGGTGCTCGGGCCCGGTGGCCGGGGCCTGGCCCGGGATCTGGCGGGAGTCACCCTGATCAGCGGCACCTTGGGCAAGGCTTTTGGCAGCGGTGGTGCCTTCCTGGCCGCCGATGGCGTCCTGGCCGAATGGCTGCTGCAACATTGCGGCGCTTTCCGCTACACCACCGCCCTGGCGCCGGCCCTGGCAGCGGGTGCCAGGGCGGCGCTTGAACTTTTGATCGATCAGCCCCAACTGCCGGCCGAACTGCTGGCTTTGGCTGGGCGCTGGCGCGCTGGCCTGGCGGCCAGCGGTTGGTCCCGCCCCCCCGGCTACGGGCCGATCCTGCCGCTGCTGGTGGGTGGCGATCGGGCCGCCCTGGAGCTGCAACAGCGGCTGCAAAGCGCCGGCCTGCTGGGGGTGGCGATCCGCCCGCCCACCGTGCCCGCAGGCAGCAGCCGGCTGCGATTGGTGGTACGCCTGGGCCTGCCCCCCCATACCCTCGACCAGCTGCTGGCGGCCCTTGGACCCGGGCCCCTGCCAGCTTCCCCCGCCCCCCCAGCCCCCCCCGCCCCCCGGGGCGGTGTCGGCGCCAGCGGCGCCAGCCCCGGTCCCCAACCCCCAGTCCAGCTGCGTGCCAGGCACGGCTGGGCGGGTGAGGGCGGCCAGTGGCTGGGCTGGCAGCGGGCCGTCACCAGCCGCGGCTGGGGTCTCCAGCTGGGGGAAAGGGGCTACGGCCGGCGGCCAGCGCTCCTGCCCCCTTGGCCCCGGCACGGGCGCAATGGGCTGATTTGCCATTCCCTCGGGGTGCACCTGGTGCCCCCTGAGGTCCTGGCCGCCAGTGAGGCCGTGGTGTTGCTGGCCAGCTTTGGCCGCTTCGTGCCGCCGGGTGCCGAGGGGCGCCCCCTGCGCATCGCCCTGGCCGGCATGGCCGCCGAACTGCAAGAAAGCGGCGATGAGCTGACGAGCAGTCTCAGGGCCCAGCAGCTGCTGCAGCGTTTTCTCAGCAAGGTCCTCGGCCCGGGCGCTTTGGCCGCCGGCTTCACGGTCCCCCCGGGGCCTGCCGACCAGCCGATTGGGCCTGCGGGCCGCGATCGCCTGCGTTGCGACCTGGATCTGCTCGGCAGGCTTACGGCCCTGCCCGCCAGCTTTCCGCGCCAGGTGCCCGTTTTGTTGCTGGAAGCGACCGATGATCCCATCGTCCATCCCGCCGCCCGTGAGCGGCTGCGCCAGGAGTTGCCCCAGGCCCGGGTGAAGCTGCTGGCAGGGTCTGGCCATGCCATGGCGGACCCGGCCCTGATCCCGTTGGTGTTGGACTGGTTGCAGGATGGGTTGACCTGAAGACGGCAGCGGTCCTGACGAGCGATTTCAGCCAGAGGGTGCGGGCCGGTTTCAGCCGCCGGGCTGGCCATTACGACCGTCAGGCCAGGCTGCAGCAGGCAGTGGCCTGGAGACTGGCCCGCTGGTGCAGGGATCTCCCCTTGCCCGCCGGTCCGGTGGTCGATCTGGGGGCCGGCAGCGGCTTGCTCAGTCGCGCCCTGCTGCGGCACTGGTCGGCCCTGGCGGACCAGCCGCCGATGCAACTCGACCATTGCCCCTCGCTACTGGCCCTCAACCCCTTGCTGCTCAGCGCCACTCCCCTGCCCCAGCGGCTCTGGGATCTCAATGACGGGCTGCCGCATGAGTTGGCCCAGGCCGCCTTGCTGGCCTCCAGCTTCGCTTTGCATTGGCTCGACGATCCGTTGGGCCAGCTGGAGGGTTGGTGCGACCGGCTGGCTCCGGGGGGCTGGCTGCTGCTGGCCGTGCCCACCGCCGGCAGCTTCAGCCAGTGGCGCCAGGCGGCGACGGCGGCGGCCGTGCCCTGCACCGCCCTGGCCCTGCCCGATGCCGCCGCCGTGCTCGCCGCCAGCGGCGCCCGGGGCCTGCGTCCCCAGCGCCAGGCCCTGCTGCGCTTCAGCCAGGCAACACCTGATGCTCTGGCCTGCCTGCGCCAGCTCAAGGCCGTCGGTGCCGGAACCAGTCGTCAAGCCCCCCTATCGCCTGGCCAGTGGCGTCGTTTGCGCAGCCATTGGCCCTCCCCAGCCTGCCTAAATTGGGAGGTCTTGCTCTTGTTGGCCCAGAGGGATCCATGCGTCTGATCGTCGCTGGCACCGATACCGATGTCGGCAAGACCGTGGTTAGTGCGCTGTTGGTCCAGGGACTGGCAGCCCTTTACTGGAAACCAGTGCAAAGCGGGCTCGCCGATGGCAGTGACAGCCAATGGGTGCAGGAGCGGCTCAACCTGCCGCCAGGGCGAATCCTGAACGAGAGCTACCGGCTGCAGGCCCCCGTCTCCCCCCATTGGGCGGCGGAACAGGAACAGCTGCTGATCGACCCCCAGCGGTTGTCCTTGCCCCCTGGTGACGAGCCCCTGGTGCTGGAAACAGCCGGCGGGGTGATGACCCCCCTGCGCCGGGACTGGCTGCAGATTGAGCAGATCGGCCGCTGGGGTTTGCCCCTGGTTTTGGTGGCCCGCAGTGGTCTCGGCACCCTCAACCACACCCTGTTAACCCTTGAAGCCCTGCGGCACCGCTCCATCCCCGTGCTGGGACTGGTGCTGAACGGACCGCTCCATCCTGACAATCCCCGCACCCTCGCAGAGCTGGGGGGCGTGCCCGTACTGGCCCAGCTTCCCCGGCTGGATCCGCTTGATGCGGCGGCATTGCAGAGGCAATGGCTGCAGAGTGACCTGCCCGAAACCCTGCAACCATGAGCAAAAGACACCTGTTGGTGAGCCTGGCTGTGGCCTTGGTCTGCAGCGGCATCCTGGTGGTGTTCACCGATCTCGAAGGCAGCTTGCGGGGATTGTTCCGCTGCGGCCACCTCAGTTCTGCAAAGCACGGTCGTTGCCGTTAGGGCAGCGGGACCTCAGGCCATGGCCCGTGAACGGATCGGGCAATAGCCGATCAGGGCAGAGACGTTTTGTTTGGCGATCGAAAGCGGCCAGCCTTGAAGCAGCTGTTGTCGCATGAGTTCCAGGTGAGATTGGCTCCATCCCTGGCGCTCAAGCATGGCCTTGAGCATCTGCCATTGACCCTCGGCAAACATATCTTTGCCTCGGAAAGTGTGGTTGTTTTGGCTGGTAGAAGTCGCAGCAACTGTGGTGAATCGTTGCGAAGTGTAAGCGGATCGTGAAGATTTCATGAAGCTAGCTAGACGGGCGGGGATGACGTACTTAACCGGGGGTAGGAAAAAGCTCGATCCGCCTGTCTATGGCTTAATCATGGCGAGGGTTTTCCGTTTTGGTTTTTTCTCGACTAGCCATGGCTGAATTTTCAACTTCTCTTTGGCATTCCCACCTTTGGCACCCCTTCACCCAGGTGGCGACGGCCGAACCACCCCCGCGGGTGGTGTCCGCCCAGGGATCCCTGCTCTTTTTGGAAGATGGTTCCACCTTGATCGACGCCATCAGCAGCTGGTGGGTGACGCTGCATGGTCACGCCGAGCCTGCGATTGCGGCCGCAATTGCAGCCCAAGCCATGGTTTTGGAACAGGTGATTTTTGCGAACTTTCGCCATGTCGGTGCCGAGCGTCTCGCCGAACGTCTCTGTAGTCACACAGGCCTTGATCGGCTCTTTTTCTCAGACAATGGCTCCACCGCCGTTGAGGTGGCCCTCAAGATCGCCTGGCAGTGGTGGCACAACCGCGGCGAATCCCGCTCCCAGCTGGTCGCATTTGCAGGGGCATACCACGGCGACACCTTTGGGGCGATGGCCGTCGGCGAGCGCTCGTTGTTCAGTGCCCCCTTCGAACCCCTGCTTTTTGACGTGGCCCGCGCACCCTGGCCCGCCACTTGGTGGGGTGATGACTCGGTGCAAGAGCGGGAAGGCCAGGCCTTGGTCCATCTCGAGCACCTCTTGCAAACCCCAACCGCCGCAGTGATCCTGGAACCCCTGCTGCAGGGAGCGGGCGGCATGGCCATGGTGCGCCCCGCCTTTCTGCAAGCGGTGCAGCGGTTGGTGCGCCAGGCGGGGGCCCTGTTGATTGCCGATGAAGTGCTCACGGGTTTCGGCCGCACTGGCTCCCTGTTCGCAAGCCAGCGGGCCGGCCTGACCCCCGATCTGATGGCCCTCTCCAAGGGGCTCACGGGCGGCTTTCTGCCGATGGGTGTGACCTTGGCCAGGGAAGCGCTCTACGAAGGGTTCATCGGCACCGATCCCAGCCTCACCCTCTTCCATGGCCATAGCTTCACCGCCAACCCCCTGGGCTGTGCCTCAGCCCTGGCCAGCCTGGACCTGCTGGAAGCCAGACCGGAGTGTTACCAGGGCATGGAGGCGCGACTGAAACCCGGCCTCGTCGCCCTCGCCGGCCATCCCAAGGTGCGTTGTCCCCGCCTGCTCGGCTGCTCTGCCGCCTTTGACCTGGCAGTCGCAGAGCCCGGCTATCTCAATGGGGTCGGCCAACGCCTGCAGCAGCTGGTGCAGCAGCAGGGAGTCTTTTTACGCCCCCTCGGATCGGTGGTGTATCTCTTTCCACCTCTGGCCACCACGGACGAGCAACTGGATCAGTGCTTCAAGGCGATCGCCTGGGCCCTGGATCAACTTTGACGTCCACTAAGCGCCATTCAGCTCAAGGCCCGGCCAAGATCGCCGCTTCGACATCGGCGCGGGAGAGGCCATAGGGGAAATGGCGCACCCTGCTTTGGCCGTCCTGCTGCCAGCTGACGCGCAGATCTTCCATCTCCAGCTCAATGCGGGCACTCCATTGGGGACGATGCAGATCCCAGCTGGAAGGCCGCCCGCTGTGCTGCTGGGCGCCGATCTGGCGCAACCACTCTTCCAAGGAAGGCAGCGGATGGTTGTAGAGGGGCATCTGCTCAGGGGGGAGCATCAGCATTGGTAGGTGGCTCAGCTTTGGCAGTCTGGGCAAGCACGGGGCGTAACGGTGGCTCTGTCACCCCATCAACCCCAGCCACCGACCAACTGGGTGGGGTTACCAGGGCCAGACCCCGGGCCCAGGCCACGCCAAGACCCAGCACCAGGCTCAGGACCAAAGCCACTCCCAAAAGCAAAAGGGCTAACCATTCGCCGCCCGAGAGGGCACGGTGCACCGAAACCCTTCGGCCTGCTGCCGCCTGTGACTCTGGTCTTGCAACAGGCCGCAAGGCAGGGGCGGTTCCCAAGTCCAACTGCTGGTCATAGGCCCGGCGGCGGGCCGGATCGCTGAGGGTGGCGTAGGCCAGCTGCAGCCGCGCAAAGGCCGATTGCGCTTGCTGGGGCGGTAGCTGGGTGGTATCCGGGTGGTAGAGCTTGCTGAGCTGGCGGAAGGCCTGATGCAGCTCCTGGGAGGTGGCTGCCCTGGAGAGTTTCAGCTCGGCGTAGTGGCTCAAGCCGCTTGCGGAGTCGGGGAATGACGGGGCTGGATTGGGCGAAGGGGCCATGGCCCGAAAACGGCGGCGGCAGGACGCGGTCGGCGGGATCCTAGAAAGAAGCTTCCAGGCCCCCGTGGATGGTCAACCGTCCTGACCCTGTCCAACCGTCGGACCGACCCTCGGGCTCCGAGCCGAGGCTGCCCGACACCCCCCAGGGCGACCCGTTTCGGGTTCCATCCCCAGTCTTAGATGGCCAGGGCCTGCCCACGGCGGAGTTTTGGGCCCAGCTCGGCTGGATGCCCCAGGCCAGCCAGTTGCAGTGCCTGGTGGAGCTCCAAGGTCAGTTGAGGCACTGGAACAGTCGCCTCAACCTGTCGCGTTTGGTGGAGGGCGAAGACTTCTGGATCGGCCAGATCTTTGACAGCCTTTGGCCCTTGGTGCCCCTGCTGAGCCAGCAGCCCCCCCAGGCGGTGCCCTTGCACCTCATTGATGTAGGCACCGGCGGTGGCTTCCCGGGGTTGGCCATTGCCATCGCCCTGCCCGAGGCCCAGCTCACCTTGGTGGATTCGGTGGGACGCAAGGTGGAGGCGGTGCGCTCGATGGCGGCGTCCCTTGGCCTGGGCGAGCGGGTGACGCTGCGCTGCGAGCGGGTTGAGCGCACCGGCCGCAGCCGTGATTGCCGTGGCCGCTTCGACTGGGCCATGGCCCGGGCCGTTGCGGCAGCGCCTGTTGTTGCCGAATATCTGGTGCCGTTGCTGGCGCCCCAAGGCCGGGCCTTGCTCTACCGCGGCCGTTGGCAGCCCGGCGATCGGGCCGATCTCGACCGTGCCCTCCCCCTTTTGCGGGCGGAAGTCGAGGCGGTGCAGGGCTGCGAGTTGCCCGCAGAGCGGGGGGTGCGCCATGCCCTCTGGCTGCGGCCTTTGGCTCCCTGCCCGGACGCCTATCCGAGGGCCGTTGGGGTGCCGCTCAAAGCGCCGATCGGTGCGGCGGTCTCCGAGCCATGATTGGAACTGGGCCCCAAGCCCGCCGATCCCGCTTCAGGGGCTGATCAACCGCTGCAGCTTTTGGCCACCCAGCCGCTGGTGCAGGCGGCGCAGTAGAGGGGGAATCTCCCGGGCCCAGGGGCTGGCCCCGAGCACCGCGAGCAGATCCGCTTCGCCGACTTCCTGGTCCAGGGCCCCGGCATTGGCGCCAGGAAACCAGTGATCACCTTGACCCAACAGGCCGTAGCGGGCCCGGCAGAACCCCTCCAGCTCCCAAGCTTCCAGCAGGTTGTGAAGCCAGAGCAACACCGGCAAATTGAGGCCTCCGGGGGTCTGTTGCCAAGGGGGCAGGCCCTGGTCCCAGGTCTCCAGCCAGGCCGTCCCCAGGGCCCGCTGCCGCGCCGCTTCCAGCCTGGCCAGCACGGGTGGCACCAGCTCGTGGGCCTGGGGCAGCAGGGCCACAGCCTCTAGATGCAGATCCAGATCCTCGGGTCGGGCGGCACCCAGGCTCATGGTGTGTACGCCCGGGGCACTGAGGCAGAAAAGATCGTTGAAGA
This sequence comes from Cyanobacteriota bacterium, assembly GCA_046338875.1. GTDB lineage: Bacteria > Cyanobacteriota > Cyanobacteriia > PCC-6307 > Cyanobiaceae > Cyanobium. The sequence continues at coordinate 6,331 of JBKDVK010000160.1, read as the reverse complement.
CGATCGGATGCAGGGGGGCGCAGAGATCGAGCAGGCGCTGGGAAGGGCTATGCAGATGGCCACCTTTGTCGGTGGGACTGATCAGAAACACCCCCATGTCATGGGCGGTTGCGGCGGCAATGGCGGCGCCATTGTCCTGGCGGAGCCAATACCAATGGAGGTTGATGTAGTCGAAACAATCACTTTCGATCGCTGCCAGGATCAAATCGAGGGGTGCATGGGTCGAGAAACCCACATGGCCGACTCGGCCTGCGGCCTGCCAGCGACGGGCCACCTCCAGACAGCCTCCCGGCCGCAGGGTTTGCTCAAGCAGCTCGGCGGTGTTGATGCCATGCAGGCTGAGCAAGTCCACCCGGGAGACGGCCAGCCGCTCAAAACTGACCCGCAGCTCGGCCTCAAAGGCTGCGGCTTCGGCTTGGGGGGCAATTTTGGTTTGCAGGATCCGTTGGGGATCATGCACCTGGGGGAGCAGTTCCCCCAGCTGGCGTTCGGAGCTGCCATAGCCCCGGGCGGTTTCGATGTGGTGCAGCCCGGCGGCCGTGGCCGCCTCCAAAATTGCCCTCAGATTGGCCTGGCTTTTGGGGTCGACCTTGGCGGCGTCCAGATCGGACCAACTTTGCTGAAAGCGCATGCCTCCCAGGGAAAGCAAGGGCATGGCCAGGTTGGTGCGTCCGAACCGACGGGTCGGCACCTTCATGGTCTTGAAGTCGCTGACCGCGGCAGCGTGCGCCTGGGTCGGGCCGGTGTCGGCACCCCCAGGGGCATGATCTCCTGCTCATCCAGGCGGCGTTCGAGGGCCGGCAATTCTTCGTAGGCAACCCAGTGGATGCAATCGACTGGGCAGGTATCAATCGCTTCTTGGATCCGCTCGGTGCTGTCGCCATCCTGGCGAATGGCCCGGGACCGTCCCCAATTGGGTTCGACCACAAAAGTGTGGACTGCCACATGGGCACAGTAACGGCAGCCGATACAGACGGCTTCGTCGACCCATACGGCTTTCTGACGCAAAGCGCCCCCCAGCAGGGGCTCCATGCCGGTGGCAATTGCAGGGGCGCTCAGCGGTGTGCTGAAGGCGAGGGAAGGATCGCTCATTGACGGGACGGGCACCAAGGCCTCAGCCGTCCCAGCGAGTTACCACTACTTCGATGCTGCCGTCTTGGTGATTGGTCTGTTGGCTGACCTGAAATCCTTCTGCGGAGCTGGCAGCCAGAATCGTGTGCAGGGCATAGCGCTGGGTGAGGCGCGCCAGGAAGCGTTCAATCGGCACGGGCTGTCGCCAGAGATCGAGATCGGCCACCAGTTCGTAGCAGCCGGCCTCAGCATTGAAACGGAAACCAATGTCGCCGCCCTCGGCTTGGGGGATGGCCAAATCAGCGGTGACGGTCTGGCCGCGATAGCCGCGCACCGGTTGGGCCCCCTCCAGGGGCGGAAAACCGAGATCGTGAAGGGCCTCAACGAGGGCCTGACGATCACGCAATTCGGTCTTGACAGTGCTGAAGTGGGACATCGAATTGAAACGGTGGGGGATTCAGGTGAGGGGGTCCAGCGCCAACCCCTGGATCGGCTGGCTCTGCTGATTCAGGGCCTGCGTTTGGACGGCAGGCAGGAACGCCTCAGCCGTGGCTCGCCGTTGCTGGACGCTGCCAAGACGGGACTCCAGCCGGGCGGTGAGGGCTTGGCAGCCGTCACCGGCGACGCCCTCCACGACTTCGTCGACGCGGCCGTCAGGTCGGATGCGAAAGCGGATGGTGCGCTGGGCCATCCCGCAGGGGAATGAAGTTGGAGAATGCTAACCGGGTTGGCCAATCACGGCGGGCCACCGTGAACCTCAGGTGATCAGCCCTTCTTCAACCAGGGTCTGCAGCTGGTCCAGCACCTCAGGTTGCTCAAGTTGTTCGAGGGCCAGGCGTGCCTCATCGCGCACCCCCGGATCACCGTCCTGGAGCAAGGTGGCCAGCAGCGACTCCACAACCTGCTGCTGGCGGGGTTCCACCAGGTCGGGATAGAGGCGGCCCAGGGACCAGGCACTGTTGCTGCGAACGGCTCCTTCACTGTCGATTCGCAGGGTTTGCAGCAGCTGGGCGGCCGCCGGATCGGCCTTGGCGGCATTGGTCCCGCCGGCGTCGGCCAGGGAGCTGGCGGCCCAGAGGCGGACGGCAGCGATGTCCATCTGCAGGGCGCGGATCAGGGGGTTGAGCACCGGCGCATCTGGATAGTTGCTGAGACTCCAGGCCACCGCCTTGCGCACGTAACCGTTGTCGTCGGAACTGAGCAGGCCCAGCAGGGGCTCTACGGCCAGCGGCGAGGGATTGCGGCCGAGGGCGTAGACGGCGCTCATCCGCAACATCGGACAGGAGGCCGTAAGCAGGGGAAGCAGCAGGGGCAACGCCCGGGGATCGCGGTGCTCACAAAAAATTCGCAGCCCCTGCATCAGCTGCTCCTGATCTCCCCGCAGCAGGGTCAGGCCCAGGTCGCATTCCGCAGCGACAGCATGGGGATCAGGTTCCTCGGGATCGATCTCGTCGAGGGGATCGCCAAGCAGCTCCTGGGCCAGTTCACGGGCAAGCACCTCGGGGTCGAGGGCGAGCTCGGTGGGACTGTCCGGGAACGGATCAGGGAATGGCTGGGCGTCGACCGGCATCAAGCGAACCTCGTTGGGGGATGCTAAAAGCCGGTCGGCCCAGGTTCAGGCCCAGGGCCAGCCATGCAATCAGCCGAGGGGCGCCGGGGCGGCCATGTCCCCGGGCAGCCAGATGCGCGCGCTTACGGCAAAAAGGGCGATGCCAAAGAGCAGCACGATGGCCAGGGGCAAAAGGGCGGAGCGAAGAAAACCCATGCCGCAGAACGTGCCAGAAACAACCTGCCCCCACTATCGGTGGGCCAGGGTCGTTCTGCGGCCCCCGACCCTCGGGTTGCGGCCTTGGCTACAGCAAGAATTCGCTGGCACGACCGGACACCGGTTCGAGGGGTAAGGAAAGGGCCTTGCCCAGGCGGGGCCGGTCGCGGGTGCTGCCCAGCCACTGCCGCACCGTTGCCGCCAGTCCCAGGTCGTTGAGGGCGGCGGCGACGCGCTCGATGTGGTCGGCGTAGTCCTCAACGCTGAGGGGAAAGGACTGTTGCTCCAGGTGGTTCCACATCACTTGGAGGTAGAGGCGCCCGCGGATCTGCACAAGGCGCAGGTCGTGGTTGGCCTGCCAGCGCGCCACCAGCAGAGCCCTCACTTCGGCACCGCTGAGGGGAGCGCCGGGGTCGGCGGCGGCACCAGAGGAATCAGCCAAGGTCACCGGCGGGGGGCGCATGGATCACTCCAGCCTGCCTGCTGCCAAGCCAAGCACTACGGCTTGTTTCAGGCCCGGGGGACGGCGGGGGGCTGCGCAGCAGGACGATAGGGGCAAGGTTCATAATGGCGCCACGTTGAAGCGCTTCTTTAAAGCGACGCCAATGACCCAGATCCCAGCGCCCTCCTCTTCTGGTGATGTCCCCGGCATGGGTCGTCGGCAGTTCATGAATCTGCTCACCTTCGGTTCCGTCGCCGGGGTGGCCCTGGGGGCGTTGTATCCGGTTGTCAATTACTTCATCCCCCCGAAGGCCGCCGGCAGCGGCGGTGGCACTACCGCCAAGGACGCGGCCGGCAACTCCGTCACCCTCAGCGGCTGGCTGGCATCCCACAAAGAAGGCGACCGCAGCCTTGTGCAAGGTCTTAAGGGAGACCCCACCTACCTTGTGGTGGAGGGCCCTGAGGCAATCGGCAACTACGGCATCAATGCCATTTGCACCCACTTGGGTTGTGTTGTGCCTTGGAACAACGGGGCCGGCAAGTTCATGTGTCCCTGCCACGGCAGCCAATACGACGCCACGGGCAAGGTGGTGCGCGGTCCGGCGCCCCTCTCCTTGGCCCTGGCCCACGTGACGGTCGAGAACGACAACGTGTTTGTCAGTCAATGGACAGAAACTGATTTCCGCACTGGCGACAAGCCCTGGTGGTCCTGATCCGGGTTCTGCCCGCCCTCTCCCGTTTTCCCGCCCCCGATCCGTCCCTCCATGCGTCGCCTTCTCTCCCCATCCCGCCTGCTAACTCCCCTCTTCCAGGGGGCGGGTTTTGCCAACCGGTTGCTGGGCTTCGGCCTTTGCCTGGGCTTGTTGCTTTGCGGTGCTAGCCCAAGTTGGGCCTATCCGTTCTGGGCCCAACAGAACTACGCCAACCCGCGGGAAGCCACCGGCAAGATCGTTTGCGCCAACTGTCACCTGGCCAAGAAGGTAACCAGGGTGGAAGTGCCCCAGGCCGTCTTCCCGGACACGGTCTTCAAGGCTGAAGTGGAGGTCCCCTATGACACCTCGGTACAGCAGGTCGCTGGCGACGGCTCAGCCACGGGCCTGAATGTGGGTGCGGTTGTGGTGCTGCCGGACGGTTTCCGTTTGGCGCCCCCCGAACGTCTGAGCGACGAACTCAAGGAAGAAACCAAGGGCATCTACTACACCCAGTACAGCGATACTCAGCCCAACATTTTGCTGGTGGGTCCCATCCCTGGCGACCAGCACCAGAAGATCGTCTTCCCGGTGCTGTCACCTGATCCCGCCACCGATGGCAATATTCACTTCGGTAAATATCAAATTCATGTGGGTGGCAACCGCGGCCGCGGCCAGGTGAACCCCACCGGAGAAAAAACCAACAATGGCGTCTTCAACGCCAGTGTGGCGGGCAGCATTGCCTCGATCGATGAGGCCGATAAGGGTGCTCTCGATGTGGTGATCACCACCGCCGACGGTAAAACTGTCAAGGAAACGATTCCCGCCGGTCCCAAGCTCTTGGTCAAGGTGGGTGATCGTCTTGAGGTTGGCACGCCCCTCACCAACGACCCCAATGTGGGTGGTTTCGGCCAGGTGGATGCGGAGGTAGTGCTCCAGAACCCTGCCCGTATCTATGGCCTGCTGGCTTTCCTGGCCGGCACGGCCCTGACTCAAATCCTGCTGGTGCTTAAGAAGAAGCAGGTCGAGAAGGTCCAGGCGGCCACAGGGGGCGTGCTCTGAATCTGCCCTTGCTTCCCCTGGCTACTTTCACCTCCCCCGGGCCCATTGTCTTTCAGCTGGGCCCGCTTGCTTTGCGCTGGTATGGACTGCTGATTGCGGCAGCGGTTCTGATCGGTTTGGCCCTGGCCACCCGTTTGGGTCGCGAACGCCAGATTGCCGCCCCCTTCATCAGTGACCTGCTGCCGGTGATGGTCGTTTCGTCAGTGCTGGGGGCCAGGCTTTATTACGTGTTACTTGAGTGGCGTCATTACCGCCAAAACTGGCAGGAAGCCCTGGCGGTATGGCATGGCGGTATAGCCATCCACGGCGCCCTGTTGGGCGGGTTGATCGGCACAATCCTGTTTTGCCGCTGGCGTCGCCAACCGCTTTGGCCGCTCCTGGATGTGCTGGTGCCGGCGTTGGCCCTGGGACAGGCCATTGGTCGATGGGGGAATTTCTTTAATTCAGAAGCCTTCGGCCTGCCCACCAACCTGCCCTGGAAGTTGATGATTCCCCTGGAAAATCGCCCGGCTGGTTTCATCACTTATAGTACATTTCATCCAACTTTTCTCTACGAATCTCTCTGGAATCTTGGTGTTTGTGCCCTGTTGCTCTTCCTTTTTTTCCAGGGAGTTAGGCGAAAGCTTTCCTTACCGGCTGGAGCCCTCAGCTGCATCTATCTGATGGCCTACAGCTCTGGACGGGTCTGGATTGAGGGCTTGCGGCTCGACCCCCTATGCCTGGGGGCCGAGCCACCGTTTTGCAGCGGTGGACTGCGCATGGCCCAGTTAGTCAGCTTGATTTTGATTGCCCTTGGGGGCCTGGGTCTCTGGCGGCTTTATGGCCAACATCAGTCTTTACCGGATCCCACCGGCGTGACCCCATGAAAGCGCCCCTGGTGCAGATTGTCGGCGCCGGTCCTGGCGCACCAGACCTATTGACCTTGAGGGCCCTGAGGGCGATTGAGCAGGCGGAGGTGTTGGTTTGGACGGATTCGCTGGTCAACCCGGCAATCGCCGCCCTCGCTTCGCCTGCCTGCGAACGGATCCGTACCAGCACCCTCACCCTGGAGGAAGTGCTGGAGCTGGTGGTGCAACGGGCCCGGGCGGGTCAGAGGGTGGTCCGTCTCCATGACGGCGATCCCTGCCTTTATGGCGCCTTGGCCGAACAGGTCTGCAGGCTGGCCGACTGCCAATTGGAGGTGGAGGTGGTGCCGGGGCTCAGTGCCTACCAGGCCACGGCAGCGTCCTTGGGCTCTGAGCTCACCATCCCTGGGCTTGTGCAAACGATCGTGCTGAGCCGGGCCGGGGGCCGCACGGGCGTG
>JBKDVK010000159.1:0-22838 GCA_046338875.1 Cyanobacteriota bacterium | reverse complement strand
GCCGACCTGGAGGTGAAGACGGTGAGCCTCGGTTATATCCCGATCCTGGAAGCCGCACCCCTGGTGGTCGGGGTCGAGAAAGGCTTCTTCGCCAGGCATGGCCTGGAGGTGAATCTCAGCAAGCAGTCCAGCTGGGGTGCCGCCCGCGACAACCTGGTGCTGGGCGGCGCCGGCGGTGGCATTGATGGCGGCCAGTGGCAACTGCCGATGCCCCAGATGATCAGCGAGGGTGCCATCACCAATGGCAACAAAGTGCCGATGGTGATCCTGGCGATGCTGATGAGCCAGGGCAATGGCATCGCCGCCTCCAATGCCGTCAAAGATGGCAATCTCAGCGTCGATCTGAAAACCTCGTCGCCCGGCTTCTTCGAGAAGTTCAGCCAGAAGCAGGGCCGCAAATTCAAGGCTGCCTACACCTTCCCCAAGGCCAACCAGGAGATCTGGATTCGCTACTGGCTCGCTGCCGGTGGCGTCAATCCCGACAAGGCGGTGGAACTGCTCAAGGTGCCGGCACCGGAAACCCTCCAGGGCATGAGGAACGGCACGATGGAGGCCTTCTCCACCGGTGATCCCTGGCCGACGCGCATCGCCAAGGACGACATCGGCTTCCTGGCCGCCAGCACTGCCCAGATCTGGAAATCGCATCCGGAGGAATACCTCGCCGTGCGCAGCGAATGGGTGGACAAGCACCCCAAGGCCGCCGTGGCCCTGCTCAAGGGCCTGATCGAAGCCCAAATCTGGCTCGACAAGCCCGAAAACAAGGATGAGGCCGCCGCGATCTTGAGTTCGCGCAAGTGGTTCAACGTGCCCCTGCCGGTGCTGCAGGCAGCGCTCAAGGGTCAGTACAAGATCGGCGCCAGCGGTACGCCGCAAACCAATCCGGCCATGGGTCCTCTGTATTGGAACAGTGATCGCGGTGTGATCTCTTATCCCTACAAGAGCCTCACTCTCTGGTTCCTGATCGAATCCATACGCTGGAAGTTCTTCCCTGGCACCATCGACACCATCGAGCAGGCCCGGGCCATCAACGACAAGGGGACCCGCGAAGATCTTTGGCGCCAGGCCGCCAAGGAAGTGGGGGTGCCTCTGAAGGACATCCCCAAGGGTTCCAGCCGCGGCAAGGAAACCTTCTTCGATGGCGTCGTTTATGACCCCGAAAATCCCCAGGCCTATCTGAATGCCTTGAAGATCAAGAAGTGATCGCCAAGGGCCACAACGAACACCTGCCTTTTTTCCATCCATCTCCAGGACTTTCCCATGACAACCGGCATCAGCCCCACCAGCAACCGCGCCGAGCGCACGCCGCCGCAAGGGGTGGCCCTCTGGTGGAAAAACAACCGCAAAGGGATCATCTCCCCCATGTTTGGCATTGGCGGCTTCCTGCTCTTCTGGCAGCTCAGCGCCAGCCTCGGCCTCACCAAACTGGCCGGGCCCCTGAGCCTGTTCACCGAGGAGCGCACCCGCGATCTGCTGTTCTATCCCTTCTTTGATCGCGGCGGCCTCGATAAGGGCCTGTTCTTGCATGCGATGAGCAGCCTCAGCCGGGTGGCGCTTGGCTACAGCCTGGCCGCGATTGTGGGCATTGCCGTGGGCATCGCCATCGGCCTCAACAAGGCCCTCGATCGCGCCTTCGATCCCCTCTTCCAGTTCCTGCGCATGGTGGCGCCGCTGGCCTGGGTGCCGATCGCACTGGTGTTGTTCCAGAACAACCAGCCGGCGGCAATCTTTGTGATTTTCATCACCTCAATCTGGCCGATCTTGATCAACACCGCCGAGGGCGTGCGCCAGATCCCCCAGGACTACCGCAACGTCGCCCAGGTGCTGCAGATGTCGAACAAAAATTTCTTCACCAAGGTACTGATTCCCTCCGCCCTTCCCTACATCTTTACCGGCCTGCGCATCTCGATTGGCCTGGCCTGGTTGGCAATCATCGCCGCCGAGATCGTCATGCCCGGCACCCCTGGAATTGGCTTCTTCATCTGGGATGCCTATCAGAACAGCTACGTCTCCGAAATCGTGCTCGGCGTGATCTGGATCGGTGCCATCGGTTTGATTCTCGATCGCCTGATGACCTGGCTGCAAAAGCGCATCTCCAGCACCCACTGAGCGAGCCGATCCCACCATGCCATTGCCCAACTTGCCATTCCTGCTGCAGCCCCTTAATCGCCGAGTCGAGGCGGTCGAACAGTCCCTGAGCCGCCCCGCCAACGCCATCACCCTCCTGGTTGTGCGCTTCGTGTTGATGAGCGGCATGGTGCTGGGCTTCAGCTGGTATGCCTTTCATTCAATGCCCTGATCAGTGCCCTGATTCACCCACGTAAAAGCCATGACAACCCTCGTAGAAGTTCAGGATCTCGAGAAGAATTTTCCCCTCAGTGGCGGCGGTAATTACCTGGCCCTCAAGGGAATCGATCTCGACATCCGCAAAGGCGAATTCATCTCCCTGATTGGCCACTCCGGCTGCGGCAAGAGCACCCTTTTGAACATGATGGCCGGCCTCGATCTGCCCACGGGCGGCACGGTGCTGGTGGCTGGCGAAACCGTCAAGCGCCCGGGCCCAGACAAGATGGTGGTGTTTCAGAACTACTCGCTGCTGCCCTGGCTCACGGTGCAGGACAACATCGCCCTGGCGATCGATGAGGTGATGCCCAACCTCCCTGCTGGCGAGCGCCGCGCCCTGATCGACGAGCACATCGAGATGGTCGGTCTGGGCCATGCCGTCCACAAGCTGCCCCGCGAATTGTCCGGCGGCATGCGCCAGCGGGTGGCTATAGCCCGCGCCCTGGCAATCAAGCCCAAGCTGCTGCTACTCGATGAGCCTTTCGGGGCCCTTGATGCCCTCAGCCGCGGCAATCTGCAGGAGAAGCTCATGCAGATCTGCAATGAGCACCAGCTCACCGCCGTGATGGTGACCCACGACGTCGATGAGGCGGTGCTGCTCTCCGATCGGATCGTGATGCTCACCAACGGCCCCGGCTCCAAGATCGGCGGCATCCTCGAGGTGGACATCCCCAGGCCCCGCCAGCGGATGAATGTGGTGCATCACCCCAGCTACTACAGCCTGCGTTCGGAGATCATCTACTTCCTCAACCGCCAGAAGCGGGTGAAGCAGTGGCAGGCCAAGCCCCACAAAGTGCTGGCCAGGCATGGCCTGGAGAAGGTGAATATCGATCTCGGTTTCGTGCCCCTGGCGGCCTGCGCGCCGCTGGCGGTGGCCGAGGCCAAGGGCCTGTTCGCCAAGCACGGCCTCGACGAGGTGCACCTGGTGCGTGAAACCAGCTGGCGCGGCGTCACCGATGGCCTGCTCGACCGCACCCTAGATGCGGCCCTGATGCCCTCGGGTATGCCTGCCTGGATGACGGCGGGCGGCCATGGTGATCAGCCCACGCCAGTTGTCAGTGCCCTCACCTTGAGCCGCAACGGCAATGGCATCACCCTGGCCAGTCGGCTCGCCGAGGCCGGCGTCCACAACGTCGACGACTACCGCGCCTGGCTGGGGAGCCACAACCGCGAACCCCACACCCTGGGCATCGTCCATCCGGCCTCGATGCACAACCTGCTGTTGCGCTACTGGCTGGCGGCCAACTCGATCGATCCCGACCGCGATGTGCACCTGCAGACCCTGCCGCCGGCCCAGATGCTCGCCGACCTCAAGGACGGCAGCATCGACGGCTTCTGCATCGGTGCTCCCTGGCTGGATCGGGCCGTGGCCGAAGGGCATGGCTTCACCGTGGCCGGCGACCTGGCGATCTGGCCGGGCCACCCCGGCAAGGTGCTGGGGGTGCGGGAGGATTGGGCCCTGGCCTACCCCAATACCCACATCGCCCTGGTCAAGGCCCTGCTGGAGGCCTGCGCCTACTGCGCCGAGCCCAAGCACTGGCCGGAGCTGAGCGAGCTGCTCAGCGATCGCCGCTACCTGGGTATGAAGAAGGAGGTCATCTGGTTCAGTGAAATCAGCGCCGACGGCAATGCCACCGTGCCGCATCACCTCTTTTTCGGCCCCGGGGTGAACCGTCCCAGCCGCAGTGAACACCTCTGGATCATCACCCAGTTGGCCCGCTGGGCCGAGATTCCCTTCCCGCGCAACTACGTAGAGATCCTCGAGCGGATCTGCGCCGTGGGCGTCTTCAGTACCGCCGCCCGCGAACTGGGCTTCGAGGAGGTGTCTTACCAACGCGGTGCCATCGACCTGTTCGACGGCCGTGCGTTTAACACCGAGGATCCGATCGGTTATCTCAATGAGGTTTCTGTTCACCGTGATTTCAGTGTGGCCGAGATCCCGATTGGAGTACCCCGCGCCCTGCTCGGTTGAGCTCCACGCCAGCGCCGTTTATCCCAGTTCTGTATCACCAATTTCCCCAGTGCCATGACAACGACAACCCCCCCATCCCATCGTTCTGATCCTGCGGCTGATCGTTTCAATGAAGGCCCCTATCCCCTGCTGCGCTTTGAGCAACTCGGCAAGGAATACGCCACCCAGCGGGGCCCCTATGTGGTGCTGGAGGACATCAATCTTGAGGTCGCCAAGGGTGAGTTCGTCTGCGTGATCGGCCACTCCGGTTGTGGCAAATCCACCCTGCTCAACATGGTGTCCGGCTTCGCCACCCCCAGCACCGGCCGAGTGCTGCTGGAGGGCAAGCCGATCACCAAGCCCGGCCCGGACCGGATGGTGGTGTTCCAGGGCTACGCCCTGCTGCCCTGGATGACCGCCTACGAAAATGTGCATCTGGCCATCGATTCGGTCAAACCCAGCCTGCCGGAAGCCCAGAAGCGCGAGATCGCTTTGGAGCACCTGGCCATGGTCGGTCTCAGCGAGGCGGCCGACAAGAAGATCACCCAGATCTCCGGCGGCATGAAGCAGCGGGTGGCGATCGCCCGGGCCCTGTCGATCCGGCCGGAGGTGCTGATCCTCGATGAACCCTTTGGTGCCCTCGATGCGATCACCAAGGAGGAGTTGCAGGAAGAGCTGCTCTCAATCTGGAATACCCAGAAATGCACGGTGCTGATGATCACCCACGACATCGACGAGGCCCTGTTCCTCGCCGATCGCCTGGTGATGATGACCAATGGTCCGGCTGCCGGCATCGGTGAAGTGCTACCGATTGATTTCCCTCGTCCCCGCAGCCGCGAGGACATCATGGAGGATCCAAAGTATTATGAGCTGCGCAATACAGCGCTTGATTTCCTCTACAATCGTTTTGCCCACGATGAGGACGAGGCCTGAGCCAACTCGCCCCGCTGTTGCGGCTGATCAGGGCCGGTCGCGCGGCAGCGGGCTGGGTGATTTAGAGCCTTGATATGCTGCCTTCTAGATAATTATTCTTCATTTTTCAACTGGTAAAGATTTTTATTTCCATACCAAAACGTCTTTGCCGATTGTTGCTTTAAATGAAAACTGATGATTTCAAGGAGCTTGCCGAAGTTGAGGATTCGATGTGGTATTTCCACGCCCTCAATCGGCGCATGCTGCTGCCCCTGGCGGAACTTGCCAATAAAAATGCCAGTATCCTTGATGCAGGTTGTGGCACCGGTGGATTAATCAAGGCCTTACAGGGCGTTGGTGCCCCCTGGACAATCAAGGGCCTTGATTACTCTCCCGTGGCCTGCTCCTATGCACGCGAGCGAACTTCAGTTCCAATTGAGGAGGGTTCGATTGAGGCTCTTCCCTTTGACGATGGCCAATTTGATGCGGTTTTGACCGCCGATGTGATCTGTCAAATTGATGACGCATCTGTGGCGCTTGCTGAATTTCGGCGCGTGCTCAAATCTGGCGGAATTTTGGCGATTAATGTTGCCGCCTATAACTGGATGCGGTCTTATCATGATGAACTCATGGATACCCGCTATCGCTTTCGCCGCAGTGAACTGGCGAATTTGCTGCGCCAGGCTGATTTTAAGGTCACGCTCAGCAGCTACGCCAATATGCTGATCTTTCCGCTGATCTTTGCTCGCCGCAAGATCTTCGTGCCGCCTCATCCCACCAGTGATGTCAAACCCTATCCGCCTGTTGTCGATGCTTTTTGCGGTTCGATGGCAGCTCTGGAGTATCTTTTGCTGCGCATTGGCATAAAGTTGCCTGTGGGTAACTCGATCTTTATAGTCGCACGCAAAGTTGACTGAACAGTTGTAATTTTTGCACCCCCGTCCCAGCTTGCCTTTGGGGCAGGGCATCGCTGAGGTTCTCGGGACGAACGGCCGGGTCCCGCAGCAGTTCGCGATCAAGCATGCGAATCCGGCTTTCGCGCAGACAAAATTTGCAGCCCCCTGAAGTCTGCAGATGTTTTTCCGGTGTAATACTTATTGATTTAACCGGGTGAATTTTGCACCTGATCAAAATCGGACTTTTATAGCTCCTGTATATAATATCGCTGTAGTCGTAATGTTGACCAAAACGGGCCTTGGCTCTGGCCAGAAACGTTTCCAGGCTGATTGGGCTGCCCATGACCTTGGTCAGTGTTTCAGCACTTTACCAAGCTTGCCGCCACTGGCCCCAAACAGGGTCGCCGTAAACATCAGCTACTTCATGGTTGAGCCAAAAGATCGCTTTTAGCCAGCCTTAGCGGCCTGGAAGGTCAGGGCTACACCGTTGTTGCAGTAGCGCTTGCCGGTGGGCCGGGGCCCGTCGTTGAACACATGCCCCTGATGGCCGCCGCAACGCCGGCAGTGATATTCGGTGCGCGGAATCAGCAGCCGGAAGTCTTGGCTGGTCGCAATGGCGTTGTTCAGGGGTTGCCAAAAGCTGGGCCACCCGGTGCGGCTGTCGAATTTGGTTGCGGAGGCAAACAGCGGTAGTTGGCAGCCAGCACAAAGGTACTGCCCGCTGCGTTGCTCTTGGTAGAGAGGACTGCTGAAGGGTTTCTCAGTGCCATGTTGGCGCAACACCTGGAAAGCGGCTGGACTCAGTCGTTTTTTCCAAGCGGCTTCACTGAGTTGCCACTTGGCATCGCTGCTGGATGGCGTTGCTGCTTGGGCACTCCCGGCGCTTCGCCCTAGAAAAGCAAACGAGAACAAGGGCACCAGACCTCTATCCCAAAGGGTTTGCAAGGCAAGACGACGACTGGTCCCTGCCATGGCTTCAGCCGACCCAGCCGGCACTAAGAATAACCGCCAGACCTAGGAACAGAGCCAGCAGGGTCCAGGTGACCCGGTTGAGGGTGGCCTCGGCACTACGGGCACTGGTGAACATGGAGCTCCCGGTGGAGAACAGACCGCCCATGCCATCGCCTTTAGGGCTATGCAACAGCACGCTGGTGATCAGGAGCGCGGCTGAAAGCATCCATGCAGAGGAAATGATCGTGCGAAGCATGCTTGTTTCCGGGGTGGGGTCTCAGGGGTGGGGAGAGGCAACCCCAAAGGTGATGGGGAGTTGGCTGGATGTCAGCTAATGACCGCAGATGACAGGCTGCGACTGCCCTGGTGACTGCCCAAGGGCTCAATCAATGAACTGCCGGTCATCCTAGCGGGCTTAGGTAGGCCCAGGATCTCCAGCAACGTTGGGGCGATGTCAGAGAGGCCACCCTGCTCGCGCAGCTGCACATCGGTGCCATGACCAGGCAATTTACGTTTTTCTCCCTCCACCAGAATCACGGGAACAGGGTTGGTGGTGTGGGCGGTCCAGGGGCGTCCATCGGGCCCCTGCATGACTTCGGCATTGCCATGGTCGGCGGTGATCAACATCGTGCCTCCGATCCGGTTCGTGGCTTCTAGCAGTCGGCCGATACAGCCATCGACTGTGCTGACGGCTTCTTTGGTCGCCTGCATTTGGCCGGTGTGGCCGACCATGTCGGGGTTGGCGTAATTGATCACCACCAGCGAGTAAATGCCTTTTTGAACGGCAGCAATGCAGCTATCAGTTAGTTTCTCAGCCGACATGGCAGGAGATTGATCGTAGGTAGCGACCCGTGGTGAGGGAACAAGGTGGCGATCTTCACCGGGAAAGGCCTGTTCGATTCCCCCATTCATGAAATAGGTGACGTGGGGGTATTTTTCTGTTTCGGCTGTACGAAATTGCCTCAGTCCCTGCTCTGATACCACTTGGCCCAACAACCCTTCGAGCGATTCGGGCGGGAAGGCGACGGCGACGGGCAAGCCTTGTTCGTATTGGGTGAAGGTGACCATGTGCAGCGGCGTCAACCGCTGGCGGGGGAAGCCCTCAAAATCGGGCAGCACCAGAGCTCTGACCAACTGGCGCACACGATCGGGGCGGAAATTGAAGCAGATGATCGTGTCGCCGGCCTCAATCAGCTCAGGGGATAATCGCACCGGTTCCAAGAACTCATCACTGATGCCATTGGCATAGGAAGCTTCCAGAATTTCGGCTGGAGATCGGGGCGAGGGTTCCGATGGTTCTGTTAGCAGTCGATAGGCTTTTTCGGTTCGATCCCAACGGTTGTCCCGATCCATGGCCCAGTAGCGGCCGCATAGCGTGGTGAGGTGGCCGACGCCGGACTCGTCGATGAGCTGCTGAAGTCGCAACAGAAAACCAGGAGCACTGTTAGTAGGTGTATCCCGACCGTCGGTGATGGCGTGGATGCAGACCTCCTTGAGCCCCCTTGCCGCAGCCCAGCGCAGCAACCCCCCCAGATGTTCAAGGTGGCTGTGAACCCCACCATCAGAACAAAGACCGATCAGGTGCAGCCGACCGCCTTGGGCCAGCAGATGGTCGGCGGCGGCATTGAGCACCGGATTGGCCGCCAAGCTGCCGTCCTGGACAGCCTGACTGATCCGCACCAGTTCTTGGCGAATAATGCGACCACAACCGATGGTGAGATGGCCCACCTCGGAATTGCCCATTTGGTTGTCAGGTAGGCCTACGGCGGCGCCACTGGCCGAGATCAGGGTATGGGGGTAGGCGTGCCAGAGGGCATCCATCACCGGGGTATCGGCACAGCGCACGGCGTTGTATTCCTCTTGTTCACGGAATCCCCAGCCATCCAGGATGGCTAGCACGACTGGAGCTACTGGCCGTTGATGTTCAAGACTCGCCCTGGGATCGGGGATGACCGCCATTGATCCAGATCCCTCAGCCCCTGCATGGCCGCTGGACGATTGCTTGGAAGAAGGAACTGAAATCACCCGAAGGCCCGCTCCTTTTGGAATTTGCATTCGTTGCCAACTTACAGCCCGCACTTCTCAACCCTCCAGTTTGGCCGGCTGGCGTCAGGTTTTGGTCACACGGGCCTCTTAGCATCAGATCTCTGTAGATCAAAGGCTCTGCTCCTATGTCTGCGCCGGCTGTTTCGGAGCGAGAGCCAGGGAATCGGGTCCAGATTCTCTCCAGCGTTGAACTCTGCCGCACCCTGGATCGTTTGGCTTCGCAAATTCTCGAAAGTGTTGTCGATCCGGCAGCCCTGGTGCTGCTGGGAATTCCAACCCGTGGTGTGGCCTTGGCCCAGGTCTTGGCGGATCGACTGGCGCTGATGGTCGGCCATGCCGTGGCCCATGGCAGCCTGGACCCCACCTTCTATCGCGATGATCTGGAGCGCGTTGGCACACGGCTCGTGGAGGCCACCCAGCTCCCCGTCAGCCTGGATGGCCGCCATGTGGTGCTGGTGGATGACGTCATCTTCACCGGCCGCACCGTGCGGGCTGCCCTTGAAGCCCTGCAGAGCTGGGGCCGTCCCCATCGGGTGCAATTGGTGGCGATGGTGGATCGGGGCCATCGCGAACTCCCCATCCAGCCCGATTTTTGCGGTCGGGTGGTACCCACCACGAGGCTCGAGACCATCCAGCTCTGCCTGCAAGCCGTCGATGGCGAAGAAGGGGTCTATTTGATCCGTCCGCACAGCTGATGCCCGAGCAGGGCCAGACGTTGAGGAAGCTCAGAGGGGCGAGAGCTCTTCGGCTCTGAAATGGGCGCGGAAGCGGCCGAAGGCCACGATTACAGGCAAGTTGGGGCTGATCGGTCTTCCTTTCCAGTCCTCGAGCACCTGGACAACTTCTCCCTGCTGGCCCTGCAAGTCATAGGCCGCGCCCCGATGCTCTGGATGGGTGAAGACAACCACATTGCTGCTCACCCGGACCTGATCACCTGCCTGCATGAACTGATCTCGATCACTGGTTGACAATTTTGTCATGGCCCCTGCTTGGCTTTGCGGGGCATGCAGTTCACTTCCGGACCCTCTTCCAGCACCTGGCCTCCCACCGCAGCACAGCCCTCCACAAAAGCCTGCCACTGGGGTTGGCCAAGCTGCATTCGCCTCCGGACTTCGGCATCGAGCTGTTCGGTGTCAACTTCTGCGGGGCTGGGGCCGGGGCCGTGGTTGTGTTGGTGATGCTCTTGCTCCAGGGCCGCTGCCCCCTGCTCCACCCGACGGCGCAGCGCCTGGCTATGCCGTTGCCACCAGGGGTGGTCCAGGCGGTTGAGGGTATCTAGCGCCTCCCACCATTGGCCCGCTTTGGCCAGCCGTTCGGCCCGGGCGGCCTCCAGTCGGTTGCGGTTCCAGTTGGTGCGCAGCGCTTCCCCCAGTTTGGCTGCCTCGCTTGGGTTGGTTTGGCGCAGGGGGGCGAGGGCCGCCACGGCCCCCTCGGGATCTCCCTGGCTGAAGCGGCGCAGGGCCTCCTGACGCTGGCGGGTCGTCGCCACAGTGGCTTCGCTGCTGGTTTCGCTGCTGGCTTTGGGGCAAGGAGCCCCCGGCGAGCATGGCTTTTGGCTGTGGAGGGGGCCTGGGCGGTGCCTGGGGGGCTGGGGTTGCAGGGCCATCACCAGCCCCGCTGCCGCCAGGGCCAAGCCAAGTCCCACCAGTTTCCAGGGGCGCTGGGGCACAGGGAGGGCAGTCGGTTCAGGGGTTGGACCCTTCCTGGCCATGGACGGGGGGCTCGCGAAAAGGCGGCTTCCATCGTGGCTTCGCAATGGTCGCCCTGGCGTCAGCGCACCGGACCCAGGCTGAGGGTTCCAAGCGGCTGGGCGCTGCTCAAATCTTGGGCCTCCAGCAGCAATTGGCCACTGGCATCAATCTGGAAGCGCAGGCGCATGCAGTCTTCTCCCCGGCGTCCCGGGCTTGCCAGGGGCAGGGTTGGGGCGGCTGTCGGCCAGGTTTCCACCCGCGGCTGGCCGGCTCGCCGTTGGTTCAGCACCGGCAAACCATCGACGAACATCACCTCCGAGCGCTCCTGGGGCAGCGGCTCTCCCAGCACCAGCTCCAATTCTCGCTGGTCGTCCTGGCTACAGGCCAGCACCACCTCCAGGGGCTGCTCGGTGGGCCACGCCTGGCCGGCCACGAACAGGGGATGCCAGCGATGCTGACCAGAACGTTGGTCCCAGCAGCGCAGCGACACTCCCCTGGCCAGCACATCCCGCAAGGTCACTCCGGGGGTGAGGGCAAGCGCCCCCATGGCGACAGCTTCGATTGGTCTATCGCCCCGCAGGGGTACCTCGGGCAGCCGCTCCTGCAGCCAGCGGCGCAGCAGGGGCAGCTGGCTGCAGCCCCCCACTGTTAAAACCGCAGCGATGGCGGGACCAGCCAGGGCTTCGCTGCGGGCGGCCGCCAGCACGGAATCGAGCAGGGCGTCCAGCTGGGCCAGCAGGCCCAGTTCCACCAGAAGCTTTTCCAGGCGGGGGCGATCGAGGCGCAGTTCCCGGGTTGTGCCGGCTGGATCCACCCACAGGCCCAGGGCCTCTTCGCTCTCACTGAGGCGACATTTGATTGCTTCGGCCACCGTGAGCAGGGCCGGATCCGGCGCGACATCGGGGCAGAGATAGGAGGCGATCCAGCGGTCCAGATCGCGGCCCCCCAAGGCCACCCCCGCCTTGCCGATCACCCGGGCCGTCCGCAGGGCCTGGCCGCTGGCCCCCAGGTCGCGCCCAGCGAAGCGCAGCAGCTGGGCGATGGGGGCCGCCCGGCCCTCACCCCCTTCCAGCGCCACGAGCGAAAGGTCGAACGTGCCGCCCCCGCAGTCGACCACCAGCACCCGGCTGCCCGGGGGCAGACCGGCCCCGATCGCCGCTGCGGTCGGTTCGTCCACCAAGGCCACTTCGGCCACGGGCAGCTCCCGGCTGACCCGCTCCAGCCACTGGCGGTAACCCCGGTAGGTCTCGATGGGGGCCGTCAACACCAGGCGATCCGGACTGAGCTCGGCCGGTAGGGCCTCCCAGACACAACGCAGCAGCAGGGCACCCGCCGCCTCGGGGTCCAGCCAGGGCGAATCCTGCATCCCCCCTGGCTGCTCCCGTTCAAGCCGGGGGCCAGCGCTGGCGGCACTTTGGCCGATTAGCCGTTTGAAATCCCGCAGCAGCCCGGGGCCTGGCTGGTCGGCCAGGCCGGCGTCGAGCACCTGGCGACCGATCAGGGGACGACGTTGCTGGGGATGGCTGAGCCAGAGCAGGCTCGGGATGGTCGTGGGGTTGGAGCCGCTGTAGGGAGGCAGCTCCAGCAGCCGGGGCGGTGCACCGGCCTCCTGCCAAGCCACCACCGTGGTGCTGCTGCCGAGATCAATGGCGAGGGTGCCCGGCATGGGGAGGGAGGTCAAGCCGCCGTGGAGTGCTGCCCTAAGTTGGCATTAAAGAAGCCATCCGAGATGCTCACCAGCAGTGATCTGAACCCCAAGGAACTGGCCAAGCGGGCCGACAGCCTGATTCGTCATTCCAGCAATCGTTACCTCACGACTGTGCGCATCGCCTTTCGGGCCAAGCAACGACGTTTCGATGATTTCGACGGACTGCTCGACGATTCGATGATCAAACCTGTGCAACGGGCCATCATCGAGCTCAGCGACGAGCAGGACCAACCTGACCTGCTGCCCGGCTGATCGCGCCGTGCAGGTTGGGGAAGGGGATGGTTGGCGACTGGCCTTCGACCCCCTTAAGTCACCGTTTCCCCTGTTGGTGGGGGGGCGCCATTGGGCGGCGGAGTTCACTCTGGTCGAGGCGCAAGCCTTGCAAACGGCTGTCGCCAAGTTGGTCCAACAACATGCTGGCTTGGTGGATCAATTGCTGGCGGAGGAGGCTCTGAGCCTTGAATTTGAGACTCGCCTGGCCGGTGATGGCCAGCTTTGGTTGAGCCTGGATGGAGATCGGAGCCAATGGTGTCTTGGTTTCGTCTTGACCCCGGAACCTGGGGTTCGGGGCTTGGAGGGGCATTGGGAGGCCGGGGCGACCGCGGCCTTTGCAGCCGCCTTGGGTGCCCTCCGTCTTGCCCCTGGTTAGCCCGGCGGGGGCCTAGCCCGGCGCCCCTAGCAATTCATAGAGGCGGGTAGCGCTTGCCTCAGGCACCGGCAAAATCGAAAGCCTGTTGCCGCGGCGCACCACCGCCAATTCGTCGGGGCTGAACTCGGCGCGCAGGCGGTCCAGGGATAAAAGCGGGGCGAAGCTCGCCAGATAGGACAGCCGCACACAATCCCAGCGCGGAGCTTCCGGTTTTGAGGCGGCATCGAAGTATTTGGATTGCGGATCAAACTGACTGGGATCAGTGAGACCGACTTCAACTACCTCCATCAGGCCGATAATGCCGGGTGGGGTGATATTGGAGTGATAGAAAAAGGCCCGATCACCGATGGCCATCGTGCGCATGTAATTGCGGGCTTGGTAGTTGCGGATGCCATCCCAGAGCGTGGTGCCTTCGGCCTTGAGGTGATCAATGCCATAGACATCTGGTTCGCTTTTCATTAACCAGTGGGCCATGGCGCTCCCGGGGGCTGAAGTATCAAAGTGCGGCCACAAGGGCCCGGAAATGGTCGCCGCGGGCTTCGAAATCGCTGTATTGATCGAAGCTGGCACAGGCGGGGGATAGTAATACGTTGGTTACACCAATGGCCTTCGCCAGGTCGGCCGCCAGCGGTACCGCCTCTTGCAGTCCTTCAACCCGATGCAACTGGCCCGGGTAGTTGTCTTGGCGGAGCAGGGCTTCAAATTCTGCCGCAGCGGCCCCGTAGACCACCACCGCTGCCGCCTGCTGGCGCAGTTGGGCCAACCAGCCCCTGGAGTCCCCTTGTTTCGATTGGCCTCCGGCCAGCACCACTAGGGGACCTGCCAATGCTTTGAGTGCTACTTCGGCAGCGTCGTAATTGGTGGCCTTGCTGTCGTTGTACCAGGTGACTTGCCCAAGTTGCCGCAGCCGTTCAAGGCGATGGGGCACACCAGCAAAGCTACGCAAGGCCGCCTCCATCTGCCCAGGGGTCAGGCCGACGTGCAGGCCGACGGCAGTGGCCAGCAACATGTTCTGGCGGTTATGGGCCCCTGGCATGGCCAGGCAGTCGGCCGCAAACAGGGGTCCTGAGCGTCCTTGAACCTGTCCGTCCGCAATCCAAAGCAGGGGGTCCATACCCGCTGGCAGATCGCTGGCGCGACCCGCTGTGACCCAGTCAACCCGGTCCCAGCTCGGGGCCTGGGAGCGCAGGTCGGCATCGTCGGCATTCAAAATGCGCCGCTGGGAGCGTTCGATCAGGCTCCGCTTGATGGCCCGATAGGCCTCCATGGTGCAGTGGCGGTCCAGGTGATCGGGGGTGAGCGTCGTCCAGACCCCGATGGCGGGCGCCAGTTCCGCTGCGGCTTCAATCTGGTAGCTGCTGACTTCAACCACCAACCAGTCCGGAGCCCTTGCGCCGGGCGCCTGGCGTTGCAAGGCCAGTTCGGCGGCCGAGAAGCCGACATTGCCGCAGAGGGGGGCATCCAGTCCGGCCTCGCTGAGGAGGTGATGCACCAGATGGGTGACCGTGGTCTTGCCGTTGGTGCCCGTGATGCCGATCCAGGGGGTTCCGGCCGTTGCTCGCCACGTGGAGCTGAGTTCCCCTTCCACCTGGATGCCTTCACGGCGCCAGGCCAGCAGCAGGGGATGGTCCCAGCGGATGCCGGGGCTGACCACCACCCGCTCGGGCCGGGGCAGGCCTGCGAAAGTTTCAGGGGTTAGGGGAGCAGCCAGCAGTACGTCGATGCCTTCGCTGGCCAGGCTTTCTGCTTGGGCCCGCAGGGCTTCGTTGTCCCGGCTTTCGACAATCAACACGCCATGCCCTTGGGAACGCAGCAGCCGGGCGGCACCGATGCCGGACCTGCCCAGACCCAGGACCATGGTCGTTGGGAGGGCCTCGGTGGCCATAAAAGAACCTGCCAAAAGAATTGGAAAAGATGGGCGATACTGGAATCGAACCAGTGACTCCTACCGTGTCAAGGTAGTGCTCTACCTCTGAGCTAATCGCCCGACTCATCGCCTGGAAACCAGGTGGCCGTTGGGCTGCCGAACAACCTAATTCAGTGTTTCGGCTTACTCGAAGAAATTAGCACCAGCCCAGTCGGCTCTCCTGCGGCGGCGCGACCTCAACGGCAGCACTGGGTCGGCAGCTGCTCCGGCGCCAAGCAGCGCTGCACCCCGTCAGCAGCGAATCAGCCCGTTAGGAGCGAATCAAATGGATCCGCCAGCGACCCCGTTTCGTTTCACTGACGCCCTCGACTCTCAACTCCCCCCGACCCTCCAGCTGCACCCGCTCCCCCACCGCCAGTTCGCGGCTGGGGCTGGTCACCACCTTCCAGTTGATGCGGACGGCCCCCTCCCGAATCAGGGTTGCCATGCGGTTGCGGGAGAGGCCGAATCCCGCCGAGGCCACCGCATCCAGGCGCTGGGAGGCCTCCACCGTGTACAGGTCGCGCTGGGGCCGGGCTGCCGGCAAGGCCAGTTCAGCCACAGGCCGCAGCTCAAAGCGCACTGCCACGGTGCGTACCAGCCCCTCGCTGCCTGCCAATTTCTGGGCCAGCTCGGCGCTGACAATGGCCTGGGCACCCCGGTCACCGCGGGGCCAGAGATCGCCGATTTGGTCGTCCCGGGCCCCGACGTTGATCAGGGCCTGGCGGAAATCAGGGGCGGCGGCGGGATCAAAAAGAAAGTTTCCGGCGAGCTCCAGACCCATCACCAGGGGGGGCTGATCGTCCGCAGGCAGCAAGGCTTCGGTGCGTCGCAAAAGCAGCTGGCGGCGTTCGCTGCCGGGATAGCCACCATCGCTGACCAGGGTCAGCTCACTGAGGCTACCCAGCCGGATTTCCGCTTCTTCGCGGACCGCGGCGCTCAAAAAACCTGTCCAGACGGGTTGCCAGGTCCGCAGGGCCGTTTCGGCGGCCGCCAGCACTGGCTCCAGGGCCAGGGCCAAGGGGCTCCCGTCCGACAAGGTTTCGCGCAACAGCATTCCAAGCCGTCCAAACGGCTACTAAGTCTCCCCCAGCCGCACCACCGCCTTGGGACGGGCCCGTTGCACTGTGGTCCAAGGAACCTCTTGGCCTGCCGCTGGCTCCAGCAGCAGCAGCCACTGGCCTTCCTCCAGTCGATTGCGCAGGCCCCGCACCCGATCAGCATCCTCGGAGGCCACGCTGAAGGCGGCGGCAAAGCTGCCCATCCAGCCGGATACCAAGCCCAACAGTCCCCCAACTACTGGTTCGCCCCAGGGGCCGAGGGCGGAGAAGGTGTGCAAATCGGTGATCTGGGTGAACGTCAGGCCCGCCAAGAAGCCGAAGGGCAGGAGCCAACGGGCCATTGACCGCTGGCGGCGGCGGCGGGCCGTTGTGGGATCGAGCCGTTCGACCGTGGCCGGATCCGTTTCGCCAGGGCCAATGGCCACCAATTGCTGCAGGGGAGGCTCCACTGCAGCCAGTTCCTGCCGCAGGGCGCGCAACCGTTCCCGGTCGTCCAGCACCACCACCACGTTCAAGGACACCCCAACCTCCCGCCCAGCTCGGGCGCCGACATGTTGCTCACTACACTGCACCCCCGGCATGCCCCATCGGGCTGACCCCCTCTTCACGCTCCCCAGGGGCCCACCATTTGCCCGACATGACAAAGGTTCTGGTCTCCGATCCCATCGACCAGATTGGGATTGACATTCTTTCCCAGGTCGCCCATGTGGATGTGCGCACGGGCCTGTCACAGGACGAGCTGATTGGCCTAATCGGCGATTACGACGCCTTGATGATCCGATCCGGCACCCAGGTGACGGCTCCGGTGATAGAGGCGGCACCAAAGTTGCGCATCATCGGCCGTGCTGGGGTCGGTGTTGACAATGTTGACGTTAAGGCAGCCACCCGCCGTGGGGTTTTGGTGGTCAATTCGCCCGAGGGCAACACCATCGCCGCGGCTGAGCAGGCCCTGGCATTGATGTTATCGCTGTCACGCCATGTACCCCACGCCCATGCCAGCACGATGGCCGGGGGCTGGGATCGCAAGACCTACGTCGGCAATGAGCTTTATAAGAAGACCCTGGGGGTAGTCGGCCTCGGCAAGATCGGTTCCCATGTCGCCCGGGTGGCCCGGGCCATGGGCATGGATGTGTCCGCCTACGACCCGTTTGTTTCACCGGATCGTGCCCAACAGATGCAGGTGAGGCTCCTGCCCCTGCCCCAGTTGTTTGCCGAAGCCGATTACATCACTTTGCATCTACCGCGCACCCCGGAGACCGAAAACCTGGTCAATGCCGAGCTGCTGCGCACGATGAAACCCTCCGCCCGGCTAGTGAACTGCGCCCGGGGCGGCATCGTCGATGAGGCGGCGCTGGCTGAGGCCGTCGAAACGGGGGTGATTGCCGGCGCCGCCCTTGACGTTTATGCCAAGGAACCCCTAGCCGCCGATTCGCCCTTGCGCCAAGTCAAGGAGAGGTTGATTCTGACTCCGCACCTGGGGGCATCTACCGAAGAAGCTCAGGAAAACGTGGCCATCGATGTGGCCGAACAGATTCGTGATGTGCTCCTGGGTCTGCCCGCTCGCAGTGCCGTCAACATTCCAGGCCTGACGCCGGAAGTGATGGACCAGCTCAAGCCCCATTTGCAGCTGGCCGAAACCCTGGGACAGCTGCTCAGCCAGCTCTCCGGCGGCCAAATCGGCGCCCTGGAAGTGCGTTTGCAGGGAGACTTCGCGGCCCATCCCGCCCAGCCCCTGGTGGTGGCAGCACTCAAGGGTGTGTTGTCTTCGGCCTTGGGCGACAGCATCAATTTCGTCAACGCCGCCCTGGAGGCCCGTGATCGGGGCATCAAGGTGCTGGAGGTGAAGGATGACGCCAGCCGGGATTTTGCCGGCGGTTCCCTGCGCCTCAGTTGCGACGGAGTCAAGGGCCACCACTCCGTCACCGGGGCCGTGTTCAGTGACGACGAGCTGCGCATCATCTCCATCGATGATTTCCCGGTGAACGTGGTTCCCAGCCGCCACATGTTGTTCACCCGTCACCGCGATATGCCTGGCATCATTGGCCAGTTGGGTTCGCTGCTGGGGGAACACAACGTCAACATCGCTTCGATGCAGGTTGGTCGGCGCATCGTTCGTGGCGATGCCGTCATGGTGTTGAGCATCGATGACCCCATCCCCGCTGAACTCCTGAATTCCATTCACGCCATTGAGGGCATTCAGGAGGCCCATCCGGTGACCCTTTGATGGGCCCAACCCCGGATCCCGGCCTTCCCCCTTCGGCAGGCTCACCAGGCTTGGCTGGTGCCCAGGCAACTGGGACCACGGCCTGGTGGCGTCTGGAGATGGTCTGCGCGCCGGAGTTGGAGGAGTCCTTGCTCTGGAAGCTGCCAACGCTTGGCATTACGCGGGTGGCCCTCTGCCATCGGCCGGAAGGGCCCCAGCGCCGCCTGCTGCTGGCCTGGCTGCCCGAAAGCGATTGGCCAGCCCCCGAACGGGCCGAACTTGCCCAGGCCCTGGCACCCTTGGGCGTCCCTTTTGGCCTCTCCCTGCCGCCGTTGGAGTGGCATCGCCAGGACGATGAGGACTGGAGTCTTTCTTGGAAGCAGCACTGGCAGGCCGATCCCGTCGGCCAGTCGCTGTTGATTTTGCCGGCCTGGCTGGAGGCTCCCTACGATCAGGCCCATCGCCGGCTGATTCGGATGGATCCGGGCAGCGCCTTTGGAACCGGCAGCCATCCCTCCACTCGCCTCTGCCTTGAAGCCCTGGAAGACCTGGCTGAGCAACGGGGCGGTCTGGGGGGGGCAGCCCCCCTTGCGGGTCTGCGGGTGGCGGATTTGGGCTGTGGCAGTGGCATCCTGGCCCTGGCCGCCCTGCGGCTGGGGGCCAGCCAGGTGGCAGCGGTGGACACGGACAGCCTGGCAATCCGGGCGACCACGGCAAATGCGCTCCTGAACGACTTCACGGTGGACGATGGCTCCCAGAGCCCAGCCCAGCTAAGCGTCGCCCTCGGCTCCGCCAGCACCTTGGAGACGCTGTTGGAGGGACGCCCCGCCGATCTGTTGCTCTGCAACATCTTGGCCCCCGTGATTGAGGCCCTCAGCCCCTGCTTCGCTCGCTTACTGGCCCCGACCGGGGTGGGTTTCCTGAGTGGCTTGCTGGTGGACCAGGCCCCTGGTCTGGAGAAGGTTTTGCTGGTCCAGGGCTGGCGGGCCCAACTGGTGGCCCGCCAGGAGAGCTGGGGGTTGATGCGCCTGGAGATACGGGGTGATGTTGCATAAGGCACGCTGATCACTTCAGGCCTTTTGATTGGCCTTCCCAGCCTGCGGGGCCAAGATGGCTGGGAATACCCCCCAGCGGGTGTAGGAAGGGCTCGTCCTTCAGGCACGGCTTCACCGTCGCCTGTGAGCTTCACTCCCTTTCATGGCTTCCTACAAGGTCACCCTCATCAACGAGAGCGAAGGCCTCAACAAGACCATTGAGGTTCCCGATGACCAGTACATCCTTGATGCTGCTGAAGAACAGGGCATCGACCTCCCCTATTCCTGTCGCGCTGGCGCCTGCTCCACCTGCGCAGGCAAGCTCACTGCCGGCACCGTGGATCAATCCGATCAAAGCTTCCTGGATGACGACCAAATCGAGGGCGGTTTTGTGCTGACCTGCGTGGCTTACCCCACCTCGGACTGCACGATCAAGACCCACGCCGAAGAAGAGCTGTACTGAGCTCGACTTCGCGCTTTTGCGTTCGTCCGGTTCATTCCCCCGTCGCCACCCTGCCGGGTGGCTTTTTTATGACTGTTAAGGTGAACGGCCTGCTGGAATTCAGCAGTGAACACGCCAGTCCCGGAGGCCAGTTCAGCTTTCGGGTGCTTGGTCCTTGCTGCCGCCTCTTTGATCGCGAGGAGTTGCCTTGGCCCTGCTGCCGCCTGGCCTGGCGTAGTAAGGAACCGAGTTGGCGACGCATCGGCCGTCGCTTTGTGCCTGACCTGGCGGCAAGGCGCTGCCCCTCCTATTCGGTGGAATTGCTGCAACCAGGCTCCCGCCCGACAGCCACGGTGATCACCCTGTTCCCCCAGCGACTGGCAGCACCTTTGCAAGAATGGTGGTATAGCAAATTGCCTGGCTCTATGGAGCCAGACAATAGTGAACCCCCAGTCCCCGATGGGTCTGGGGATTGGGAGTGATGCCGACTAAGAGAAGCGGCAATAAGAATAGCTCAAGCGGCTAGACTAAGAAGATGGATAAGAGTGTCGATTAGAAGTAGATTTTACCACCGCCCCATTGAATCCCTTGCACCTTAGGGGCGACAAGAATATAGCCTGCAATCAGACGAAGATCTTCATCGTCGAGGTCGCGCATTTTAACAAAGACATCGCTACTGCGCAGACTGGGATGGACGTCGGAGATGCTGTATTCACCGTCGAAGGAAGTGGGGTCCTTCATAAAGTCCACCAAGGCGTCCACCGTGTTGCGGGGAGGGGTGGCCAGGGCCAGGGTCTCGGGATCCAGACCCACGTTCTGGTTGGTTTTGGTAATACCGCCAGCATGACAGCTGCCGCAGCTGTCGTTGAACAGCTTGCGACCGCTCTTGATTTCCTTCTCGCTGAACGTCACTGTTGTGCCATCAGCTGTGGCAGGAACTGTCAAGGTGGCGGAGTCCCACCTGGCGGCGGTGGCAGGGCCGGCAAAGCAGACCAGCAGCGCCAAGGGCAGAACCAACAAGGTTTTGGCGAAGGCGCGAAGGGCTGAGTGGAGAAAGGGGGCCATGGGAGAAGCCGGGGAACTGGCGGTTAGACCGCGACTGAGACCTTGTATCACGGCCCGTGGGTGCACTGGTCGCGATCCATGTGAACTGTTGCAGGCTCAGTCCGCGTGGGGGTCACTGTCAATATCGGATTCACCACCTGGGGTCAAATCAAGCCGCAGGAAGTCCCGGGCCACCCGCGTCTCGGCAAAGATCGACCGCGCCTCGGCCTCGAGGTCCTCGGGGGTCACTGGATTTCCCTGCACATAGCGGGGGCTGAGATGGGTTAGCACCAGTTGCTTCACACCGGCGGCCAGGGCTGTTTGGGCCGCCATAGTGCTGGTGGAGTGCTGTTTCAAGATGGCCATCTCCGCCTCTCCATGGGCAAAAGTAGCCTCGTGGATCAAAAGGTCTGCCCCGCGGGACAGCTCGATCGCCGCTTCGCAGAAGACGGTGTCCGTGCAGTACACCAGACTGCAACCTGGGCGCGGCGGGCCGCACAACCTGTCCCCGTGGATCACCCGACCGTCCTCCAGGGTCACCGTCCGTCCCGCTTTGAGTTCGGCGTAGACCGGACCGGGGGGAATTCCCAATTCCTTGGCCAGCTTCACGTCGAAACGTCCTGGCAGCGGCTTCTGGTCAATTCGGTAGGCGTAGGCGGGGATCCGATGGTTGAGGGGTGTGCAGCGCACGCTCAAGTCCCCATCGTCCAGCAGGACCTCACCGCTGAGGGCGGCCTGGCGGACCCGGTGGCTCCTGAGCGGATAGCCAATGCGGGTGGAGGATGTCCTCAGAACCCCTTCCAGGTAATCGCGCAACGGATCGGGTCCGTAGAGATCGACCCCGGGGCAGCGGCCCGCCAGCCCCAGGCTGGCCAGCAGCCCAGGCAGGCCAAAGACATGGTCTCCATGCATGTGGGTGATGAAGATCCGCCGCAGCTGGGAAACCCTGAGGTCACTGCGCAGAAATTGGTGCTGGGTGCCCTCACCACAGTCAAATAGCCAGAGCTCGGCCCGTTGCGGCAGGCGCACGGCCACCGACGAAACGTTGCGACCCCGGGTGGGAACGCCGGAGCTGGTGCCGAGAAAGGTGACCTGCACGTCAGAGCTGCCCAGGGGGCGCATGTTGCCACGGGCCATGGCAATCAGGGCCCATGGGGGGCACAATGACGTGCAAAGTGGCGTGCACAGTGGCGTCCGCGGTGGCCTGCACAGCGACCTTCACAGCGACCTTCACAGTGGCACGCTTTGTTTTATCCAGCTATGGCTTTTCTTCTTAGCTGGCGTTGGACTAACGCCTTGGCCCTACCCCTGGCCCTCGTGTGGGCGGCGCCGGCACGACCTGTCGGCACAGACCCGGTCTTGAGGATTCTGGTGCGGGCAGCCCCAACCATTGAGTTGGGCGCCGCTGGTACGGCCCTAAGGCTGAGTGATGCCGGGGGTCAGGTGCTGTACGTGCTTGCCCCTGGCCAAAGTTTGAGACTGCGATCGGGGGCCAGGGGAGTGATCCTGGAGCGGTCTGGCTCGACACCGGGGGTGTCATCCGGGCCCTTTGCCAGGGACGCCAGCCGGCCGGCCGCCCTGGCCAGCGTTGAGCCCGCCTTGGCGGGTGAGCTGCCAGAGGTCTGGGTCGACAGTGCCGCCCCCGGTGGCCTGGTGCCCTTGGGAACGGCTCAATATCGTGGCCGTTTACGGGTCGTGCCATTGGGGGATCGCCTGCAGGCGGTTAATTACATTGGCCTTGAAAATTATCTGCCGAGTGTGGTGGGTAGTGAGATGCCCGCCAAGTGGCCTTTGGCCGCACTGAAGGCCCAGGCGGTCGCTGCTCGCACCTATGCCATGGCCCAACGGCGTCCCGGTAAACTTTTTGATCTTCAGGCCACAGTGGCTAGTCAAGTTTATAAGGGAGTCGCGGCGGAAACCACTTCGACCCGCCAGGCTGTCGCCCAGACCAATGGCCAGGTGTTGCTCTATCGCGGCCGTCTGATTGATGCCGTATTCCACAGT
>JBKDVK010000158.1:0-18638 GCA_046338875.1 Cyanobacteriota bacterium | reverse complement strand
GCCTCAACCCATTGCTGACGGTTGAGGAGTTCCCGGCCCAGCAGAGATGCGCTTAGATCTTCGCCATGGCCGTTGCTGATCAGCAGGATGCGGCTCACGTTTGCAGCCAGTCCCGCACCTTGGCCAAAGCGGTCCAACCGGGCCGTCGCTGCAAGCCATCGGCGATCGAGCCGTTGAGCTCTTCGGCCATTTCCGGCGCCAAGACCAGGACCCTCTTGACCACTTCCACGTGCTCCCGCACACCCTTGGCGCCGGTTTCGAGCATGGCCACGCTGAGATTGATGCGGGCCTGGGGATCCTGGGGGTTTAGCCGGACCGCATTGCGGGCGGACAACAGGGCGGCGCGGGGTTGGTCGAGCAGCAATTGCAGCCAGGCCAGGCAGGTCCACCCGGCCGAGAGCTTGGGGGATTGGCTCGTGAGGGCCAGGAAATCGTCGATCAATTCTTCCGGGGGGGTGCCTTCCCGGTAGCGGGCAATCGCCTGATCGAAGAGGGATTCGGGACTGGCCGTCATGGGTGCAAGCGCTGCCGGTGGAATGAGCCGATCTCAGATTCCCATGTCGGCACCCGCTTGCAGGGGGTCAGACGGCGAAGGAGCTGCCGCAGCCGCAGGTTTGGGAGGCGTTGGGGTTAGTGAAATTAAACCCACCGCCGATGAGGGCCGAGGAGAAATCCAGCTGCATGCCGTAGATGTAAAGCAGGCTTTTGGGATCGCAGACCACGCCGAACTCACCGCCCTCGGCAGGCTTGTAGGTGTAGCGCTCATCATCTGCGCGAATGTCGGCGGCATCGATGAAATCCATGGTGTAGCTCATGCCGCTGCAGCCGCCGGAGCGCACTCCCACCCGCAGGAGCTTGCCTTGGCCCTGCTGGCCCATCAAAGTGCCCAACTGGCGCATTGCCGCTTGGGTGATCAGAATTCCTTTGCCATCAATGCCTGTGTGGTTGGCGGCAGGAGCCTCGCTGGGGCTGACCTCACTGCTGGGGGCAATGCTCATGACTGCTGTTCCTGTGTAGCCGAAGGCCTTCACTCTATGGACTCCCGCCTGGGTCGGGTGGCCTGGGTTGCTTTTCTGCCTTGGGCGGTTGTCCGCCGGCGCAGGGGAAGCCCCCCTGCCTAGAGTTTGCCCTGCTTGGGAGCGCAAGGGTGAGATTCGCCATCGTCGGCGCCGGTTTGGCTGGATTGTCCGCCGCCGTGGATTTGGTGGACGCCGGCCATGAGGTGGATCTTTATGAGGCCAGGCCGTTCATGGGCGGCAAGGTGGGTAGCTGGGAAGACCCCGAAGGCAACCATATCGAAATGGGCTTGCATGTGTTCTTTTTCAATTACACCAACCTCTTTGCCCTGATGCGCAAGGTGGGTGCCCTGCAGAATCTGCTGCCGAAAGAGCACCACCACCTTTTCGTCAACCGCGGCGGCGATCTGCGCGAGCTCGACTTCCGCTTTGCCCTAGGGGCTCCCTTCAATGGCCTCAAGGCCTTTTTCACTACACCCCAACTCGACTGGATTGACAAGCTGCGCAATGCTCTAGCCCTGGGCACCAGCCCGATCGTGCGGGGATTGGTGGATTACGACGGGGCCATGGGGGTGATCCGCGAGCTCGATGCCGTCAGTTTTGAAACCTGGTTCCTGGGTCATGGCGGCAGCCGCCGCAGTATCGAACGGATGTGGAACCCGATTGCCTATGCCCTGGGTTTCATCGATTGCGCCTCGATTTCGGCCCGCTGCATGTTGACCATCTTCCTGATGTTCGCCACCCGCACCGAGGCCTCCAAACTCAACCTGCTCAAGGGATCGCCCCACCGTTGGCTGACCGGGCCGATCCTGGATTACATCCAGGCGCGGGGGGGGCGGCTCCACCTGCGCCATCGGGTGACCCGGGTGGACCATGCCGTTGGCCCTGGCGATGGCCCCGAGGCATTACGTGTAACCGGGATGGTGATGGCCACCCCGGATGGAGAGCGCCAGGTTGAAGCCGACGCTTATCTAGCGGCTTGCGATGTACCTGGTATCCAGCGGCTGTTGCCGACGGACTGGAACCGGTTTCCCCAGTTCGCTGCCATTCATCAGCTGGAGGCCGTTCCAGTGGCCACGGTGCAGCTGCGTTACGACGGTTGGGTCACCGAACTCGGGGACTCCGATGGGGCGCTGCAGCGCCGCTTCGATTTGCAAACACCCACTGGGCTGGACAATCTTCTTTACACGGCTGATGCCGACTTCAGTTGCTTCGCCGACCTGGCCCTGACCAGTCCGGCGGATTACCGCCGGGAAGGTGTCGGTTCCCTGTTGCAGTGCGTTCTGACCCCCGGGGATCCCTGGATTCCCCGTCGCACCGAGGAGATCGTGGCCGAGACCGATCGCCAGGTGCGTCAACTCTTTCCCTCCGCCGCCTCCTTGACCCTGGTCTGGAGCAATGTGGTCAAGCTGGCCCACTCCCTTTACCGCGAGGCTCCAGGCATGGAGCCCTATCGCCCCCAACAGCGCACCCCGGTGGTCAACTTTTTTCTGGCCGGTAGTTACACCCGCCAGGACTACATCGATTCGATGGAAGGTGCGACTATGAGTGGCAAACTCGCGGCTGCCGCCATGCTGCAACAGCCCCTGCCGCTGACCCTCAACGCCGCTTTGGTTTAGGAAAAACACCATGGGACGTTGGCTCGAACATACGGTCACCACTGAAATCCAGGCTCCGGTAGAGCGGGTCTGGCACGTCTGGAGTGACCTGGAATCCATGCCCCTTTGGATGCATTGGATTGAATCCGTTGTCACCCTCGACGACCCTGATCTCACGGAATGGACCCTGGTGGCCCGAGGCTTTACCTTCCAATGGAAGGCTCGCATCATGCGGCGCGTCGAATTCCAGCAATTGCATTGGGAATCGGTGGGTGGCCTGCCGACCAAGGGGGCCGTGCGCTTCTATCCATTGGGCGAAGATCGGACCGCCGTCAAGCTCAGCGTCAGCTATGAATTGCCAGGTGTACTTGCGCCCATAATGGAACCAAGCATCATGGGCAACATTGTCACCAGGGAGCTGCAGGGGAACCTTGATCGATTCCGTGATTTTGTCCAAAGTCAATCCTCCAGCTGAAATCCGCTCGCGGCCCAAAGCTGTGGGGGCCTTGCTGGCAGTCTTTTTGCTCGCTGGTTGCTGGCCCAGTCCTCCCCCTGAGGACACAGCCAGCCCCCCACCGGCGACGCTCCCCCCCGGGCTCTCCGGCCGGCCTAAAACCCTTGCCGCCTTGGATCTGCCGCTCGATCCCCTGGCAAATAAGGATCAACTGTTGCGTTCCTTCCAAGCGGGCCGCAAAGATCCCTTTGACAACGTGGTCGTGACCCAAAAGGTGCCCCTTGCCCGGGCCGCCGAGGCTGGAGCGGGCGCGGCCGGCTCTGGGGTGACTGGCTCAGGGATGACTGGCTCAGGAGTATCGGGCCCGGTGGGCGCCAGCCCCGGGGTGAAGGACACGGTCTGTAGCTCCCTGAGGAGCACGATCCAGGTCACCGGTTTGATCCAAGGCTCTGGTTCAAGCGAAGCCATCGTCGTCAATAACGCCACAGGGGAGACGGGCAGCCTGCGACCAGGGGACAGGGGAGGGCGTTCCACCACCCTGCTACCCCCTGGTTGTCAGGTTCGATCGATCAATGTCAACGCGGGATACCTGGTGATTGCACCGGTGAACAAAGGCTCCGCCCTCAATCTGTATCTCTGAGGCTTTTTACACAAGCCTCCACCAGCCCCTGCAGATCGTGGGGGTCGGCTTCCCCGTCCAGCCGGCCCAAATGTTGGCAACAGCTCAAGCTGGTCTGCGGACCAATCGAGATCACCCGTGCCCTGGCGATCTGTTGGCGCCAGTGGCTGCCGAAGTGCTTTTCGAGAAGTTGGCAGGTGTGGATAACGGTTTTGCCACTGCTGAAGGTGATCGCATCAAGTTTCTGAGCGTGGATGGCCTGCAGGGTGGCGCTGGGTAGCCCTTCCGGGCAGCGACTTTCGTAGGCGGGCACCTCCACCACCCGGGCGCCGGCCTCGCCAAAGGCCTCGGCCAGCAGGGTGCGTCCACCGCTTTGCACCCTCGGCAGCAGCAACCGCAGTCCCCATCCGGATTGGGGAAAGTGCTCCAGCAGGCTGTCGGCCAGGAAGCGGGGCGGTACGAAGTCCGCCGCAGCCCCCAGGCCTTGCAGGCAGGTTGCCGTTTTGCGTCCAACAGCAGCGATTTTCAGCCCAGCAGGTCGGTTTGCCAAGCTGCTGCCCCGTTTGGTCAGCCGTTGTTGCACGGCCTCAACGCCATTGGCGCTGGAGAAGATCAGCCAGTGGAAGTCCTCCAGCTCGTCAAGGGCATCGTCCAGCGGTCCCCAATCCTCCGGTGGGCCGATCACCAGGGCAGGCAGATCGACTACCGCTGCGCCCTGCTGCTCAAACATTCGCCGAGCTTCGGCCAGTTGTTGTTCGGCCCGGGTGACGGCGATGGTGCGCCCGGCCAGGGGTGGGGCAGGGGCATTCATCGATTCAGGTTGACCATCGGCATCAGGCGCTGGCGCAGGCTGTCGGCTTCAGCCTGGCGGTTCTGCCGCTCCAGCAGCGCCAGGGTGTGGCTGAAGCCCTCCCTGGCTGCTGGGATGTCCCCTAGCAACAGCAGGGCCAGGGCCAGGTTCTGGTGGGCTTCCGCCAGCTCGGGGTCGAGGGCAATGGCCTGGCGGTAGGCCCCGACGGCTTCCCCCAGCCGGCCGCGGCGGCGTTCCGCCAGACCCAGGTTCAACCAGCCCAGGGGCACTTCGGGTGCGGCCCTGGTAGCTTCCAAACAAAGCGCTGCAGCTTGATCCGCCCGGCCCTGGTCGAGGGCGAGCGAGGCCAGGTTGAGACGGGCCGCCAGGGTGACGCGAGGATCAAGGGGGAGGGTCAGGGCCTGCTGGTAGTTGGCTGCAGCCGCTGCAGCATCGACGGGAGCCAGGGCCAAGGCCAGGTTCAATAGCAGTTCGTAGCGCTCCGGGATCTGGGCCGGGTCGCAATGGGCCAGGCCCTGCCTTAGCAGCTCCAGTCCCCTGGCCCGCTGGCCTTCGGCCACCTCAAGGCCGCCCAGCTTGGCGCAGGTGTAAGGGTCTCCTGGGCGGGCTACCAGTTCGCTCTGCATCGCCTGGCGCAGCCTCTGGGCCTTGCCCAGGGTCCGGCGTCGCTCTGGTGCATAACCGTCATGGAACAGGGCAGGTTCGGGGCAGTCCGCCACCTGCCAGCGCGGTTCAAGGCGCAGCAGGGCGGCGACGCTGTCATCCACCAGGGAGTGGTAGGCCCGTTCCCAGCGGATGCCCGGATGGCGGCGGAACAGGCGGCTGACGCAGGAATAGGGGGCCAGGGCAGCACCCAATTCTCGGCGCAGCAAGGTGATCAACAACAGCTCGGGCTGGGCCATCAGGGCCTGGAGGGGTGCCCGGGCCTCCGGGCGCAGCCATTCATCCCCATCCAGCACCAGCACCCAGTCGCCCCGTACAAGTTCCAGGGCCTGGTTGCGGGCGGCGGCAAAGTCGCCGGGCCAGGGGCGCTCGTAAACCGTCGCCCCCTGGGCTCGGGCGATGGCGATGCTGTCGTCCTGCGATCCGGTATCCACCACGATGATCTCGTCGACGAAGCCGACGACAGAGGCCAGGCAGCGCTCCAGTCGCTCCGCCTCGTCCCGCACGATCATCGAGAGACTGAGCATCAGTCGGTGAACCCAGCTTCGGCAACGCTGTCGCCCAGGCCCAGGCTTGTGAGCAACAGGGTTTGGGCCCCTGGCATCTGGCCCGGGCTCCAGGCCGCCGGCAGGTCGGCGGGGATTCGACCCCGCAGGCTTTGCCAGAGATAGGGACTGCCATAGACCGCCAGTCCCGCCAGTCGGCCCTGGCGCCCCAACAGCTCAAGTAAGGCGACCCAGGGTTCGGCGTTGCCGGCGCTGCCGCGAAAGGGGTTGCCGCGGATAAAAAGCTGGAGCAGTACCGGAGTGTCACCGGGGGGCACCAGATCGGCATCGGCGGGTCGCAGCCCGTCGACAAGCTGGCAGCGATAACCGGCCGTTTCCGGCAGGGTAAGGGCTGGGGCGGTGGGGCTCAGGAAGGGGCAGCTGAGCAGGCCATCAACCCGAATCAGAGAGACCCCCAGGCTTTGGCCGTCAGCGCCGCGCCCGACGGGTGTCAGCACGCCCCCCTGGCGCTCCAAGCTGCGCTGCAACAAGGTCAGGGCTAGCTGTTGGTCCGCCGCTGCGGGACCATTGCTAAGGGGGCCGAGGGGCTCGCAAGGCGTTTGGGCGGGCTCCGGCAGCAGGCGTTCCAGGGCTAGCTGACGCCGCCGCAGGCTCTGCTGCAGTCGCGTGGAGCTGATGCGGCCCCCGTTGATGGCCGCGACGATGGCGTCGATGGCGGCATCGGCATCAGCGGGCATCAACACCAGATCGGCTCCGGCCTCCATGGCCAGCACAGCCGCCTCGCCAGGGCCATGGTGGGCGGTGATCGCTTCCATCACCAGGGCATCGGTGGCCACCAACCCCCCAAAGCCCATGTCCTGCCTCAAAAGCTGGCTGAGCACGGCGGCTGAGAGGGTGGCTGGGCGTTGGTCATCCAGGGCGCTTAGCAGCAGGTGCCCCGTCATCACCGAAGCCACATCCGCAGCGATGGCCCGCTGGAAGGGGGGAAGCTCGATGGCTTCCAGCCGTTCACGGCTGTGGGCCAGCACGGGCAGTTCGAGGTGCGAATCGCCTGCGGTGTCGCCGTGGCCGGGGAAGTGCTTGGCGCAGCAGAGCACGCCTTCGGCCTGGGCGGCCTCGATGAAGGCAGCAGTGAGGGCGCTGACGGTGCCGGGGTCCTCACCCCAGGCGCGCACGTTGATGACCGGATTGGCCGGATTGTTGTTGACGTCGCAAACGGGAGCCAGGATCCAGTTCAGCCCGATCTGGCGGGCTTCGCGGGCGGTGCAGCGGCCATAGGCGGCCGCTAGAGCCAGGGCGGCCTCAGGGTCACGGGCGTGGATCTGGCCCACGCTCATCGGGGGCGGCAGCCAGCTGGCTCCTTCGAAGCGCTGGCCCACTCCCTCTTCCACATCGGCGCAGAGAAGCAGGGGCTGGGAACTCCAACTGGCCAGCTGCTGGGTGCGGAGCCGGACCTCGGCGGTGCTGCCGCCCAGCAGGATCACCCCGCCGACCCCTTCGGCCAGGAGGCGCCGCAGGGTGAAGTTGGGCAGTTCCCAGCGGGGATAGCGCCGCTGGGGGTCCGTCAGGTGGCCGCTGGCACGCACCACCACCAGGCTGGCCACGTTCCGCCGCAGCTCCTGGACCGGCAGGGGTGCGGCCTCAGGGGCCATTGGCCTCAGGGGCTTGGGACCCGTTCGGGTTCTGGGGGGGCTCCGGGAGATGGCTGTCCAGCTCCAGCTCCGACCCTGCCGCGTCGGCCTCGGCCTGGAGCCGGCTCTGGCGTTCGTTTTCCAGGCGTTGCAGCACGCCAAGCACGGCAGTGCCTTTCTCAAGTCCCTTGTCGAGGTGAAAGACCACCTCGGGTGTGCGTCGCAGCTTCATCCGTCGGCTCAGCTCACCTTTGACGTAGGAGCTGGCGGAGCGCAGCCCCTCCAAGGCCTGATCCCGTTCTGCGTCACTGCCCAGCACACTCACGTAAATGCGGCAGTGCTGCAGGTCGCCCGCCACCTGGACGGCGGTAACGCTGATCATCCCCAGTTGCACCCGTTCGTCGCGAATGCCATTGATCAGCAATTCGCTCATCTCCCGGCGGATCAGGGCCGCCACGCGCTCCACCCTTCGACTGTCGGCCATCCTCAGGTCTGCGGCGCTGCCGTCACCATGGCACGCAGCACCAGGCTGATGCTGAGTAGCCCACTCACCAGGGCGCCGATCAGGGCGACGGCGGTGACGGGATTGCGACTACGGGCGGCGAGCGGTTCGAAGACCGAATTCAGCAGGCCCAGACCGAAGGCGACCAGATAACGCGGGTAGCGCGTCACATTCAACAGGAAGTCCTTCATCGGTGAGGGCTGGCCGCAGAATCGCAGGACTACTCTGCCGCTAGAAGGCCCCGGTCGGGATTTTCCCCTTCAACGGCCCTGCTTCCCCATGCAACTCCACCAGTTCCGCCATTCCGCCTTCTGCGAAAAGGTGCGCCTGATCCTGGCGGTCAAGGGCCTGCACGCCGATTTGATCGAGGTGGTGCCCGGCCTGGGCCAGGTCGCCCTGTTCCGCCTGTCTGGCCAGCGTCAGGTGCCGGTTTTGGTCGATGGCGATGAGGTGGTGGCCGATTCCACCGAGATCGCCCTTTACCTTGAACAGCGCCATCCCCTGCCGCCCCTGTTGCCGACCGATGGGGCGGCTCGGGCCCGGGTGTTGCTTCTGGAGGACTGGGCCGATACGGCCCTGGCGGGCGGGGTCCGTCAGGCCCTCTGGCAGGCCGCCGTGGCCGATCCTGTGCTGCGCTCTGCCCTGCTGCCCGAAGCGACGCCCAGCCCCCTGCGCCGCCTTGTCGGGTCCCTGCCCGGCGGGGTTTTGTCTCCCCTCAATGACACCGTCAGCGAGGTGATCAACCCCCTGCAGGCCAGCCAGTTGCGGCGCAATTTGGACCAGTTGCTGGTGTTGGTGCGCCATTCCTCCTACTTGGAGGGCGAGCAGATCACCCTGGCCGATCTGGCCGTGGTGGCCCAGCTCTCCCTGCTGCGTTTTGCTGCCAATGCCGGGGCCCCGCTGGCCGGTCGGGGGGTCAAGGGCTTTGGGGATAACCCGCTCTATGGGCCCCTGTTCGCCTGGCGAGACCGCATCCTGGCGGAAGTGGGCCGGGGCTGAACCATGGCTGATCCCCTATTACGGGAGCTGGATCATTACGTGGTGCTGGAGCCCGCAGGGGCCGAGCAGATTCTGACCGCTGCCGAAACCCTCGCTTGGCTAGAGGGGCATCTCTCAGGACTGGCGGCAGTTCCTGTCGATCTGGCCGATCTGGCCGATGGGGCGGCCCGGGCCCGGCGGTTGCTCGATACCGCCTGTGAACTGGAGTTGGGGCCTGGGCTGGCGATTCGCTGGTTTGCGGTGCGCTTGGAGCCCCCGGGGCACCCCCGCGGCTGAGGCTTGCCTGGCAGCTTGCTGATGGCTCAGTTGAGCGAAGCGCGCGCCTGGCCGGCGCCGTCGGCCAGGGTGATCGGTCCCTGGGGGGGCATCGAGGGCTCCCGCAGAACGGTGGGCAAGGCCTCGATCACCCGCCGTGCCACCACCTCGGGCGGTTCATCCCCCTGGGTCACCCGCAGGTCGGCCTGACCGTAGAGGGGCCGCCGCTCGTTCAGCAGGGCCGCCAGCCGCTCAGCCGGGTCGGTTTGGCTTAGCAGGGGCCTGGGGGTGGGGTCGGCCCGCAGGCGCTGGAGCAGCACGGCCTCGGGGGCGTCCAGCCATACCACCACCCCCTGGCGCAGGTGCCCCCAGTTGACGGCCCGCGTCACCACGCCGCCGCCGGTGGCCACCACCAGCGAATGCCAGCAGGCGATGCCATCGAGGACGGCGGTCTCCAGTTCGCGGAAGCCGGCTTCCCCCTCGCTGGCAAACAACTCGGGAATCGGCCGGCCGGCGGCCTGTTCCAGGGCGTTGTCGGCGTCGATGAAGCGATAGCCCAGGGCCTCAGCCAGGGGACGCCCCACCGCACTTTTGCCGGCACCCATCATCCCCACCAGGTAGACATTGAGTCCCGCCAGCCGTTGGCCCAGGGGGGGCGGCTCTGAAGGCTCCTGCCCGGCGCTGGGGCGAAGGTCGGCCTCGGGGCCGGGCTCCTGGGACATGGCCATACAGCGGTCGATCCTGAGGTTTTCTAGGACCAGCCAAGCCCTTGAACGCCGTCGCCCCTGTTTGGCGAAGGCTGAGGGGTCGCCAACGAGGCTTCAGGGTGGGCCGGGGCTGGGCCCCTCAGGCAGGGGGCGGTTGCTGTTGGCGTTGCCAAACCGCCTGGCCAGGGCCCGGAGGGGAACATCATTGAAGCTGTCGGCCGGCAGGCCGAAGAGGCGGGCCAGGCAGCGCTTCACCACCACTTCGCTGTCATCGCCGAAGCGGCCCGCCATTAATTCTGTGATCACCCCCAGTCCCCGCCCCGTGCGGTCCGTTTCTTCCACCAGGCATTGGCTGGTGGGTCGCGCCAGTTGGCGGCAGGGCCGCACCAAAGTGCTCTCCAGGTCCGGGTTGCCACCGGCGGCGGCTTCAACGCAGACCTTGGCCAGCCGGTGTTCGATCTGGGGGCGCACCAACTTCAGCATCGGTCCCAACAGGCCGGCAGCGGCAGGGGATGGAGCGGCCAGCAGGGCCGCGGCGGCCAGGGCGACCCATGGTGACCGCCAGTATCTGTAGGAGGGTGCCAGGGTCAAAGGGGGACGCGACTGAGGGGGGCTGTGGCTAGTTTTGCCCCCTGGATCGCCCTCCGAGCGCCTCTGCCCATGGACGAACTTGAAGTCCGTTGGCACCAGGCGATCGCCGAGATTGCCGAGGCCCAATGGGAGGCTCTCCTTCCTCCTGGGGTTGCGGGCGCGAGCCCCCCGGCGGCGGTGATGGCCACACCCTTTTTTCGCTGGAGCTGGCTGCAGCACCTGGAGGCCAGTGGCAGCATTGCGCCGCGCCAGGGCTGGCAGCCTTGCCATCTGGGGCTTTGGCGGGGCAAAACCCTGGTGGCGGTGGCGCCGCTGTATCTCAAGGGCCATAGCTATGGCGAATTTGTTTTCGACCAGTCATTCGCCCAATTGGCCGCCCAGATGGGTCTGCGCTACTACCCCAAGTTGGTGGGCATGAGTCCCCTCAGCCCGGTGGAGGGCTATCGCTTTTTTGTTGCCTCCGGCGAAGACGAGGGGGCTTTGACGGCGGTGATGATGGCTGAAATAGAGAGTTTCTGCCGCAGAAATAGAATCTTAAGCTGTAATTTTCTGTATGTTGATCCCCAGTGGCGGCCCCTGGCTGAGGCCACTGGTTGCGCCCTATGGTTGAACCAGCAAAGCTGCTGGAGTACGGATGGTGCTGTTGATTTTGAGGGATATTTGGCAGGGTTCAATGCCAACCAGCGCCGTAATATTCGCCGCGAACGCAAGGCTGTGGCCGCGGCCGGTGTGCAGGTCACGCCTTTGGTGGCTGAGGAGATTTCACCCCAGTTGTTGATGCGTATGCATGATTTTTATGCCCAGCACTGCAGCCGTTGGGGAGCGTGGGGTAGCAAATATCTCAGCTCTACATTTTTCAGTGATGCCCCGGCAGAGCTGCGCCGCGATCTGGTGTTGTTCAGTGCCCACCAGGGCGATCCCAACCAGCCCCTGGCGATGTCCATGTGCGTGCATAGCGCCGAAGGGCTATGGGGCCGTTATTGGGGCAGTGAGGTGGAGTTGGATCATCTCCATTTCGAGGTTTGCTATTACGCCCCCATCGAATGGGCAATCGCCCAGGGCCTGCGACGGTTTGACCCGGGGGCTGGGGGGAGCCATAAACGGCGGCGCGGTTTTCTGGCCGAGCCACGCTCCAGTTTGCATCTATGGACCCAGCCCGAATTCGACCGTCTACTGCGCCGCTGGCTGCCCAGAGCCAATGCGGAAATCCTGGCCGAAATCGAGGCCATCAACGCCGAAATTCCCTTTGTGGCCCGTTCCCCAGAGGGGCCCCAAAAGGGATAAGCGTTCATATCCAGCTGAGAGGCGGGCCAACGGGGCCTAGCGATTCCCTTCCCCGGATCTGCCAGATGTCAGACGGTGGTCCCGATCATCCGTGGACCCCCCAATTAGGATTTTTTCCATGGTGATTCCCAGCCCTCCAACATTCATGGCCTTAGATCCTCCTTGGGCTGGCGGTTCCGCGGCTGTGGGCGATGACTCGGACCGATTCCAGCTCGACGAGCGGCTTTCCCAGCGGTTCATCGCCCTTGATCCCGTTGGTTATTTCCTGATCAAAGTCGATGCCGTTGCCGGCGAGTTGGTCGCCGAGCACTATGGCAATGCCATTGATGACAAGGGTCGAGCCACCGATCCCCAAACCGGTGAGGTGTTGTCCTGTCGCGGTGCCCTAACAAGGTCCCCCATCACCGTCTATCGCGGCCGCACCGCCAAGGAACTTGGCATCGCCCTCTGCGAAGGTCCCGGACCCCATCCCCTTAGCTGCTTGGATCACGCCCTGTACCTCGGCCGCGAATTGCAGAAAGCCGAGACCTGCCTCCGTTTGGGGCTCCCCTACGTTCAGGATTGATAGATAGACGGTTTGAGAAGAACAATCAGGCAGGTTGCAGTTCGCGGCGGGCTTCGCTTGTGGTGTTTGGAGGTTCAGGGGGGAGGGCGGCCAGCTGCTCCTGGATTTCGCGGGTAACAACACTGCGGTACTCCTGGAAATGTTCGTTGTGGGCCAGCGTCACCAGGAATTGCTCCAGATTATCGGGATTGCGGCGGGCGATGGTGGCGAGGGAGTTCCAGAAGCGCCAGCGGGTATCCCGCCTAAAACCCTGCCGCCAGATGACGATGGAGAGGGCCCGCAGGTCGGTCCAGGTGGGCAAACTGGCCTTGCCGAGAGCCTTTGTCTTGACATACTGCTGCCAGCGGGGTTTGCCGACTTTGGTGTAGTAGTGCGTAACTCTGTCGA
This sequence comes from Cyanobacteriota bacterium, assembly GCA_046338875.1. Lineage (GTDB taxonomy): Bacteria > Cyanobacteriota > Cyanobacteriia > PCC-6307 > Cyanobiaceae > Cyanobium. The sequence goes on along the minus strand of JBKDVK010000158.1, from coordinate 6,050 downwards.
TATAGGCATTTGGCTCGTACAGACGGCAAAAGGCATCTACGTATTCGTTGGCGATGTCGCGGATTGGGCGGGTGGGTACAAAATTCAGTAGGTTTGTCTGATTGACCCCTTTGGCGTCAGCTTTCTCTTCAATCAGCCGGCCTTCCTTTTCAAGGCGATGCCAAAGACCTGTGTTGGGAAGGGCTTGCAACATGCCCATCATGGCGGCGGGAATGCCGGTGCGGCTGACAAACGTAACGATGCGATCCCCAGCTCCAGCCTTTTCACCATCAAAACCAATGATGAAACCAGCCATCACCCGAATGCCATAGGAGGTGATGCGGTCGACTGATTCCTCCAGAGAGCTGCGAGTGTTTTGATGTTTGCCGGCGATCGAGAGGCTAGCTTCATCTGGGGTTTCAATTCCTAGAAAAACGCTGTCGAATCGGGCCTCGGCCATCATCTCCATCATTTCTTCATCCGAAGCCAGGTCGACTGAAGCCTCGGTGGCGAAACTGAAGGGATAACCCCTCTCAATCTGCCATTGTTTCAAGGCAGGCAGCAGTAGTTTGGCGTTGCGTTTGTTGCCAATAAAATTATCATCAACCAAGAAAATTGAGCGGCGCCAGCCTAGGTCGTAGAGCTTTTGCAACTCGGCGAGCAATTGATCAGGGGTCTTGGTGCGGGGCTTGCGGCCATACAGAACAATGATGTCGCAGAATTCGCATTGAAAAGGGCAGCCCCGGGAGAACTGCACACTCATCGAATCGTAGGCATCCAGTTCCAGAAGATCGAAGCGCGGAACTGGTGTGGATGTGACGTCAGGCTTTTCGCCGTTGGAGCTGAACCGCCCCTGACGCTCCCCTTTCTGAATCGCTTCGACAAACAAGGGCAGGGTGATTTCGCCTTCATCCAGCACCTTGAAATCGGCAAGCTGCAGTTCGGGAGCATCAGGTGTCGAACTGGCAAAAGGACCCCCCACAGCCACCGTTAGGCCCCGGGCCTTGGCCTTGCCGATCTGCGCGGCCATATCCGCTTTTTGCACGATCATGCCGGAGATGACCACCAATTCCGCCCATTCCCATTCTGCTTCGCTCACCTCGCGAACATTGCGGTCAACCAGCTTCATCTCCCATTCCTGGGGAAGCAGGGCGGCCACGGTGACCAAGCCCAAGGGAGGCAAGAGCACCTTGCGGTTGACCAGCTCCAGGATCTTTTCGTAGCTCCAGAAGGTCTTGGGAAATTCGGGGTAGACGAATAGGGTGCGCATGCTGGAGCCAGCGCTCCGAAGTAGGGCAAGACTAAGGCGTCTGGTCCAAGCCCGCCGCTGCCGCTGAGACGGTTTGCCTGCCGCGCGGAGGTGGCATAGCTGCTGTAGCGTCACTGGCGTTGTCAATGCCAAAGACGCAGGAACGACCCATGGGAGTGGCTTTTTATCTTGGATTGGTGGGTGCTGGTCTGATCGCCGCCTACCTGGCTGCCGTCGTCTTGCGAGGCGTCAAGCTGATCTGAGCTCCAGTTTCCACTGGCTAGCCAGTTCCATTACACCCACCGTCAGACCGGCAAGGCCAAGCACCACAAAGGTGGCGGCCAAGCCCTGGGCTCCCGTCAAGCAGGCCGCTAGTAAACCGCTCAGGCCACCGCCCCCCAGGAAGGCAATCTGGCTCAGTCCAGCCATGCGTCCTCTTAGGTGCATGGGAGCTCCCATCTGACCGATCAGGTTGGTGCTGGCCAGTAATCCGGCAGTTCCGGCCCCAATACAGAACGCCATCGCCAGAGAAATGGGTTCTCGCCAGCCCATTTCCACAGTTGATGCACTCCAGGCCATACCCAATTGGGCAACCCCGGTAAGCACGGTGCAGCCCCCCAGCAAGACTCCAGGTCGGGCTATCAACTTTTGGCTGTTGCGTTGCAGCACCACACCACCAACGATGCTTCCGGCTGCGAGCACACTGGTGAACAAACCAAGGGCTTGGGGCGATGGCCCCACCACCTTGCTGGCGATCAGGGGAGCCAATCCTGGATGGAAAAAGCCCACCAGGCAGGCCAGAGCGCAGAAGCGCAGCACATGGCGCAGGGTGGGACCACAGCTCCTCCAGGCGGCCCCCAGCGAGGCCGTACGCCCCGCTTGACTGCGTTGTTCTTGATCTAGGTGGGGACGCAGTATCCACATCACACTGGCGATGGGCACCAGGTAAGTGAGGGCGTCGATGGCGAGGGCCAGGCTGGGTCCCGTCAGGGCTAGTAACCAGCCTCCCAGCGGTGGACCCACCAACTTGCCCACGTTGAAAACCACCGAAAAACTGGCCAGGAACGGGGCCAGTTGCTCGGGTTTTTCCACCAGCAGGGCGCTGTACTTGTTGCGGGCGGTGAGCTCGTAGCTGCTCGCCATGCCTATCAGCAGGGTGCTTAGCAGCAGCAGGGCCACCTGGCTCTGGCCTTCAAGCAGCGGGATCGCCAGGGCCCCAAGCGCTGCCGCACCAAAGAGGGCCCATTGCGCCCGGATTAACACCGGCTGGCAGCCGATCCGGTCGGTCAGGACTCCTGCGGGTCCGCTCAACAGCAGGCTGGGCAGCGCCAGTAACCCGAAATGCAGGGCCAGCATCAGGGGGTTGCCATTGCTTTGGATCAAGATCCAGCCCTTGGCTGTCAGCCCGGCGAAGGATCCGGCGGTGCTCAACCCCGATGCCACCAGATAGGTCGTCCGCTGGTGGCGTTGCAGGCGCTTCAGAAGGTTCTGGACGACAGCGGGCGCTGCGGGGAAGGTGGGCCGGCTCAAACGGAGGTCTGGCGACTTTGTTTGACGCTGTCCACGAGGGCACGGGCTCCAACCACTTCTCCCTCAAGGTCATAGGTGGCGGCGCCGGTGAGACGCACCGTCACCATGGTTCCCGGTGCTGCGCTGAGGCCCCCCACGCCAGGACGCACCCGCACTTCACCATCCACTTCCGGGGCGAAGCGAGCGCAGCGCCCGATCATGGCGCCGCTGCCGGGGTGTTCCTGCTCGATCAACACATCCACGATTCGACCCACCCAGGCAGCGTTGCGGTCGGCGGCGATCGGTTGCTGCAGGGCCATCAGCCGGTCCTTGCGTTCCAGGGCCAGCTGCGGCGCGACCTGATCGGAAAGGGTCGCCGCCGCGGTGCCCTCCTCCGGGGAGAAGGTAAACACCCCCACATGGTCGAAACGATGTTCGGCCACGAAGTCCAGCAGATGTTGGAAATGGGCTTCGGTTTCACCCGGGAAGCCAACGATGAAGGTGGTGCGCAGCACGGCATCCGGGAGCTGCTCCCGGATGCGCTTCAGCAGTCCATCGGTGACCTCCGCTTGCCAGGGGCGATTCATGGCCCGTAGTACCTCTGGGTGGCTGTGTTGCAGGGGCAGATCCAGATACGGCAAGACGTTGGGCACCTCCTTGAAGGCGGTAAGCACTGCTGGGGTCAAGCCGGTGGGATAGGCGTAATGGACCCGGATCCAGGGGATTTCCACCTGCCCCAGCGCCCGCAGCAGATCGTCGAGGCGGGGACGGCCGTAGAGGTCGAGCCCGTAGTTCGTTGTGATTTGGCTGATCAGGATCAGCTCCTGCACCCCCTGGGCGGCCAGTTGCTGGGCCTCGGCGACGATCGATTCGATGGGCCTGGAACGTTGGTCGCCCCGCAACTTGGGAATGATGCAAAAAGCGCAGCGGTAGTCGCAGCCTTCGGCCACTTTCAGGTAAGCCACCGCTTCGCTGGTGGTGCGGTAGCGGGGCAGGTGTTCGTCAGCCACGAAGGTGGGCACGGGGCTGACTTGGTTGACCCGCTCCCCGGCCTGGACCCGTTCCAGCACGCTGACGATGTGCTGATAGTCGCCAGTCCCCACGATCGCCCTGGCTTCCGGCAGCGAATCGAGCAGCTCTTCCTGGAAATGTTGGGCCAGGCAGCCGGAGATGATCAGCTCCTTGCCCTGTTCGGCAAGCTCCACCAAGGTGCGCACCGATTCCTGCCGCGCCTCTTGGATGAAGCTGCAGGTGTTCACCACCACCAGGTTGGCTTCGCTTTCATCAGCGCTGACGCCATAGCCCGCCTGCGCCAATAGGCCCAGCATGTGTTCGGTATCGACGCGATTTTTCTCACAACCCAGGTGGGCAAAGGCCACGGTTGGTTTTTTAATGGTTTGTTTTTTAATGTCAGTGGAACCGGTGTCAGTGCCGCTGCCGGTGGGGTTGAAGGGGCCAGGGGCCATTGGCGGATGACGGAGGTACTCAGGAATCCCACCCTATGGAATCAGGGGCTGCGAGGATGGAATCCCTTCCTTGCTTGCCCGTGACTTCAAGCAGCCTGGCCAGTCGTCTCAACGAGCGGCGACGCCCCGAGCCCTCCCGTCGCTGGCTGCGGGTCGCCATCGCCGTGCTGGCCACGGTTGGGGCCATCGACACTGGCGTCATCACCCTCAAGCGTTGGGGGATTTTGGGTCCCATTCTTTGTCCTGGGGGTAGTGATGGCTGCGACAAGGTATTGAACAGCGTCTGGGGTTCTCTGTTCGGCCAACCCCTGGCCCTGTTTGGTTGCCTGGCCTACCTGGCTGTTCTGTTTTTGGCGGTTTTGCCCCTGGTGCTGCCCGGCGAGGCCCGTGGCGAACTCAACACCCGTAGCTGGTGGGGTCTGGCGTTGCTCACCACGGCCATGGCCGTATTCAGCCTGGTGTTGCTGGGCCTGATGGTGTTCAAGATTCAGGCGTTTTGCCCCTTCTGTTTGCTGTCGGCCCTGCTCAGCCTCACCTTGATGGTGCTCAGTGTGGTGGGCGGTGCGTGGGAAGACCGAGGTCAGATGGTGTTTCGGGTGGTGATGACGGCCCTGGCGGTTGCCGTGGTCAGCTTCGGCTGGGCTACCGCAGCCGATCGACCCGCCAGTGTGTTGGGCAAGGGGATGCCTCAGCCGGTCGTCGCCGAAAGTTCGCCCGCGGCCCTGGCTCTGGCCGACCAACTCAGCAAGAAGGGAGTGGTCATGTACACCGCCTATTGGTGTCCCCATTGCCACGAACAGAAGGAACTTTTCGGTAAACAGGCCATCGCCAAGGTCAACGTGGTCGAATGTGCACCCGATGGTCAGAACAGCCAGGCCAAGCTCTGTGCCACCAAGGGCATCCAGGGTTTCCCCAGCTGGGAAATCAACGGCAAAATTGAATCTGGCGTCAAGCCCCTGGCCAAATTGGCTGAGATGATTGGCTACAAGGCTGTCCCTGGCCTCTGACCTTTCTCTGGCCCTCCAGCCCTAGCCTCCCCACCTCCCCTGTCCCCAGGCCTGCCGATGATCGCGCTGGTTGCGATCGCCCGCCCCCGCTCCTGGATAGTGTGCCGCTCCCAGAAAGGTTGGGGGGCTGGAGCATCTTCACGGAAATGCCCCCCACGGCTCTCATCTCGGAACAGGGCTGCCTCACATAACAGTTCGGCCAGCACCAGCCGCTGGCGCAGATCCTGCATGGCCAGCAACGGTTCGCGCTGGCCTGGTTCCAGCTGAAGAGCCAGGCCTGGGGGTTGGCCATGGGCCCGTCGCAGCAGCCGGTTTGCCTCACATAACTGACGGCGTCGCCGAACTTCCTGCCAGCCGAGGGCCAGGGAGTGGCCCTGCCGCTCCACCCCCGCCACCTGCCAGCAAAGCTTGCGCAGGTCTGCGATTTGGGCCTGGATCGCTTTGGGGTCCGCTGTGGCCTCCTCCCCTGGGGCAGGGCCGGAGCAGGCCCCGGGGATCGGCTGAGACGGCAAGGGTTGCAGCTGCAAACCGGCCACCAGCCTGCGGGCAAAGACCAGGCATTCCATCAGGGAATTGCTGGCGAGTCGGTTGGCACCATGCACTCCAGTACAAGCCACTTCCCCCACGGCATAGAGGCCAGGCAAGCTGCTGGCGGCCTGCAGGTCAGTGCTGATGCCGCCCATCCAGTAATGGGCTGCAGGAGCCACGGGAATCGGAGCGCTGCTGGGCTCCAGCCCCAGCTCCCGGCAGCGACTCAAGATGGTTGGAAACTGCCTTTCCAGACGCTCCTGCCCGACGGGACGCAGGTCCAGCCAGAGATGTTCAACCCCCAGGGCTTGC
>JBKDVK010000157.1:0-12466 GCA_046338875.1 Cyanobacteriota bacterium | reverse complement strand
TGGCTGGCGAACAGCCGTAGAAATCCTGGCGGTTCATTGATTTTCAGGGTTGCCAGGGTGGGTTCGTCACGGGGATCCTGAAGATTCTCCATATGTCCGAGCCGGGATAGGGCGCTTGCCATGGTTTCCGGGTTTGTGAGGCGGGCGGCCCCGGCATCGGCCCGGTATTCCCGGTGCCTGGAGAACCACGCCGTTACCAACGAACCCAACACCCCCAACAGAATCTCCAGGGGCCAAACGAGCAGCATCGTCGGTGGTGGTCCGTATTGCCTTCCTTCGTCGTTGGAGCGATTGGGCAGCAAAAAGACCACCGCCCGCGACAGGAACATCACGAAGGCGTTGATCACCCCTTGCAGCAGAGTCATTGTCACCATGTCGCCGTTGCTGACATGGCTCATCTCATGGGCAAGCACCGCTTCCAGTTCGGGTTCGGGCATGCCCTGCAGGATGCCGGTGGACACCGCCACCAACGCCCGACTGGGGGAGGGGCCGGTGGCGAAGGCGTTCCATTCGGGAGATTCATAGATTCCCACTTCGGGCATAGGCACGCCGGCCCGCTGGGCTAGCCCGGCCACAGTGTCATTGAGCCAGCGCTCGGTGCCGCCGCCCCCCTGTCCGACCAGTTGGATGCCCATCATCCGCTTGGCAGATTCGGCGGAAAACTGCAGGGAGATCCAGGCCCCCACCACGCCCCAGAAAAATGAACCGATCAACAGCGGCAACAGCGGCAGATCCGGGGGGAGCAAGCCAATGGCCGTGAGCACATTCAAGATCAACGAGATCGTGAGCATCACCGCCAGGTTGGTGAGCAAGAACAGCAGCGTGCGCAGCGCCATGGAGCGGTGTGAAGAATCTGGGGACGTTTGGCCGGTGGGAGCTAGGTACTCCCAGTTCAGATTAGACAGACTTCTTGCTTTTTTAAACACTGTTTTGCCTTGGGATTGCCGACCCGCGCCTCCGGCTGCTCGATTGGCCCATGTGTCCTTTGCTAGAGCCCAGGAAAACGCCCCGTGCCTGCCTTGCGGTGGTGCTCCAGGGGAGATGCCAGCCCCCTGCCCCCTGCCCCCTAGCCTCTTGGCCCTGCAGCTTCCCTGCCATGCCCGTCCAAAACCGCTGGTCGGATAGCGACGCCCATGAGGCGATCGCCCGCTACGGCGCCCAGGGAGTGGGCCCCGATCTGGCCCTGCGCACCTACAGCGCCCGCTTGCTGGGGGCTGATCCCCAGTTGGTGCTCCATGGCGGTGGCAATACTTCCGTTAAGACCACCGTGACGGGCCTGCTCGGTGAACCGATCTCCGTGCTTTGTGTCAAAGGCAGTGGCTGGGATCTGGGCACCATTGAGCCCCCCGGCCATCCAGCGGTGCGGCTTGAACCGCTGCGCGCCCTGCGGGTCCTTGATGCCCTCAGTGATGAGGCGATGGTGGCAGCCCAACGCCAGAACCTGATCGATCCCGCGGCCCCTAACCCCTCGGTGGAGGCCCTGCTGCATGCCTTTCTGCCGCACACCTTTGTCGATCACACCCACTCCACCGCCCTGCTGGCCCTCGCCGACCAGAGCGATGCCGCCCAGGTGTGCCGCGAGGTGTTTGGGGAGCGGGTCGCCCTAGTGCCTTATGTGATGCCCGGTTTTGCGTTGGCAAAGGCCTGCGCCGCTGCTTGGGAAGCCGCCGAGGCCCGGCGTCTCGCCCAGGGGGGGCCTGAGCTGGAGGGCATGGTGCTGCTGCAGCACGGTCTCTTTTCCTTTGGCGCCACGGCCGAACAGAGCTACAGCCGCATGATCGAGCTGGTGCGGCAGGCCGAAGAATGCCTGGGCCAGGGTCGCTGCACGCTCCAGCCGGTGGCCTTGCCGGAGTCCCCGGCGCCTGCGGCGGCGCTGCTGCCAATTCTGCGGGGGGCCCTGGGCCGGGCCACCGTCACCGCTGGCTGTCCCGCCCATTGGATTTTGGCGCTGCGCGACACCCCCCTAACCCGCTCCGTCGTGGATGACGCCCGTTTGCCGGACTGGGCCACCCGCGGCGTGGCCACCCCGGACCATGTGATTCGCACCAAGGCCTGGCCCCTGGTGCTGCCCCCTCCCCCCGCCGCTGCCGACCGGGCCGCCGTTGATCCCTCGGCCTTGGTCGCCTGGGGAACCCAGGTGGAGAGTGCCCTGGCAACTTATCTGGCCAATTACAGGGCCTATTTCGACCGCCAGAACCAGCGCGTTGGCGGCGGTAAAACCCCCCTTGATCCCCTGCCGCGCCTGCTGGCCCTGCCTGGCCACGGCCTGATCGGTGTGGGCCGCTCTGCCGCCGATGCCGCGGTCACCGCCGACATCGCTGAAGCCTGGGCCACCACTTTGGTGGCGGCCGAGAGCATCGGCCGCTTCCAACCCGTCAACGAGGACGACACCTTTGACATGGAGTATTGGAGCCTGGAGCAGGCCAAGCTCGGCAAGGCTGCCGAGAAGCCCCTGGCCCGTCAGGTAGTACTGGTCACCGGCGGCGGCGGGGCGATCGGCGAAGCGACGGCTCGGGCCTTTGCCGCCGCCGGCGCCGACCTGGCTGTGGTCGACCTCGATGGCGAGCGCGCCGCCGCCGTGGCCGCCGCCTGCGGCTCCCGCGCCCTGGGCTTGCGCTGCGATGTCACCGACTCTGTTGCGGTGCGTGCCGCCTTTGATCGTTGCTGCGCCCACTTCGGCGGGGTCGATATCGTCGTCAGCAATGCTGGAGCCGCTTGGATCGGCGCCATGGCCGATCTGCCCGACGCAGTGCTGCGCAGCAGTTTTGAGCTCAATTTCTTCTCCCACCAATCTGTCGCCCAGGCGGCAATGGCCGTGTTCCGCGCCCAGGACCGGTCGTTTGGTGCCAGCAACGGCCAAGCTGTGCCCAACGGCCGGCTGGGCGGCCAGTTGCTCTTCAACGTCAGCAAGCAAGCCCTCAATCCCGGGGCCAATTTTGGTGCCTATGGCACCAGCAAGGCTGCCCTGCTCGCCCTCATGCGCCAATACGCCCTTGAGGGCGGCGATGCTGGTGTCAGAGTCAACGCCATCAATGCCGACCGTATCCGCTCTGGACTCTTGGATGACGCCATGATCAGGGATCGGGCTGCCGCCCGGGGCATCAGCGAGGCCGCCTACATGGGCGGCAACTTGCTTGGCGCTGAGGTGCGAGCCGTTGATGTGGCCGCCGCTTTTGTGGCCCTGGCCCGCATGGAGCGCACCACCGGCGCCGTGCTCACGGTCGATGGCGGCAACGTGCCCGCCATGGTGCGCTAATTGCCTGTGGTCTCAGACCTCCACCCTGGCCAGCCATAGCCCCAAGCCCCCGGCCCCCAGCACCACCGCCAGACACAGGCTCCCCCAGGCCGGCAGGCCCCAGCTGTGCACCGCCAGGGGCGCCGCCACCGTGATCAGGCCTCCCGCCAGTAGGGGTTGCAGCAGCAGTTGTTTGATCGAAAACGGAGTCAGCACCTCGGCTCGGCCCTCCGCTTCGGCCATCTGCAACAGCAGCAGGCCACTGGCCACAACCCCGGTTGCTTGGCCAAATTCCACCAGGCTGCGTTCAAACCAGGGCGCCGGCATCAGGCGCTGCCCTAGCAGGACCACCACCCCCAGATTCCAGGCAAGCCCCGCCAGAGAAAGGACCAGCAGCGGCTCCCAGCTTCGGGTCAGGAGTCCCAGGTTCAGGGAGGCGGTGGCAGCCACAATCAGCAGATCGGCCGCCAAGGTGCCGATGCGTTGTTGCACTGGTGCCGAAGCCCAGTCCGTCAGGTTCCATCGTTCGAGCACCCAGCGCACCAGCAGGGAAGCGAGCAGGGCTAAGGGAAACACCGGCAGGACGCTCACCAAAACGGCCACGCCTCCCCCGAGGCGATTTGCCGCCAGTCCCAGCAGCAACTGGGCCCCCCAGCCCAGGGCCACGGCCACCCCCGCCAGGCCCAGATTCACCAGCCAGCGGGCTACGGCCGCCCAAGGCCCAGCCTTGGCGGCCAGGCCTGGTAAGGGGGAGGAGGGTGCGGCGTCAGCAGGTGGCGGGCCTTTTCCAGGACTTTCGCCCGGTTTCTCTTGGGCAGCCAACACCGGCGTCGTTTCCGCCAACTGGGCTTCACCCAGGTATGGGGTCGCTAGCCAGCCGCGCCAGCGACCCCATACCACCAGGAGCCCGCCCACCAGGCTGGCCGTCAAAAGACCCACCGTCGCCATGGCCAGGCCCAGGTCCTGACCCCCCACCAGCCCGAGTCGCTCATAGGTGGGACCCATGGCCGCCGCCGATCCATGGCCCCCCTCAAAGGCCACCTCGATCAGGCAGGCCATCACCGGACTCACCCCCAGCCACGGTTGCAGCACCAACCCCACCACCATGGCCCCCACCAGGAACTGGCCGAAGGCCAGGACCAGGGCCAGCAGGATCTGGGCCCGCAGAGGCCGCCAGAGGGGACCTGGCTTGGGCAGGGGTTTGGCCACCAGCAAGGAGCCGAAAACCAGGGTTAACAGGGCCAGGGGCAGCTCGGCCCAGAAGGAGACCACCGTTGGCGGCAGCACCGGCAAGGGGCCACCAGGGGCCAGGAGCAGCCCTAGGCCTCCGGCCAGCAGGGATTCGGGCAGGCCAAGGCGCTTCATCTGGATTCCCTGGCCGATCCAGCGGCCCACCACCAATAGCGCTGCCAAGAGGGCCAGGGGCAGCAGCGGCTGGGCCAGGGCTGCGAGGAGGGGACCGGTTTCAGTCCGTTCCAGCAAGGGCATCAAAGTTTCAGGTGGCGGCGGAAGAAGGATTCCGTCGCCTCCAGTACCTGCACCTGCACGGCGCTGGCGCGAAACCCATGGCCCTCCTCGGCGAAGAGATGCAGTTCGACCGGCACCCCCCTGCGCGAAAGTTCCAAGGCCAGCCGTTCAGTCTGGGAGGCGGGCACCACCTGATCTTGAAGACCGTGGAAAAGAATCAAGGGCGTGCGTAGTCTCTCTACCTGGTTTAGAGGCGATCGGGCTTCGTAAAGATCACGCGCCGCGGGCCAGGGGCCCACCAGCCCATCGAGATAGCGAGCCTCAAAGCGGTGACCCACCTTCACTAGGTCCGTCAGATCGCTGACCGGGTAGCGACAAGCCCCAGCCTTGAAGATGGTTGTTTGGCCCAGGGTAGAGAGCACGGTGAACCCCGCTGCGCTGCCCCCTTCGATTGCAACCCGCTGCGGATCCGCCCAGCTGCGGTCCAGCACGGCCTGGGCCGCGGCGATCAGGTCTGCCACATCCACCACTCCCCATTGCCCATCGAGTCGCTGCCGATAGGCACGGCCGAAGCCGGTCGATCCGCCGTAATTGACATCCAGCACCCCCCAGCCCCGACTGGTCCAGAACTGAATTGCCGCACTCAGCCCGGTGCGGGCCATGCCGGTGGGGCCGCTGTGGCCCTTCACCAGCAAGGGTGCTCCCGAGTGCCGGCCCCCCTCTGGCGGATGAAACCAGGCGTGGGTGGGCCTGCCCGAGGCTCCCTTAAACCAGAGGGCTTGTGGCAATTGCTGGTCCCTGCGGGGACCGACGGCGGACGTCGCCGGGGTATGGCGCCAGCTCAGGTCGTGCAGGTTGATCTCAAGTCGGCCTGCCGTCGCGGTAGGTCCGCTGGCGATGGCCACCAAGGTGCCGTTCTCGGCGCATAGGCCAGCCACGTCATCAAAGGGGAGGGCCAGGGGGTGCCAGACCGCAGGGACTGCGGGCCCGTGGCCCTCACCTGGGGACGGCTCTGGCCCCACGGGTACCTTGCCCAGCTCCCACTGGCCCTGGCGGCAGGCCGCGGCGATCAGTTGCTGGCCGTCCCAGGCACTGGTGCGCAGCCCATGGATCCACTGGGGAGCCCCGAATTCGGCCTCCAGGGGCAGCAGGGGTTGCCAGTGGGGTTCGGCATCAATGGCCAGATGCTCGGCATCCCGCAGAATCTCCAGGTTCCACCAACCGCTGCGGTCGTTGGCCACCACCAGATCATCCCCAGCCCACAGGGGCTGAAACACTGAAATGGCCGCCGGCGCGGCCCCAACCGCACCGGCGATCGGGCGGACGTCGACCAGGGAGCCATCGTTATCAAATCTTCCCAGCCAGAGGCTGCTTCGCTCCCAGCTCATGTGGGGTTGTTGCCATTCGACCCAGGCCAGATGGGTTCCCGAGGGGCTTAGCACCGGATAGCCGCAGAAGTCAGCTGGGCGATGCAGGGTTTGGGGTTTGCCGCCTTCCAGGGGGACCGCGACCCAAAAGTCCTCTCCCCCCAGCTCCATCACGCCGATCCAGCGATCCCGGGGCCGATCGATCAGTCCGTCGCTGAAGGACCTTGCCCCCTGCTGCCAAGGCGCCGTCAGCTGGCGTGGCGGACCGACCGCCACCACCTCCTGCCCTGGTTCCAGTCCCGCCGCCAGATCCAGTCGCCAAAGGCAACGATCACCGTCATGGACGAACACTGCGATCGTGCCGTCCACCGTGTAAGCGCCGCCGCCATAGCCATGGATGCGGCTTCGCAGGTTCCACGGGCCGGGGGTGAGGTCCCGGGGGGGCTCACCCCGCATCCCGCAGCCCATCAAGGTGGTGCGACCGTTTTCCTGGGGACGTTGTTCCAGCCAAAAAAGACGCCCCTGGGCCAGTAGGGGCTCCTTCGGAACCGCTATGGATCCCACGGCTATGGACGCTGAGAGCGCTGCCCCCTTACCCCTTGCTGTCACCGGTGCCTCCGACTTCAGGACCTTAGAATTGACTCCATTGTTTTAGGTGTCTCTTTGGCGCGCAGCTTCGCCCAGATGGCCCGCCATGCCGAGCAGGGCAACAAGACCATGCTTGTGCCCAAGGAGCCCTCCGAAGACCAATCGCGGCGCATCCACACCCTCGGGGAGCAGGAGCTTCGCCAAACCGCCCGCCGTATCGGCAAGGTCGATGAGGCAGTGCGCGAGCTGGCTCGGGATATGTTGCGCAGCATGTATACCGCCCGCGGTATCGGCCTTGCGGCTCCCCAGGTTGGGGTGCATCAGCAGCTGTTGGTCATCGATCTCGATCTAGAAGAGGCGGCTACCCCCCCGCTGATTTTGATCAACCCGGAAATCACCGCCGCCGGAGCCTCTTGCAATACCTATGAGGAGGGTTGTCTCAGCATCCCTGGGGTCTATCTGCAAGTGGTGCGCCCTTCCGTGGTTGAGGTCAGCTTTCGTGATGAGATGGGTCGGGCCCGGCGCCTCAAGGCTGATGGACTACTGGCTCGTTGCATTCAGCACGAGATGGACCACCTAAAGGGAGTGTTGTTCGTGGATCGGGTCACAGACACCGCCAGCCTCAGCACCGAATTGCGACAGCATGGTTTTGAACTCGACCACGTCCAGTCGCTGCCCTGAGCTTTCCCCATGCCGATGAAACCCCTGGCCGGCGTTTTGCTCGCCCTGGCCTGTGTGCTCGGCATCGCCGCCACCGGGTCGGTGTTTGAGCTGGCCTACGGCCAACCGGAACTTGGAGTTGTGACTACGCGCCTGATTTTGGCGGCCAGTATTCCGGGTTGCCTGTTGGCTTTGTTGTTCGCTATCCGCAGCAATCAGCAGGCCTGAAAACCGGTTTTACTGGCCCTACCAGCTCTGGCACTGCCAGGGCTGGTAGGGCCAGCCCGATTTCTGTAAATACGGCCACTTCGATCTGTCTTGCCGCGATTGCCTCCATGTTCCCCTCGGCCCCTCGCCCAGCCCGATTCCCTGCCCTGGGTCTGACGACCCTGATCCTGCTCGCTTCCCTTGGCGGTGGTCTGCCGTCGCGCAGCCAGTCCCTGTTTGGGGCCGGGGAGTTGGACCAGGGCCGCTTCCTGGTGGTAGCGGCCCCGATTGGCAGCGGCAGCCGTTATCAGCTCAACATCTACGAGCAGGTGCGGGGCGGCCGTCCCTGCTTCGCCGTCGCCGAGGGGCGACCGGCGGCGGTGAATCCCCTGCTGGCTAGTTTTGATTTCACCGGTGTCTGCGCCCGCTATATCGACGCCAATGGCTATTCGCTGCGGGTTGCCGATCGCGACCTTTCCTCCAGCTATCGCCTCACGGTGGTGCGCAGTCCCAATGACACTTATTTGATGGCCATGCCGACCCGTCCGGGAGCGGGGCCCGAGATGATGGTGGCCCGTACCTTTGGCAGCGCCGGTGGTTTCTTGAAGTTTGAGCTGGAGCCGGGTTGGCGGCTGATGCGTCGGCAGTTCAAGGGCCGCAACCTCGGTCACGTCTATCTGTACACCTCCGCTTGGCCTGCTGCCGTAAGCGGCGCCGCCGCCAAAGCCCGTTGAGGAAACCCCCTCTTGCTAGGTTGCCTGACTGTTTGCGTTCACACAGCCTTTCATGACCCAGGTCACCGTCGGCGAAAACGAAGGAATCGAATCGGCCCTCCGCCGCTTCAAACGCCAGGTCTCCAAGGCCGGCATCTTCGCCGACCTCAAGCGGCTGCGCCACCACGAGACCCCCACCGAGAAATACAAGCGCAAAGCCCAGCAGCGTCGCCGTCGCCGTTGAGTTTGGGCCCTTGCTTCCCTCGGGCTGCTTTTTGCAGCATGGGTTTTGGCCTTGGTTGACGTGCAAAGAATGCTCTAAGCAGAACCATCTGCTGGTCTGGATGATCGGCTCCCACGCGTTGGTCATGGGGGCTTATCCATGCAAACAAGCAAGGTTGGCAGCGCAAACAAGCAAAGTTGGCAGCTCGCCGGTTGGCATTCAGTTCTTGCAGTGTTCGCCGCAGGATTCCCAGGTTCGATCCTTCCAGATTGCTTGGTCCCTTCAACCTGCCTCCCGAGTTGTCAGGTCAAAACTTCGGTATCCCAGGGCTTCGGAGATTTCCCTGGTTCCGACCGTCCTGGCCCCTTTAAGGTCTGCCAGGGTTCGCGACACCCGCAAGATGCGATCGGAGCTGCGGGCTGAAAGCCGCCGCTGCGTGATGATCGCTTCCCAAAGGTCGATGCATGCTTGATCCAGCCCCAGCACCTCCTTGAGGGCAGCAGCGGGCAAGTCGCTGTTGGAGCAGCCCCCGGGGTTACGGCGCAGCATCCGCCCGCGAGCGATCTTCACCCGGCTTGCCACCTGGGCAGTTGTTTCCGTTTCAAATACCCCTACTTCCCCCCTGGGCCCTGTCTCCCCTCTGACATCTAGGGCGGCAACCAGGTCCCTGGGCTGGGCCCTTTGCATCACCACTTGCAGATCGATGCGATCCAGGAGCGGCCCTGAGAGCCTTCCCCAGTAGCGCCGCCGCACCCCTTCTGGACAGCGGCATTCCCGCTCCCGATCCCCCCACCAGCCGCAAGGACAGGGGTTGGTGGCGGCCACCAGGGTGATCGCGCAGGGAAAACGACAGCGGTCCCGCGCCCGGCTGATCCACACCTCCCGTGCCTCCAACGGTTGCCTGAGCTGGTCGAGAACCTCCCGACGGAACTCCGTCAGTTCGTCGAGAAAGAGCACGCCCCTATGGGCCAGGCTGAGCTCCCCTGGTCGCGGCCGGCTCCCCCCGCCCACCAACGCCGCTGCTGAACAGCTGTGGTGGGGACTGCGGAACGGGCGATGACGTATCAGGCCTGCGCCCTCCTCCAACAGACCGGCAACGGAATGAAGCTGGGTCAGTTCCAGGGCTTCCTCCTGGGGCAGCTCTGGCAGCAGGCCGGCTAATCGCCTGGCCAGCATGGTTTTGCCACTGCCTGGGGGGCCCACCAGCAACAGGTGGTGGCCTCCTGCGGCGGCGATTTCCAAGGCTCGCTTGCCATGGCCTTGGCCTCTTACATCCGCCAGATCGAGGTCCGGCGGGGCTGGGTGCGCCTTCGTGGGTTGGGGGGGGAGGCACAGGGGGCGCTCCGGATCGGCGAGTTGCTCAAGGGCGCCAGGCAGATCCTGGGCGCCCCACACCCGCAGTCCCTCCACCAAGGCGGCCTCGGCGACATTGCCGGCGGCGACCAGTAGACCCCGAGCCCCCAGGCGCCTGGCCGCCAAGGCCAGGGCCAGCACCCCACGAATCGGCCGCAGACGACCGTCAAGTCCGAGCTCTGCCGCACTCCAAATCCCTTCGATGCACTCTGCAGGCATTTGGCCACTGGCCAGCAGGAGTCCCAGGGCAATGGGAAGGTCGAAGGCGGGGCCCTCCTTGCGCAGGTCCGCTGGGGCCAGGCTGACGACAACCCGGTTCAGCGGCATCCGTAGGCCACTGTTGCGCAGGGCCGCCCGCACCCGTTCCCGCGATTCCTGGACCGCCGCATCGGCCAGGCCCACCATTTGGAGCCCGGGCAAGCCGGGGCCGATGTCCACCTCAACCCGCACGGCGACCGCCTCCACCCCCCTCAGGGCGCCGCTGTGGCAGTGGGCCAGGGCCATAGGGGAAGCATGTCTCTGCTTTGTAAGTGCCACCCCCTGTCCCAACAGGCATCATGGACAGAATGGGCCTAGTGCCAGGGCCTTGCCGGTTGCCTTGATCTCAGAGTTTTGTTTCTATGAGTGCCAGTGCGGACACGATTTTCGGGCGCATCCTGCGGGGCGAAATACCCTGCGAGGCCCTTTACAGCGACGATCTTTGCCTGGCCTTTAGGGATGTAAATCCCCAGGCGCCGGTGCATGCTCTGGTGATTCCCCGCCAGCCCATCGCCGAGTTGGCTGAGGCAGGTCCTGCGGATCAGGCGCTGCTGGGCCATCTGTTGTTGGTGGCTGCCAAGGTGGCCCGTCAGGAGGGTCTCGACAGTTGGCGCACTGTGATCAACAGCGGCGCAGAGGCGGGTCAGACCGTTTTCCACCTGCATGTCCATGTCATCGGCGGTCGCGCCCTGAGCTGGCCCCCGGGCTGATTCCTCAACGCTTGGCCCTGCAGGTTGCCAGCAGGGGAGCACTGTCCAGCGTGCCGCCCCATAATCCGCGCCCTGGGGCTTACTGGCTTGCGTGCTAACGGCGACAATGGCTGAAATCGCCGTTGTGCATGAATCCCGCCAAGGCCCTGCGCGAACAGCTGGGCAAACTGCAGCGGCTTGCCCAGCCCTACTTCCTTCCCTTGGAAGAGGGAAGGACAGGAGGTGGTTCCTTTCTCCTGTTGCTGGCAGCCTTGCTGGCCATCGTGGTCGGCTTGACTCTTGTGCTGCTGACTGGGGCAGTAGCCCTCAGCGGTGCCCTGATTCCCCAGCTGCAGGGTCGCTTCCTGCCAGGTGTCCCCCAGCAGGTGGCTGCCCTATGGGCTGGCCCGATCGGTTGGTTGCTCTTGGGCT
Source organism: Cyanobacteriota bacterium (assembly GCA_046338875.1). Taxonomy (GTDB): domain Bacteria; phylum Cyanobacteriota; class Cyanobacteriia; order PCC-6307; family Cyanobiaceae; genus Cyanobium. Next base: position 1,274 of record JBKDVK010000157.1, on the reverse strand, counting down.
TGATGGCGGCAGGGGTCTTTTGCTTCTGGCTCTATCGCGGCCAGTTGCGACAGGGGCGCTGGGTCCCTTGGGTGTTGCTTGGGGTGATTGCTCTGTTGATACTGGTTATCAATGGCATCAATGTCGGCATCAGCTTTGTCGCTCGCAATGTCGATAACTCTCTGGTCGCTTACGACCAAGATGGTTTTTGGAAAACGGTCGCCATCTACGCATTCTGTCTGATGCTGGCGCTGCCTATCAGGGCGTTGCAGGCCTATCTGATTCCCCGGCTTGGTTTGTTGTGGCGAGAATGGTTAAGCGGTCGTCTGTTGGGACGTTATTTGAGTAATCGTGCCTATTACGAACTAAATCCTAATGACGAAAGCACCGAGGAGATCGATAACCCTGACCAGCGCATCTCCCAGGACGCAGCGAGTTTCACAAATACAAGCCTGAGTGTATCGGTGGAGATTCTATCCGCCTTGCTTACATTTGTTAGTTTCATTCTCGTGCTCTGGAGTATTAACTCTAGGTTGGCTCTTTTGCTGCTTGTCTATGCGGTTTCCGGTACAGCTTTGATTGTTTTTGCAAGTCGGCGTCTGGTGGTACTAAATTATCAACAGCTTAAGCTCGAAGCCGATTTCCGTTACGGGCTTGTTCATATTCGAGACAATGCCGAGTCGATTGCGTTTTACCGAGGTGAGGCCCAGGAAGGCAAGGAGGCCCAGAGGCGCCTTGGCGGAGCAATCAATAACTACAACCGGCTGATTATTTGGGAAGCTCTCATCAGTGTGATTCAGCGTTCCTACGATTATTTCTCTCGTTTTCTGCCCTGGTTGGTTATTGCTCCAATCTACTTTGCCAGACAAGTTGATTTCGGTGTTTTTGGCCAGGCCAGCATTGCTTTTTCCCAGGTTCTGTTTTCCGTCAGCTACATCGTTAACAATGTCGATCGGTTGGCGGCATTCTCTGCTTCCATCAGCCGCTTAGAAGGGTTCCAAAGCAAGATCGATTCCTTGGCTGGGGGTCACGACCTCCTCGATCCATCGCTCGTACCAGCTTCGCCGGTTGATACCCGTCAGTTCAGCGACGCCATTGTGCTGCGCCATGCCGATCTGGTGCCCCCTCGCAGTGGACGCCACCTGATCCGGGATCTCAGCTTGACAATTGCACCCGGCGATCGCCTGCTCGTGGTGGGGCCTTCGGGCTGTGGCAAGACCTCATTTCTGCGCTTGGTAAGCGGGCTCTGGACTCCGGCCGCCGGCCAGGTCGAGCGGCCGCCGGTGGGTGAACTG
>JBKDVK010000156.1:0-35547 GCA_046338875.1 Cyanobacteriota bacterium | reverse complement strand
CGCCCGCCAGAGCCCCCAGCCGATCAGCACCTGCAGGGCCGCGATCGCCCCCGCACCGGCAAGGGCCGCCAGGGCTGCCAGGGCCGGATCGCCTGGCAGGGCCGATGCTCCCAAGCCCAGCCAAAACAACGGCCCTCTGGCCAGCACCACCTCCGCCAGCCCCCAGCCCAGGGCCGCCACCAAGGCGGTGTCCAGGCGAGTGGGATCAAGGGGTCGCAGCAGGGCTACCCAGGCAGCCACCAGCAATCCCCCCACCCCACCACAGAAAGCCCACACCACCAGACACAGCGGCAGGCTCAGGGGGGCCGGCACCCCGATCCAATCCAAAGGATGCAACCACAGCAGCCAGCGGTGGCTGACCAGGACGGCGGCGCCGCCCCACAGCGCCGCAGCCGCCAGCGCCGTGCTGCGATGCGGAGAACCGGCCACCGCCCAGAGCAGCGCCAGCGCCGGCCATAACAGCCAGGGCCAGCCCACAGGCGGCAGGGCCACCCCAGCCAGGACTCCGCCGGCAATGGCGGCCAGAGCCCAGAAGCGCCGGTGATTTCCCATGGCGCTGCAGCCTAGGCAGCCGCAAGCTGGCTGCAGGCGCCGGCCAAGGCGCCCCTATCCGTTACCAAGGACCCGCTGCCATGGACCAGGGCAATCTGCTGCAAATGCTCGTCTTGCGGGGGCTTGGAACCACCTCCCTGGTCGGCGATCGACTCCGCAACGTCAGTCAGGACTGGGTGCGCAGTGGCCGCCTCGACCCCAACCAGGCCTCTGCCCTGGTGGATGACGTGCTGAAGGCCCTGCGGGGCGAGACTCCCGAGCTGGAACAGCAGGCCGAGCGGCAGCTGGAACGCAACCGCGATCACCTGCTCCAGGACCTGGGCCTGGCCCGCCAGCGGGAGGTGGACGAACTGCGGGGCCGCATCGACCGCCTGGAACAGACCCTGCGCCAGCGCCAGGGCTTCAACGAACTCCCGGATTGAGCCAGTCCCAGCCCTTGGAGGGGCCCACCCCAACGGGGCCCCCCCCAACGGGGCTCACCCCAACGGGGCAGAATCCCCTCCGTATGAGCTACGCCGCCATGCGCGACATCCTGATCAGCGTCACCGTTTGCATCGCCTGTCTGCTGACGGCCTTCGTCAGCCAGTTGGTCAACCCCACCAGCGTCGTCGCGGCCCCGCCCAGCGAACCCACCGCCACCACGGCGGTGCTCAGCGTCCCGGCCGCCAAGACCAGTGCCCCCAGGGCGCGCGCCGCCGTGGTGGCACCGCTTGAACTCGATCCCGACAACCCCAACCCCACCCTTTTCGCCATGGCCCCCTCCAGCCCCGAGTCCGCCGCCGATAGCGGCATCACCGTGGCCGGGGCAGCCGCCGCCCTGGGCGGTGAAATCACCACCCCAGCCGAACGGGTGACGGCCAGCGGGCTGCGCATCACCGATCTGGTCGTGGGCAGCGGCGCCGAAGCCAAAGCCGGCCAGAAGGTCTCGGTCAACTACCGCGGCACCCTGGAGAACGGCAAGGAATTCGACAGCAGTTACGGCCGCGGCCCCTTCTCCTTTCCCCTTGGCGGTGGCCGCGTCATCCAGGGTTGGGATGAGGGCGTTGCCGGCATGAAGGTGGGCGGCAAGCGCAAACTCGTCATCCCCCCCGACCTCGGATACGGCTCCCGTGGCGCCGGTGGGGTCATACCTCCCAATGCCACCTTGATCTTTGAGGTGGAACTGCTGGGTGTCGGCGGCTGAGGCCGCCCCAGTCCCGGGGGCTGGCATCTGGAAGGGATCGTTAGGATCGCCAGCGCCGGTCCCCGGCCCTGCCCCTCAGCCGGGTCCTGGCCCTGCCCCCAAACGCAAGCAAAACCCGTCTTCCCCCTTCCATGGCTCACCAGCTGCCCGAACTGCCCTACAGCCTCGATGCGCTCGAGCCCCACATATCCCGCAACACCCTGGAATTTCACTACGGCAAGCATCACGCTGGCTATGTGACCAACCTCAACAACCTGGTCGCCGGCACGGACCTCGAAGATCAGAGCCTGGAAGCCACCATCCTCGCCGTCGCTGGCGATGCCGGCAAGGCTGGCATCTTCAACAACGCCGCCCAAGTCTGGAACCACAGCTTCTACTGGCAGGGCATCAAACCCAATGGCGGTGGCAAGCCCAGCGGCACCCTGGCGGCCCGCATCGACGCAGACTTCGGCAGTTTTGACGCCTTCAAGGAACAGTTCAAAGCCGCCGGTGCCACCCAGTTCGGCAGCGGCTGGGCCTGGCTGGTGCTCGACAACGGCGTGCTCAAGATCACCAAGACCGCCAATGCCGACCTGCCCCTGGCCCACGGTCAAAAGGCCCTGCTCACCATGGATGTCTGGGAACACGCCTACTACCTGGACTACCAGAACCGTCGTCCCGACTACATGACCACCTTCCTCGACAAGTTGGTCAACTGGGATTTCGTCGCCGCCAACCTGGCCGCCGCCTGATCCATCGTTTCCCCCCGGCCCGATCGGCTGCCGGGGGGATTCCCCTATTCATTACTGCTCGCCTCCCTTAGCGAGGGTCCAAGGGCTTGGCGCTCCCCAGCACCGCTTCGGGGGTGATCAGCATGGCGTCGCCATAGGAAAAAAAGCCATAGCCGGCCGCAATCGCCTGCTCGTACAAAGCCAGCAACCGCTGTCGGCCGATCAGGGCACTCACCAGCAGTAGCAACGAACTGCGCGGTAAATGGAAATTAGTTAATAGTCCCTGCACCACCGCGAAGCGGAAACCGGGTTGGATCACCAGCGAGACCCGACCCTGGTAGGGCCGCAACTGGCCGCCGTTGAGGGCCGCCACCGCCTCCAGGCAACGCACGCTGGTGGTGCCAATCGCAATCACCCGGCCGCCCCGGGTCCGGCACGCCTCCACTTGGGACACCAAATCGGGGCTCAGCTCCACCCACTCGCTATGTAGCTCCAATTGGCGCAGATCCTCCTTCTCCAGGGGGCGAAACGTGCCCAGGCCAACGTGCAGGGTGATCGGCGCGATCGTCACTCCCCTCTCCGCCAGGGCTGCCAAGAGAGCATCACTGAGATGGAGACCGGCCGTCGGAGCCGCCACCGCTCCGGGGCGGGCGGCATAGCGGGTCTGGTACCGCTGGCTGTCCTCGGCCACCGCACGCTGGATATAGGGGGGCAGGGGCACCTCCCCATAGAGATTGAGCAGGCGCTCCAGGTCTGCAGCTTTGCCATAGCCGGCTGGAAAGCGAACGATCCGACCGCCACTGGCCCCATCCACCTCCCGCACCTGTACCTTGAGCGGTGCTCCGGCAGGAGCCGCCGCAAGCGGTCCCTGCAGCTCCAACCACTCCCCAAGCCGCACCCGCTTGGCGGGGCGTAGCAGGCACAACCAATCCGCAGCCCCTGGCTCCGGCTCGGTGCTGCCTTCAGGCTGCCACGGTTCCAGCACCAGGATCTCAACGCTGCCACCACTGGCCCGTTGGGCCCGCAGGCGGGCCTTCATCACCCTGGTGTCGTTGACCACCAGCAGATCGCCCGGCCGCAGTTCCTCGCTCAAATCCCATACCCGCCGATGGCGACTGGTTGGCTCAGGCCCCACCACAAGCATCCGCGCCTGGTGACGCGGCTCGGCTGGCACCTGGGCAATGGCCGCTTCCGGCAGCTCATAGTCATAGCTGGAGAGACATTCATCGGCATCGGCCGGTGAATCATCCGAATCAGCCCCCGGGCCAGGGGCCCAGCCGCTATCGCTCTGCGGCTGCGGGTTGTCGGTCGGCGGTTCCGGGACCTGGTTTGGCTCAGAGGGCAAGGGTTTCGGGTCGATCTTCGATCAGGGAGGCGAGATCCTTGAGGAAAGCGGCCGCATCGGCTCCGTAAATGACCCGGTGATCACAGGTGAGGTTTACCTGCATCTGCCGCCGCACCGCAATCGAGCCATCCTTGAGCGCCACCACCACGGGCCGGGAGGCCGCCACAGCCAAAATGGCGCCGGTGCCGGGCGGCAAGATCGCATCAAAGCGATCAACACCGAACATGCCCAGGTTCGAAAGGGTGAATGTGCCCGTGCTGTACTCCTCCGGCTTGAGTTGTTTGGAGCGGGACCGTTTAACCAAATCGGCCCATTGGCGCGAAAGGCTGTACAAATCATTCTGGTCGGCGTTGGCCAGCACTGGCGTAATCAAGCCGCCGTCCTCCATGGCCACGGCTACGGCCACATTCACAGCTTTGGGATAGGCCATGCCGGCCTCGCTCGTTGCCGCATTCACCTGGGGATGGCGGGCCAGGGTGATCGCCACGGCCTTGGCCAGCAGCGCCGTCATCGTCACTCCCTTCGGCTTCACCAGTTGATAAAAAGCATCCAGCTTGTCGGTGCTGATGGTGTAACCCACCCGGAAGCTGGGCACCGCCAGGCTGGCCACCATGTTGCGGTTGACCGCCTGCTGCAAGGTGTTGAATGCCACGGTCTCGCCGGGGCGGCCAAAAGCCTGGCCCGCCGGCGCCGGCGCTGCCGCCGCCAGGGGCACAGGGGCAGCGGTTGGGCTACTGGCGGCCGGGGCGGTGCCTTCGGCAACCCGGGGCACACTCACCGGCTGGCCAGCGGCCTGCTGCACATCTTCGGCCTGGATGCGGCCATGGGGCCCACTGCCCCGCAGGCTCTCCAGGGCCACTCCCAGTTGACTGGCCAGCTTGCGGGCCCGGGGGGTGGCCACCAGGCGGCCATTCGAAGCAACGGCTGCAGCAACCGCAGGTGCCGCGGCTGCGGCAACAGGGACAGGCGCCAAAGCTGGCGGCGCTGCCGATACAGGGGTTGGAGCTGGTGCGGGTACTGCCGGCGCGGGCACCGCAGGCGCCGCAGGCGCAGATGGCACCTCAGCCGCTGCAGGCGCAGATGGCGCCGCAGCCGCCGCAGGCGCCGCAGCCGCTGCAGATGCACTTGCGGCAGCGGCACCAGGGGCAGCTGCCTGGGCCTTGGCCGCCGCAATCTCAGCATCGCTCTCGACAATCAGTCCAATCGTTTCGCCAACGGGGGCCGTGCCCCCTGCCTGCACCAGAACTGCAGCCAGGAATCCCTCCTGGAAAGCCTCCACGTCCATGTCGGCTTTGTCGGACTCGACCACCAGGACGGATTCGCCCCGATTGACCCGATCACCGGGTTGCTTGAGCCACTCGACAATCTTGCCCTCCGTCATCGTGGAGCTGAGGGCGGGCATGAAGATGTCGTGGGTGGCCACAGGCAGGCTGCCGCTGGTAACGGGCCGGATCCTAACCAGCCCCCTCCATCGCCTCGATCACGCCATCGCGAACGACAACAGCCGCCTGGAGTTTCTCCACCAGGTTGTCGCCCACCCCGACCTGGCAAAAGCTCTCCAGCTGGCCCTGGTCCACGATCTCTTCCATGGCCAGCTCACGCACCTGGCGTTGCTGATCAAGCACCTGGCGCTTTTGTTCTTCCAGCTCAGCCCGCTTGGCGGCCACCTGCTGCTGCAGGGAGCCGACCTGTTCTTGTACGCGGGGATCGAGGGGATTGATGCTCTGTCGACGGATTTCGTCCACCAACCGCTGACCCTCCTGCTCCAGCTGGGCCAATTGCTGGTCAAAGCTGCTGATGGCGTTGCTGAGTTCCCGCTCGGCATCCTCCTTCCAGCGGGGGGTGACCACGGCCCGCACTGTGATCTGGCGCTTGATCGTGAAGGTCGTGCCGTCGGTCATGGTTTTGAGAAGTCAGAGCCAAGGCTCTCAGCCGATGGTGCTGAGGTCAACCGGGAGGACCGAACCCCTGGTCCCCAGTGCGGCTGCCATCCCCTCGGCAATTGGCCTTTCCGCTAGACAGCAACCCTGCGCCCGACCAGGCCAAACGGCCCCTGCCGTAGGTCTCCCGGCCGGAGCCCCGCTTGTCGACTTGGCGGTATCGGCGGCCCTGGGAGGTGAGAATTACTGCCAGCCCCCAGGGTGATAGCGGCCTTGACGTTTCAATCCTGTTCCCTACCGGCGAGCCGCGATGCGGCGACGAAGGCGACGGCTCCAGGCAAAGCCCACTCCCGCACCCAGAAAGGGCAAGGGCGCCGGCGCAGGGGGAACATAGGCGAGGCTGAGAAAACGCCCAGAGGCCACAGTGCCATTGGGACCAGTCAGCAGAACGGGATCCCGCAGCTCAGCGATATTCGGTGGGCGATAGCTCTGGAATTCGGCGAGCGTTTCGGGGCCGTGCAGAAATAAATCGGCAAAGGAAAAAGGATCTCCAGAAGCGCTCGTGTCCAGCAGGAGCTGACGAGAGGCATAAATGGGGTCATAGAAGTTGCTGTTGTAAAGATTGAACCAAACGCCTCCCACCGGCGAGCCCAAGGTGAGATCACGGGCATGCAGGGTGATGTGTTCACCGACACAGAGATACACGTCGCACGGGGGAGCCTGGGGATCCGGTGGCTGATTGGCATCCACCACCCGGCCATAATATGAATTGGCATCAAAGTTGAGACCCGAAAGATCAAGTGTGCCAACACTAGTGGGATCAAGAGTCAACCGAAGCGAGATGATGGGATTGCTAAAGCTTGCCATCGTGGTCAAGCCGCGAACGTTATTAGCGTTATAAAGATCATTCTCGAAAACAGTATTATCAGTATCGAGATCAGCACCATTCAAGACGAAATCTACGAAATACCGGCTGTGCTTCGGTGCCCCAGGGATGCTGCTGCCGTAATCAAGATCGATCAGTCCGTGATACTGATAGTTGGCGGCTTGGGCCGTCTGGTTCACGCCAACCAGAAGGGCAACAATTGCAAGTGTTCTCGCTGCAAATTTGGATAGTACGCTAGAAAATTTCTCTGCATTCAGCGAGGCTGGGTCGACGGGCATGGTCACAAAAATGTTTTCAAAGCATCTTACAAACAATACGATATCCAGCACTCGCAACCTGCTCGGCCTGTTGTTCCATCAGCGTCTTCAGGCAACCTGCGTTTCAATGACATCCACGGCTCAACCATGACTTGATGGCGTTGCCGGTGACCTCCCGAAGCTGAGACAGGGCCACTGGCCCGATGCTTGCCCCTTGTCATTCCCAGCTCCCGCCGGTTCAGGGCCCGGCGCCAGCGGGCCCCATGGGTTCTTGATGCTTGCTGGCTGCCTGGAAGCAGGTGGTGAGAGGTGACAGGCGTAAACCATCCGGGGAAGCATGAAGAACGGTTCTCGCAACACGCACCTGCTTTCCCATCATTCACACTTGACAGAGCAGGAGCGAGAACAAGTCATGAGCTACCAAGCCGTTGCCCAGCGATTCGGCGATTGCATTGCCCAAAAAGATTATGACACTGCTTGGACCCTTCTCAGCCAAAAGTTGCAAGTGTCATTTACTTCAGATTCCATCAAAAACGCGGTTACTACAATGACCGCTTATGACACGGGTTCGATTAAAGAGGCACAAGTCATGGACGAATTCACTCTGGAGGATTGGCCAGGCAAACAAGCGGACGATCTGGCTGTTGTTTATGTCTCGCTGAATGGCGACGGCTTCAGCGAGGCTGTGACCCTGACGTTAGCGGAGTATGGTCAGGAAATCTTGATTCGTCATCTGGAATGGGGAAGGCCATGATCCACTTCTCAAGCGTCGTTGCAACCACAGTCGTGGTACTGGCGGCCGCCGGATTCGTTGTGCCAGCTCAAGCCCAGTCCATCTCGGCCGATATGCTCACCAAAGCGAAGGACAACTGCCTCATTTCCGTTGCCAAGGTGGTTGGCGTGCCAGGCGGCAACTTGAAGGTGATCAATCAAATCAGCGATGCGTCGGGGATCAACGCCGATGTGAGGGTGCCCAAGGCCACCGCGCCCTGGGGGTGCCGCACGGATCGCCAGGGCAGGGTACTCGAAGTGTACTTCAAAGGCTCAGAAGGAGCCCTTTAACGTCGCTCGCTGTCACATTCATGGCGGATCACGCCAAGGTTGTTCATGATGGGTAGGAGGGTCTGTCCAGAATCTTGATCCTGCGGCAGATCGTCACCTCAATCAATAGCAACGGTGATCGCAATGAATGTTCTTTGGTTCCTGCTCGTTGGCGTCATCGCCGGCTGGTTGGCGGGTGTGCTGGTCAAGGGAGGTGGCTTCGGTTTGATCGGCGATCTGGTGGTGGGAATCATCGGCGCCCTGATCGGCGGTCTGTTATTCAGTAACCTCGCCGGCTTCGCCGGAGGTGGCCTGCTGGGCAGCATTCTTGTCGCCACGCTTGGTGCGGTGCTTCTGCTTGTCGTGCTGCGTGTGATTAAGCGGGCCTGAACCGTCGTTTTCGTGGCTACGTTTCAACCAGAAACTTCCATGCTCTCGAAGACAAGATCAAGGCCATCGCCAAAAATGCCATAGAACGTCTTGAGGCTGCTGCCGGCGCGACCAGCGGCGATGAGCACATGCAGACGAAGGTGAGGCCAAGATCGAGAGGCATTCCCTGATTACAGACTCAGGGTTTCAGCTCGTCGAGCAATGTGCGGGTTAGAGCGAGTTCACAACGGGTCGTGGTGATGCCGTAGCCGGTCCCTTGGAAGCCCACTGATTTGGCATAGGCACACACCGCCCTGCGATTGGCACGGAAGACCTCTGCTTGCTGCATTGGATCTGCACTGGTCTTGTAAAAGCCCTTGAGATTCTCCTGCCAGAGCGCCTGGAACGTCGGTCCTGGAACCTGCTTGGCTTCCTTGGCCACCCCCATCAAGGCCTGCTGCAGTTGACGATCGCTGGCCTCCAGCTCCTTGATCAGGCAGCGGGTCTGGTCTGTGGTGCTTAGCGACTCCGGGCAGACAGGGGCTGCGGAGGATGGGGAAGGGAGCAGAGGCAACAGGCCTCCCAGCAACGACAGAACAATGACGCGACGCATGGTGAGATCAGGGGTCTCAAACCCATTTTGCAGCTCCATCCGGCCCCATCCAACGCCCTTCATCATCCCTCAGGGTGCCTGCTGATCGCCACGGCCGAACTGCCGGGGTGGTGGTCGAGCTGCAGTCCGGTGACGGCACTCCTGAGGTGCACAACTGCAGGCTTGTTGCCCGCCTCAGCTGTAAAGCCCCTCAATCGCCGCCGCGTCCCGCTGGGCAATCCGATCCCGCCGTTGCTTGAGGGTCTGGGTCAGCAGACCGTTCTCAATCGTGAAGGGCGCCACAACGGCCACACCAGCCAGCCGTTCATCGGGGCGGGACCCCGCTCGGGCAGCCAGAACCCGGTTGAATTCACGGTTCAGGGCCTTGAGCAGCGCCGGATCGGCTGGCAACGGATCGGCTGACGGCGGACCCGCCGCCCCAACCTCTGACCCCTTGGCGACAGGCAAACCCTGAGCCAACGCCCAGGCGGCGAGGGCCTCGGCCTTGGGTACCAACAGCAAGCCCAGCTGGCGGCGATCCTGGCCCACCACCATCACTTGCTCGACCATGGGTAGTGCGGCCAGAGCATCCTCCAGGGGGCCGGGTTCAATGTTCTCGCCACTGCTCAACACAATCGTGTCCTTGGCCCTGCCGGTGAGCACCAGGGTGCCATCGGCCAGCAGCAGTCCCAGATCGCCGGTGTCAAACCAGCCCTGGCCATCAAGCACCTTGGCAGTGGCCTCCGGTTTGCCCCAGTAACCCGCCATCACCTGGGGGCCCCGGGCCAGCACCAGCCCCCGCTCGCCGATCGCCAGGGTGCGGCGGCTTTCCGGATCCACGATCCGCAGTGACGTCTCCGCCAGGGGCTGGCCCGCACTGCCGCGGCGATTGGCCCACTGGCGCCGGCAGGTGAGCACCGGGCTGGTTTCGGTGAGGCCGTAGCCCACCAGCAATTCGATGCCCACCGCCTCAAAAAAGCCATCCACATAAGGCGCCAAGGCACCGCCACCGCTGATGGCGGTTCGCAACCGCCCCCCCACCAGTTGTTGCCGCAGCTTGGGCCACAGCTGGGCCGCCGCCAGGGCTTCGACCGGCCAGCGGGAGAGGCTTTCGACCCTGGCCCGCAGGCGTGTTGCAGGCGCTTCGGGGGTCAGGGTTAGATCACGGCTGGTGCGGCGGGCGGTGTGGAAGGCCCTGCTGTTGGCGAGGGCCGCCCGCAACAGGCGCTGGCGGCCGGGGGGCATGGTCGCCAGGGCATCTTCGAAGCCCGAGAGGATCGCCTCCCAGAGGCGGGGCACACTGACCATGTAGTGGGGGCGAACCCGCTGCAGGTCATTCTTGAAATGGCGCAGGGTTGTGTAGGTCTGGCGGCAGCCGCAGGAGAGCAGGAAATATTCGACACTGCGTTCGTAGGCATGCCAGATCGGCAGCACACTCAAGACTTCGTCACCCGGCTTGGGGTCGACCAACGCCCCCAGGCTGCGCACCTGATGCAGCAAGTTGCCATGGCTCAGGGGCACCCCTTTCGGTTCGCCGGTGGTGCCCGAGGTGTAAAGCAGGGTGGCCAATCGCCCTGCGCCGCCGCTGGGCGCCGCTGGTAGTGGTGCGGCGGCGCCTTGAGCCATAAAGCTCGCCCAGCTAAGACACGGCAAGTGGGCCGGATCAGGGGCGGCGGGGGCTTCCCCCTCCAGGAGCACCACGAACCGCAGGCGCTGGCAGGCCTCGCCGTCCAGCCCAAGCCGGGCCAGCAGGGCCGCCGATTCGACCACCAGGCCCACCGAGCCCGAATCGGCCAGGATGTATCGCAATTCTTCGACCGGGGCGCTGCTGCCGCGTACCGCATTAGCAGCGCCGCAGCGCATCAGCCCCTGGTCCGCCACCAACCACCGGGGGCCGTTTTCAGCGAACAGCGCCACCACCTCACCACCGCCCAACCCCAGGGCCGCAAAGCCGGCGGCGGCCTGGTCGATGCGTTGGCGCAGGGCACTGAAGCTGACGGTTTCCTTGTCCTCGGTGTCATGGGGGGCCACCAGGGCTACGGCATCGCCGTACTGGCGCTCCAGTTCGGGCCAGAGCTGGTCCAGCCCTTGCAGGGCGCTCCAGTCATGGCGGCGGGCCTGGGCCTGCCTGTCTAGCTCCGGATTCGACCAGTGGATCTCGGCGGGTAACGCCATCAGCAAGCGGCGACGTGCCCAATGGTTACCACCCCGGCAGCCTTTCTGTTGGCTGCGGCGGGCGAAGCGTCAGGTCGAAGTGACGGCCAAAGGTGGTAATCAACGGCGCGCGCAGGCTCTTGGCGCTGAGATCAGGCCGCCAATCGCAAAGCCTGCCCACGGGGCGATCCCGCAGTCCGCAGGGCACGATCGCGCCAAAGGACTGCAAGCAACAGGAAACGTTGAGGGCCAGGCCGTGCTGGCTGATCCAGCGCTTGGCCCCCACGCCGATCGCCGCCACCTTGTGGCCATCCAGCCATACCCCAGTCAGGCCAGCGCAGCGCTCGGCCGCCAAGCCGTAGTCCCCGAGCAGGTCGATCACCACCCCTTCAAGGGCCCGCAGGTACCCATGCAGATCGCTGCCATGGCGGCGCAAATCGAGGATGGGATACAGCACCAGTTGGCCCGGACCATGGTGGGTCACTTCACCGCCGCGGTCGATGCGAAACAGGGGCAACGGCGGTGTCTCAACGTCAAAGCCCAGGTGATCAAGGCTGGCCCCACGGCCCAGGGTGTAACAGGGTTCGTGCTCCAGGACGATCAGGGCCTCGGGGCCGCTGGGGGCCTCCAGCAGGCGCTGCTGCAGCAGCCGCTGCCAATCCCAGGCCCGGGGAAAGGCCACCGGCGCCAAGGCTTCAAAAAGGATTGCGGATCGTTTCGTGGCCATCACTCCAGTTCCTAGCGTGGGGGAGCATGAAGCGCCCTGCGATGCGATGAAGCTTCTGATCCACGGCCGGAATCTCGAGATCACTCCCGCCATCCGCGAGTACACCGAAGCCAAACTGACCCGGGCAATCCACCATTTCGAATCCTTTGTCAAGGAGGCGGATGTGCACCTCTCCGTGGCCCGCAACCCCAGGGTTTCCCAGCAAACGGCGGAAGTCACGATTTATGCCAATGGCGTTGTGGTGCGCGCCCAGGAACGCAGCGAAAACCTCTACGCCAGCATCGACCTGGTGTCGAGCAAACTGGCCCGCCAGCTCACCCGCTACAAAGACCGCATCCAGGCCCGTGAGCACGGCAATACCCCGCGGGGCGCTATCCACCTGGGTGAAGTGCCCGCCATCGACCAGGACATCACCAGCACGGCCACCTTGGTGGAAGGCAAGGAGCCGGCCCTGCCCCAGCGGGGGGTACGCCGCAAGTATTTCGACATGCCAGCGATGACCCTCGACGAGGCCCTGCATCAGCTCGACCTCATCGACCACGATTTTTATGTCTTTCGCGATGCGGCCAATGGCGACATCCAGGTGGTGTATCACCGCAACCACGGCGGCTTCGGAGTGATCCAGGCCAAAGGAGCGTGAGCCGCGACCTACCTGACCTGGCCCCACTGATCGATCACGCCCTGTTGGATCCCCACCAGGGCCACGGGGCCATATTGCGTTGCTGTGATGAAGCCCGCCATTTCGGCTTTGCGGGGGTTTGCCTGGCCTCCCGTTGGGTGTCCGTTGCCCGGGAGCGATTGCCGATAGGTGGGGCGGTGCGACTGATTTCGGTGCTCGGCTTTCCCTTTGGGGCCATCCCCGCCGCCGTCAAGCTCGCCGAAGCCGAGGCCGCCGCCGCTGCCGGTGCCGACGAACTCGATGTGGTGCCGGACTTCGGCGCCCTGGCCGATCGGGACAGCCGTCTGCTGCTCGACGACCTGGCGGCGATCACCAGCTTGGGGCTGCCCGTCAAGGTCATTGTTGAGAGCGGCCGGCTGGAGGCCGAAGCCCTCGAACTGTTGGTGGAAGTCAGCCTCGATGCCGGTGTCCGCTTTCTCAAGAGCGGCAGCGGTTTCGGTCCCCCCGTCACTGTCGCCCAGGTGCAGCGGCTGCGGCAACTGGCCCGGGGTCGGGCCGGCATCAAGGCCTCCGGGGGCATCAACAGCCTGGAACTGGCCCTTGATCTGGTCGAAGCCGGCGCCACCCGCCTGGGCACCAGCCGCGGCGTGGCGCTGATGGAAGCCCTGCGGCGGGGTCCCCAACGCGATATCCCCGGTTCCGAAAGTCCTTTGCCCTAGGACAACCGTGGCCGATCGCACCTTGGAGGGCCTGGCCCTGATCAGCCGACCCCTGGGCGAAAACGATCGACTGTTGACCTTGCTTAGCGAAGCCGAAGGCTTGACCCGTTTGGCGGTGCCCGGCGCCCGGCGTCCCCGCAGCAGCCTGGCCGCTGCCGTGCCCTTCGCCCTGCTGCAACTCCAGGTGGGCGGCGGTCGGGGCCTGCAGCGGGTGCGGCAGCTGCGGGTGTTGAGGCACTACGGGCACCTGGGCCAGCGGCTCGAAACCCTGGCCGCCGCCCAGGCCCTCGTGGAGCTTTGCCTGGCGCTAGTGGCCGAGGTGGCGGCCCCTGGCATACTCACAAACCTGCTTTTGCAGCTCGGCCGGCTCGAAGCCGTGGTGCAAGAGCGCAGCCACCGCAGTGAAGCGCTGGCCATTGCCTTGCAAGGCAGTGTGCACCTGCTGGCGTTGGGCGGGTTTGCCCTGCCACTGCAACACTGTGCGCGCAGCGGTGATCGCCTCGATCCCCCCATTGGTGACTGGGAATGGCGCTGCAGCCTGATCCCCAGCGAAGGCCTGGTGATCGGCGCCCAGCCGGGGGCGCGGGTGCTGCTCAATGCCTCCGAGCTGGCCCTGCTGCAGCGTCTGCCCCGGCCCCAACCGCCGCGCCGCCGCGATGGCGCCTTGATGGGACCGGAAACGGTATGGCTCCATTTGCTCGACCTGGTGGAGGCCTGGTGTGGTGAACACCTCGGCCGGCGCCCCCGCGCCTTCAGACTGCTGCGCACCGGCTTTGAATCCATGCCCCAGCCCATGCCGGAAAAGCGATGAGCACGGATCCAGACAAAACAGCACGGGGGCTGGCTGGCGTGCTCAGCCGCGATGGCTTCCGCCGGCTCTGGATCGGCCAGATCTTCTCCCAGCTCGGCGATAAGTTCTACATCGTGTTGATGGTGTTTCTGATTGCCCAGTACTGGGTGACAGACACCCCCGGGGCGGATTCCGCCCTGGCGGAGGCGGCGGCGGCCATCCGCATCAATCTCGAATCCCGGGCCCAGGTCATCACCCTGTTGGCCACGGGGATCTACGTGGCCAACACGGTGCCCGCCATGCTGCTGGGCACCGTGGCGGGGGTCTGGGCCGACCGCTGGCCGAAGCGCTCGGTGATGGTGGTCTCCAACGGCGCCAGGGCATTGCTGGTCTTGCTGGCGCCCCTGGCCCTGCTGCCGGGTCCGGTGTGGCTGGGCTTGAGCTGGGGCTACTGGGCCCTGGTCGGCATGACCTTCATGGAATCGGTCCTCACCCAGTTTTTCGCTCCGGCTGAACAGGCCGCCATTCCCTTGCTGGTCGACAACCACCAGCTATTGGCGGCTAATTCCGTCTACCAGACCACCAGCATGGCCGTCACCATCGTCGGTTTCGCTGTCGGTGATCCGGTGCTGCGGTTGCTGCATGGTCTCTTGGCCACGTTGGGCCTGCGCCACGGCGAATTCCTGCTGTTGCCTCTTTGCTACGGCCTGGCGGCCATTGTGCTCGCGGGCATCAATCTGAGCGAACCGCCCCGCCAGCAGCGCAGCGCCACCGTCTGGCAGGAAATAGGCGAGGGTCTTGAGGTCCTGCGGGAGCGGCGCAGCGTGCGCGCGGCGATGCTGCAGTTGGTGCTTTTATACAGCTTGCTGGCCGCCCTGTACGTGCTGGCCATCAGCCTGGCGGCCGCCATCAGCCAGCTGGGGCCCACCCGATTTGGCACCCTGCTGGCCATGAGCGGCCTGGGTTTAGCCCTGGGGGCCGTGGCCATGGCCCAACTGGGTGACCGCTTCAGCCGCAGGCTCCTGGCCAGCTCGGGGCTGGGCACCATTGCCGCCTCCCTGCTCTTGCTCGGTCAGTTCCGGGGACAGCTGGCCATCACCTTGCTCCTCTGCGCCGTGCTGGGCGTCGGCGCAGCCTTGCTGGCGATCCCGGCCCAGACCACGATTCAAGAAGACACCCCCGAAGATCAAAGGGGCAAGGTATTTGGCCTGCAAAACAACCTCATCAACATTGCCCTCAGCCTGCCCCTCGCCCTGGCCGGAACGGTGGTTTCCCGATTTGGCCTGTTACCCGTGCTCTGGGGGCTGGCAGCCTTGGCGATTCTCGCGGCCCTCAGCGAACAGCCTTGGCGTGGCTGCTAGCTTGATGGGCTGAATGCTTAGCATCGGTGTCGCACATTGCCTGGCTGGGCAAGAAATCCCCGTTTTGCGGCAACGTCACCTACGGATTGAGCACCACCGAAGCGCTGCGGCGCAGGGGCCATTCCGTCAGTTTCATTCACTTCAACACCCCGCCCGCCGGACTTGGTCGCCAGGACGTCAGCGACGGCGAAAGCCCAGCTTCTTTGGCCGCAGCCTTGGCCAGCGAAAGTGCCGAGGTGGTGACCCTGCCCTATTTGGTCAAGTCCCAGGTTTACACCATTCCTTCACCTGGGGCCCAGCGGGAGTTAAGGGAATCGCTGGAGCGGCTGCGGCCGGATCTGGTCCACGCCAGCCTCACCCTTTCCCCCCTCGATTTCCGGCTTCCCGATCTTTGTCAACAGTTGGGATTGCCCCTGGTGGCCACCTTCCATCCGGCCTTCGATGCGGGACTGCGCAACCTCACCGCAGGCACCCAGCAGCTCACCTATCAGCTATATGCACCCTCCCTGGCCCGCTTTGATCGGGTCATCGTGTTTTCGGCGCTGCAGGCCGATCTGCTCGAACGGCTCGGGGTACGCCGCGATCGACTGGCCATCATTCCCAACGGTGTGGACACTGACCTGTGGACCCCAGCGCCCCACTTCGATTCGCCAAACCTGGCGGAACTGCGCCACCAGTTTGAGGGGCGACGGGTGTTTCTCTACATGGGTCGTCTTTCCACGGAAAAAAACGTCGAGGCCCTGCTGCGGGCCTGGCGGCTGGTACGTCCCGAGGGGTGTGTTCTGCTGATCGTTGGCGATGGCCCCTTGCGAGGACTGCTCCAATCCCAGGCCGAAAACGATGTGATCTGGTGGGGCTACGAAGCCAGCCTGCCCCGGCGGGTCGCCCTGCTGCAGCTAGCCGAAGTCTTTTTGCTGCCCTCCCTGGTGGAGGGGCTCTCCTTGGCCCTGCTGGAGGCCATGGCCACCGGTACCGCCTGCGTCGCCACCGATGCCGGTGCCGACGGCGAAGTGTTGCAGGGGGGTGCCGGCATCGTGATCAGCACCCAGGGCGTTACCACCCAACTGCGCACCCTGTTACCCGTCCTGCGGGACCAACCGGTGCTGACCGCCGAACTGGGGCTGCGGGCCCGGGCCCGGGTTCAGGAGCGCTACACCTTGGAGCGCAACATTGACGCTCTTGAAAAGCTTTACGCCGAGCTGACGCTCCAAACCATTGCTGTCTGAAGCCTTCAGGTGAAGGCCTTGGCGGGGCTGAATCAATAGCGCTCCGGCACCGGAGCCCGCCAGGTCAGTGCCACGCCGTCGGCGCGCAGGGCGTCGGCCCGCTGTTCCAGGCTGAGACGATCGACTCGCCACAGCCGATAGAGCCCGGCCCGCCCCAACTCCTGCAGCTTCAGACCTTGCCAATGGGGAGTTGCGGCCGTGGCCTGGTCGATGACTATCAGAACGCTGCGCTGCTGGTCTGGGGTGGTGGGAGTTTGACCGCGACGACGCTCGTAACGAAGACGATCCGCCAGGTTGACGAGCCCCCGGGGCTTGACTCCTTCGTAGATCACCAGCCGGCGGCTGTAGTAATGCAACGAGGGCTTGAGAATGCCCACCATTGCCAGCGGTTCAGCCGGGGGGCTTTGGCGCAGCACGGCCGCCGCCATCTGGCGTACCGGTAGGCCCCGCAACCGATCCCCCAGGCTCCAGGCGGGAACCAGCACCAGAGGCACAAACAACACCAGGGGCGCCTGCAGAGCAAGCAGCCGCCAAGGGGCGTGCTGCTTGCTCTGCAACTTGCCCTGCCAAAGGCCAAGTAGGGCAGCCAGCAGCCAGAGGAAGGCTGCTAAGGGCAACAGACCCGACTGCAACAATTCGGGGGCCAGGGTGGGTAACTCCGGATCCCGAATCAGGGGCAGCCAGCGGGGCGCGGCCAGGAAGCCAACTCCCAAAAACAAAGTCATGCCCAAGGTGAGACCCCAGGCCCAGCGCAGCCCCCTGTCCGCTTGGGCCGCGGCCACCAGGGCGATCAGCAGGGCCGCCGCTGGGGTCGCCGGCAACCAGTAGCTCGGCAGCTTGGTGGCGGCGATGCTGAAGAACAGCAGGGTGGCCAGCAGCCAGCAGGTGGCAAAACGGGCTAGGGAGGTGGGCGGCGAGGGCTGCAACCCGGCCCTGCCTGACCATATCCCTAACCAGGGCAGCGGCCCCAACGTGCGGCCCAGGGCCAGCAGTAACAACGGCGTCGCCGGCAGACTCGCCACCACCAGCACCGGTGCGAAAAACCACCAGGGTTGGAGATGGTTATTGACAACCCCCGTAAAGCGTTGGAAATTGTGATAACCAAAGAAACTGTGCCAATAGGGCTCCCCCTCTTGCAGCAGCGCCAGGGCGTACCAAGGCAGCGCCACCAGGGTGGTCAGCGCCAGGCCCCGCAGAGGTCGGAGGCTGCGCAGAACCCCCCACGGATCGGCCTGGAACCAGGCAAAGGCCAGCCAGGTGAGCGCCGCCAGCACAACCGCGACCGGTCCTTTGGTCAGGACCGCCAGGCCCAGCAACAACCAGGACCACCACCACTGCCGACCTGCTGAGGCATAACTGCGCCAGCCGGTTAACAGGGCCAGGGTCAAGTTGGCTGCGAAGAGGGAATCACTGACGGCCGTACGGCCCCACAACAGGGCAAGGGGTGAAAGGCCAAAGGCCAGGGCGGCCCCGAGGGCAACGGCCGGACCGGTGGACGCCTTCGATGGGGTTGCGGCCAAGGCTGGTTGGGGCCAGCGCAGCAGGGTGTCACAGAGGGCCAGCATCACCAGCACCGCGCCGAGGGCGGAGGGGAAACGGGCCGCCCAGGTGCCCAGCGGATTCCAGGTCATCTGGGCCGGCAGGCCGTAAATCAGCCCCATCAGCCAGTAAACCAGGGGTGGTTTGTCGTAACGGGGCAATCCATTGACCCGGGGAATGAGCCAATCCCCTGTTTCGGCCATGGCCCGTGCCGCTGCCGCGAACAGGGGAGGGGTTTCATCCACCAAACCGGTGGCGCCCAACTGCCAAAAGAAAATCAGCACTCCCAGCCCAAGGGTCAGCAGCAGCCAGGGGCCGGGGCGGAGGGGATGGACCTTCAAGACATCTCCTCTGCTGAGAGGTTGGACCAGCGTCCTTGCCATAGGGCCTGGCGCTGGTGAATCAAGAGCACGGACAGGAGCGCCAGCAGGGCCCCCAGCCACTGCAACGGCCGCAGGCTTTCTTCCAGAAACAGCAGTCCACTCAACAAGGCGAACACCGGCGTCAAGAAAGTAAGGGCCGTGAAGCCGGTGAGATCACCCTGGCTGGCAAACCAGAAAAAAAGGCCGTAGGCAAGGGCACTGCCCAGCAGCGACGCATAGGCCATCAGCCCCCATTGGCTGGCCGTCCATTGGGGCCAGAGCGCCAGGGCCGTGGCCGTATTGGCGCCGCCATCGCCGGGTTGGAGCTGGGCCATCCAAGCCGCCCCCAGCACCAGCGGCAGGCCGCCCAGCAGCATGTGCCAGCCCGTCACAACCAAGGCATCGCTGTGCTTTGTGGCGAAGCGACAGAGCACCGTACCCACCGCCATGGCCGCCGCCGCCCCCAGCATCCAGAGCTCTCCGTGGCTCCAGGCCTGCAGATTGCTGACCTGGGGACCCTCCAGCCACCAATGGCGCAGCAGGTCGGCGGGCAACCCCAGGCAGAGAATGCCCAGCACACCGAGCAACAGGCCAACCCAACCCACCGGGTTGATCGCCTCTCCAAAAAGGGCACGGGCCAGCAGGGCCACCAACAAGGGCTGGGAGTCGATCAGAACCGATCCCAGCCCGGCACCACTGCGGCCCAGGCCCATGGCCAGCAGCCCCTGGAAGAGGGCGGCGTCAACGGCGGCGAACAACAACAGCCAGGGCCAGTCTTGGGCGGCCACGGTCAGGGGCCGACCCAGGGCAACGGCCACAGCCAGCAACACGACGCCGGCGGGCAACAGCCGCAGGGCGGCCACCATCAGGGGTTGGGCCCCAGCCAACAACGGTGTCATTGCCGCCATCGCCGTTCCCCAGAGGGCAAAGGGCAGCAACATCAGAAGCCAACGAATGGCTGGCGTCATCGGAACCTGGGGGGGGTGGTGAACCGCGCGGAGCCCTCCTGGCCGTCGCAACCGGCCCACCTTTTTAGGATCCTGCGATCGAACGTGATGCTGATGCTCTGGCCCTGGCGCCGAAAGACCCGCAAAACCCTGGCGCGCATCGCCATCGAGGGTCCCATCAGTGGCGGCACCCGCACCAGGGTGCTCAAGGCCCTTGAGGAGGTGGGCAAACGGGAATGCCCGGCCCTGCTGCTGCGTATCGACAGCCCTGGCGGCACCGTGGGCGACAGCCAGGAGATCCACGCTGCCGTCAGGCGCCTGCGCCAAAAAGGTTGCCGTGTGGTGGCCGATTTCGGCAACATCTCAGCCTCCGGAGGGGTTTACGTGGGGGTGGCCGCCGAACGCATCGTGGCCAATCCCGGCACGATCACCGGTTCGATCGGGGTGATTTTGCGGGGCAATGACCTCTCGCGGCTGCTCGAACGGGTCGGCGTCCGCTTCGATACGGTCAAAAGCGGCATCTACAAAGACATCCTGTCCCCTGACCGGGCCCTCAGCGAAGACGAACGGCAGTTGCTGCAGCAGCTAATCGACGCCAGTTACGACCAGTTCGTAGCTGCCGTCGCCGAGGGCCGGGGTCTGGACGAGGCGACGGTGCGCAGTTTTGCCGATGGGCGGGTATTTACGGGCTCCCAAGCCCTGGCCCTGGGCCTGGTGGACGAGCTGGGCGATGAGGAACGGGCCCGGCGCCTGGCTGCGGAACTGGCGGGGCTGGATCCGGAGAAAACAGGCACGATTGAATTTGGCAAATCCAGCAAACGGCTGCTGGGCCTGCTGCCTGGCCGCGCTTTTCTGGCAACGCTGGTGGAGGCCGTCACCCTTGACCTCGCCTGGTCCGGCCAACCCCTGTGGCTCTATCGCCCTTGACCATGGTCATGAATCCTGCCCTTGAGCTGCGGGCCCTGCGCGGGGCAACCACCGCCAGCGCCAATACCAGCGAAGCCATCACCGAGGCGGTCAGCGAACTCATCGAGACCCTGGTGCGGGATAACGGCCTGGAGGGTTCCCGCCTGCTGTCTGTGACCTTCTCGGTGACGGCCGATCTCGATGCCTGTTTCCCTGCAGCCATCGCGCGACGGCGCCGTGATTGGGATGCCGTCGCCCTGCTGGACTGCCAGCAGATGGCCGTGGCCGGCGATCTGCCCCGCTGCATCCGCCTGCTGGCCCATGCCTGGATGGAAGCGCCCCGGGCGGTGGTGCATCCCTACCTGCGGGAGGCCTCCCGGCTACGGCCGGATCGGGCCCGGCAGGCCTCCTGCCCGGAATCGCTGAGCGCCGATCCAACCAGCTGCCCTGCCGACCACTAGGGCCGTCCTGGGCCAGGGGCCCTGTTGAGAATCAAAGTTCCAGCCACTCTGCGCATGTCTGCCATGTCCCGCTTTGCCAGTTTCCTGCGGCCCTGGCTGCTGGGACTCAGCGGAGCGGCCTTGACCACGACCGCCGGCTTGACCACCAGTGCGCTGCCAGCCCTGGCTCAAGCTACCCCTGGCTTGATGGAATTTCGCTGGGAGAACAATAAAGACTATCGAAAACTCTATTTTTTTCAGAGTGAAACAGCCCGGCTGAAACGAGCGGAGTATTATTTGCTTTTGCGGCCAAAAGATCGTAAAACTGCAATTCTCAAATTAACTATAACAATTCCGCCCACTTTTAATACCAGTATAGACCCAAAGCAGCTCAAATTTTGCAAGATGGCTGAGGGGGGCATGCTTAAGCGCACCCGTTGTGAAAAAACCATACCCGCCACCATTGAAGTGGCAGCCAATGGTCGTTCCATTGACATCTTCCCCGACACACCCGTTTCCGAAAAGGACACCATTGGTCTCTTCATGAACGTGTTTAACCCTGATACCGCTGCCATGTCGCAGTTCAATGCCCTTGCCCAGGCCCCTGGCCAGTTGCCGATTTCCAGCTATTTGGGCAGCTGGCTGATTCAAATCGACCCCTAGGTCATCCAGCTCAAGCTCCTCTGGCCTGGCCAAGGACCTTGGCTGTTGGTCCAGCGTTCGACCGACTGACTGACTGATAGGGTGGCTGGCTGAATATTCAAGATCATGACCAAACGCACCTTGGAAGGCACGAGCCGCAAACGCAAGCGGGTTTCCGGCTTCCGGGTTCGCATGCGCACCCACACCGGCCGCCGCGTCGTGCGGGCGCGCCGCCGCCGCGGCCGGGCCCGCCTGGCGGTGTGAGGCTCGCAAGGTGGTTCTGCCCCAAAGGCACCGGCTGCGGGGCTCGCGGGTCTTCAATCGCCTCTACCGCCATTCTCAGCGCTTCCATGGCTCCTCAATGTTGTTGCGTGTGATGGCGGCCCATCCAGACCTGTTGCCCACTCCCGAGTGCCACAGGCCATCAACCTGGCGTGGCGCCGTGGTCGTGAGTGGCAAGGTCAGCAAAAGGGCCGTGGTGCGCAATCGCCTGCGCCGCCTGCTGCATCGCCATTTGCTCAGCCTTGACCCGACCCCACTGCAGCCGAGCTGGGTGGTGCTCAGCCTCAAACCAGGCAGTGCCGAGTTGGATCCGGCCCAGCTGCTGGGAGAATGCAGCCACTTGTTGCGCCAGGCAGGATTAACCAAATGACAAGCGCCACCGATTCCAGTGTTGGGCCAGCCAGCGACCTAGAGGGCCCGACGCCCCAACCGGTCGAGGCCCTAGCGCCGCCGACTGCCCCCGCCCCTGCGGCTACTTCCCCAGCCCCTGCCGCTACTTCCTCCGTCCCTGCGGCTGCTTCCCCAACGCCTGCGGCTACCCCCCAGTCGCCTGTTGCTGCGGCCCCAGCGCCTGGTCCAGCCAGCGGCGCCAGCATCAACGAAACCGTGTTCTATGAGGGTGGGCCAGCCCTGGGCGACCTGATTGGCAACCTGCTCTTTGGGTTGACCATCATCGGCATTCCCTTCGCCGTCGCCGCCATCGTGCGGGCCCTGTGGGTTCGCTATCGCATCACCAGTCGACGCATCACCGTCAACGGTGGCTGGCTCGGTCGCGATCGCACCCAGGTCGTCTACAACCAGATCCGTGAGGTGCGCTCGGTCCCCAGGGGATTCGGCAGTTGGGGAGACATGGTTTTGGTACTCGACGATGGCTCCAGGCTTGAGATGCGGGCCATGCCCCGTTTCCGTGAACTGGAGGCCTATATCGAAGAACGGCGCCGCTCCAGCCCCAAGACCCCCAAGAGTCCCAAGAACCCCAAGGTCCAGGCATCTCGCCCAAACACTGGTTTCACCCCCCAGGAACGCCCCAGTGCCTGAGCGGCACCACCCTGATCAACCCCCTCGCCCCAACGGTTTCCAGCTCCGGGCACAAACCGTACCGTCGATTGCCCTGACGCTCCGGCACACTGGCAAGCGAACGGTTCCCCTCTCACCCAGCGCTCCCCTGACGTGATCGGCTACATCTCCGACAACCTCCTGCTTCCGATCCTGGATTTCTTCTATCGCCTGGTTCCGAGTTACGGACTGGCGATCATCCTGCTCACGGTTGTCATCCGGCTGGCCCTGTTCCCCCTCAGCGCCGGGTCCATTCGCAGTGCCCGCCGCATGCGCATCGCCCAACCGGTGATGCAGCAACGTCAGGCCGAAATCAAGGCGAAGTACGCCAGCAACCCCCAGAAGCAGCAGGAAGAGCTGGGCAAGCTGATGAAGGAGTTTGGCAATCCCCTTTCTGGCTGCCTGCCTTTGGTCGTGCAGATGCCGATCCTGTTCGCCCTCTTCGCCACCTTGAGGGGTTCACCGTTCGCAGATGTGCCCTACACCTTCAACCTCAAGGTGTTGCCAGCCGACCAAAGCAGCGCCATCGAAGCGAAGCCCTTCAATACCCCCAGCCACTCCATCTTCGTCACGGCAACCCGCCATGTGCCGGTGATCGGCACCCTGGAGAACGGCACCAAGTTGGGAGTGGGCGAAACCGACCAGATCCAGCTCCACACCAGGGAAGGAGCCAGTTTTGACAGTGTGCTTGCCGAAGTCGAAAATGGCCAGGCTTTTGCCCCCAGTTGGTCGGTGACCAAGGGTGAAGGGGTCGTCTCAGTGGATCCGGATGGCACCATTCATGCGCTGGCCCCTGGTGATGCAGTCGTTGAAGCCAAGGTGCCAGGTCTGGCTGCCCGCAGCGGCTTCCTGTTCATCAAGGCCCTGGGCCAGGTGGGCTTCCTGACCGACGGCGCAATCAACTGGGACATTGCTTTCTTGGTGGCGGCCTTCGGTGCCAGCCTGTTTGTCTCCCAGATTCTTTCGGGCATGGGCATGCCCGCCAATCCCCAGCAGGCCACCGCAAACCGCATCACGCCGGTGATGATCACGGCGATGTTCCTGTTTTTCCCCTTGCCTGCTGGGGTGCTGCTCTACATGGTGGTTGCCAACATTTTCCAGGGGCTGCAGACCTTCTTGCTAACCCGTGAGGCCCTGCCCGATAACCTGCAGCAGATCCTCGATAAACAGATGCAACCGGCCACAGCCACGGCCGGAGGGGCCCCTGCCACGACCAACCGACTGCCGTTCGAACCCAAAGGCAAGAAGTGAGCCAGTCCGCCTCGCCGTCCCGCATGGGCGACGATCTGCAGCCGGTGCCGTTGCAGGAGTTGCGCCTTCTCGAACGAGGGCGTCGCTGGTCTGTCGAACAGGAGATTGGTGGACTAGAGACCCTGACTCCTGTGCGGGGTTATGTCCAAGTTCTCCACCATGGCGCCGTCCTTGAGGTGAGTGGCCAAGCTGAGACCATTGTCACCCTCTGCTGCGCCCGCTGCCTGCAGCATTTCAACCATCCCCTCAGCGCCTCCGCCCAGGAATTGCTCGAGATTGACGCCTCGCTAGCCGCCGAGACCATGGGATTGGCCAGCGCCGAATGCGACGATCGTCTTGATCCTGCGGGCTTTTTTGATCCCCAGCGCTGGATCTTCGAACAACTCAGCCTGCAGCTGCCCCTAGTAAACCGCTGTGGCAGCGACTGTCCCGGTCCAGACCGCTGGAGCAGCGAGGACAGCGAGGTTGACCCGCGTTGGGCGGCCTTGCGTCACCTCAGCACCTCCTGATTCGAGGCCATGTCCCCGACCCTGGCCGACCAACTGGATCTGCTGATCCGCGCCCGCACCCCCATCCTTTGGATCCGCACCCTTGAGGAAGAGCGGGTCGTGGTGCTGCTCGAAGAACTGGCCGAGCGCCTCGGTCAGCGCTTCTTGTTGCGCTGGGACTTCATCAGCGGACTCAGCGGTCCTACGGGCCGCATCGGCGAGGCGGCCCGCAACCCCACGGCAGCCTTGGAATTGCTGGCCACCCTGCCACCAGAACCGGGTGCCCTGCTGCTGCTCCAGGATTTCCATCGCTTCAGCGACGATGCCGGCATTTGCCGGAGACTGCGCAATCTGGCGGCCGAATTGCCCCGCACCCCCCACACCCTCGTCATCACCGCCCCCGATTGGCAGGTTCCTGCGGAACTGGAGGACGGCGTTACCCGAGTTGATCTGCCCCTGCCTGATGCCGATGAGCTTGGGCGATTGCTGGGCAACATCGCCCGTGCCAGCGGCGAACCGTTGGATCCGGCCGTGCTCGAGGAACTCACTGCCGCCTGCCATGGCCTCAGTGAACAGCGGGTGAGGCAACTGGCGGCCCGGGCCTTGGCACGGCGGGGCCGGTTGGGCCCGGAGGATCTGGCGGAGGTGCTGGAAGAAAAACGGCTCGCCATCGCCCGCAGTGAGCTGTTGGAGTACTGCCCGGCCGAGGCCAGCCCAGCCGATATCGGCGGTCTTGAAGGGCTCAAGCATTGGCTCGCCCAACGGCATCGTGCCTTCAGTGAGGAAGCCCGCCGCTATGGACTGCCCTTGCCCCGGGGCGTCTTGCTGGTGGGTCCCCAAGGCACTGGCAAATCCCTTACCGCCAAGGCCATCGCCCACAGCTGGAACATGCCCTTGCTGCGCCTTGATGTGGGACGGCTGTTTGCCGGGCTGGTGGGGGCCAGTGAAGCGCGTACCAGGGACATGATTCAACGGGCCGAGGCCATGGCCCCCTGCGTGCTCTGGATCGATGAGATTGACAAGGGCTTTGGCGGTGATGGCCGCAGCGACGGTGGCACCAGCCAAAGGGTGCTGGCCAGCCTGCTCACCTGGATGAGCGAAAAAACCAGTGCGGTGTTCGTGGTGGCCACCGCCAATGCGGTCGAACGGCTGCCCCCCGAGCTGCTGCGCAAGGGTCGCTTTGACGAGATTTTCCTGCTGGAGCTGCCAGATGCCAAGGAAAGGCGGGCGATTCTCGATCTGCAGCTGCGCCGGCGGCGGCCCCTGCATGCCCTTCCCCTGGAGGTGCTGATCGATCGGACCGAAGGCTTTTCCGGTGCCGAACTGGAGCAGACCGTGATCGAAGCCATGCACCTGGCCTTTGGAGAGCATCGCGAGATTGTCGAAGCCGATCTGATCACGGCGGCCTCCCAGGTGGTGCCCCTGTCACGCACCGCCCGCGAACAGCTGGAAGCCCTGCGCCAATGGGCCAGCAGCGGCCGGGCCCGCTCCGCGGCCGGTCCAGCCGCCGCCACCGCGACCTAACCCCTCCATGTAACGGGGCTTGAAGAAGTCCCACGCCAGGTAACAACAACCTGGCCCAGGCCAGCTGTCAGCGGCCAACACCCGTAGGGTCAGCCCAGTGCTCCGCCCTTGCCGTGACCCCCACCCCTGGACCCGAAAGCCGCTCCGCCCTGATGCCCCAACTGGCGGTGGCCTGTCTGGGGGCCGGTGTGGTCACCAGCTTGGCGGTCGCCCAAGGCCAAAGCCCGATGACGGCCCTCACCATCACCCTCTTTTCGGCCCTCGCCGCCGTGGGCGTCGGCCAGGTGCTCTGAGGAGCACGGCCTTTGCCCTCCCCAGCATCTTCAGGGCCTGAGCAACTGCGCAGCCAGATGCCGGCCCTGGCGAACAAGGTCTATTTCAACTACGGGGGGCAGGGTCCCCTGCCCACCCCCTCCCTGGTCGCCATTCAGCAGTCTTGGGGAACCATCCAGGAGCTGGGTCCCTTCAGTGAGGCGGTCTTCCCCTACGCCAGCCGCACCATCACGGAACTGCGCCAGCGTCTCGCCCCATGGCTGGGGGTACCTCCTCAACGGCTGGCCTTCACCGAAAACGTGAGTTCCGGCTGTGTTCTGCCCCTCTGGGGATTGCCTTGGCAGCGGGGCGATCAGTTGCTGATCAGCGATGCCGAGCATCCCGGTGTCGTGGCCGCCTGCCGTGAACTGGCCCATCGCCATGGCATGGAGCTGGCCAGCTTCCCCGTCCAGGATCTGCTGGCTGATGCGGCCGGCACCAAGGCAGCGGTGTTGCAACGCCTTGAAGCCGCCCTTACCACCCACACCCGACTGGTAGTCCTCTCCCATCTGCTCTGGAACACCGGCCAGGTGATGCCGATTGCGGAGGTGGCGACGCTGCTGCAAACGCGTCAACCCCGGCCCTGGCTGCTGGTGGATGCGGCCCAATCCTTTGGCAGTCTGCCGATGGAGGGTGCGGCTGATGCGGCCGATATCTACGCCTGTACGGGCCATAAATGGTGTTGTGGACCGGAAGGACTCGGAGTGGTGGCGGTCTCTGAGCGACTGTTGGCCGAAGGGCGTCCCACCCTGATCGGTTGGCGCAGCTTGAGCCAGGAAACCCAGGCTGGCAGCGGGGTACACGCCGATGCCCGTCGCTTTGAGGTGGCGACTTCCTGCCTGCCCCTGTTCGCCGGTCTGCAGTGCTCGCTGCAGCTCCTGGAAGAGCAAGGTTCGGCTGAAGATCGGCTGGCCCTGATCAGGGAGCGCAGTCTTCATCTTTGGCAAGGTCTCCAGGCCAGTCCCCACTGGCAGCCCCTGCTCCAGGTTGCGCCGCCGGCCGGACTGGTGAGCTTTACGGGGCGGGGCACCACCCAAGCAACTAGTCAAGCAACCAGCCAGGCAAGCCACCGCGCCATGGTCAGTGCTCTGGGCCAAAAGGGCATCTGGCTGCGCAGCTTGGAGGCCCCCGCCTGCCTGAGGGCCTGCACCCATTTGGTGACCAGGGCCAGCGAGGTCGACCAGTTGCTTAGCCAGCTCAACCAACTCACCGAACTGGTCTGATCCCAGGTCCGGCCGGTCTGCTTGTTGAGCTGCGCTGAGCCCAGGGCCCGATTACCTCACTATGGTGGGCCAGCACGGTTTGGCGGTCGGTCTCAGGCCACAAAAAAAGGGGGGCTTAGGGCCCCCCATGTTTATGCCAAGGGAAATCACCTGGCTTAAAGATCAGCCGGCGGCGTCGGAGTCAAGGAAGGCCGCATGGAACCAACCAGCCAGAAGGGCGCCAAGGATCGGGGCGAACCAGAACAGCCAAAGCTGGCCAACGGCTTCGCCACCCACCCAAAGGGCAACACCGGTGCTGCGGGCGGGGTTGACCGAGGTATTGGTGACCGGAATGCTGATCAGGTGGATCAGGGCCAGGGCCAAGCCGATGGGCAAACCACCGAAGCCGCTGGGTGCCAGACGATCGGTGGCACCAAGGATGACCAGCAGGAAGAAGAACGTCAGGATTACTTCAATCAGCAATGCTGCCCAGAAGCCATAACCACCGGGGGAATGGGCTCCCCAGCCATTAGTTGCTAGAGGATTACTTCCGCTGAGGCTGAAGCCTTCGCGACCACTGGCCACGGCGACAATTACACCGCCGGCGATGATGGCACCGAGCACCTGGGCCACCACGTAGGCCAGCAAGTTGGAGCCGGGAAATTTACCGCTAGCCCACAGGCCGAAACTAACGGCAGGGTTGATGTGACAGCCTGAAATGTGACCAATGGCATAGGCCATGGTCAGCAGGGTCAAACCAAAGGCCAGGGAGACACCGAGAAACCCGAGACCGAGGGGATTGGCGGCGGCGTTGTCGTAGGGGAAATTGGCAGCCAAGACCGCACTGCCACAACCGCCTAGCACAAGCCAGAAGGTGCCGAACAATTCAGCAAGAAATTTTTTGGAGAGAGGAACAGCGGAAGCCATTCAGAGGGAAGTCTGCAACTGACGTGGGGATCATCGCAGATGCCACGGAAGGCGCAAGACGTTGTGACGTTCGTAACACATTTGCTTAAGCACAGCAGCTAGGGGCGAGCTGTACTTGATTGCAAAAGACAACGATTTTGCTTGATTTCTTCGCACTTCCTGAGCAGTGCTTTGGGCGGGATCGGGGCAATCCTTTAGGGCATCACTCTGGAATCGAACCATATTTGTGTGCTTTTCAAAGTATGCGCCAGCCAAATTGCAGCCCCAGGTTCGTAGGCATGTGTCTGGACTGCGTTTTGTTGGAGTTGCCAAAAACGTTCTTCGAGATATGGTTAGGAAGTCGGCTCGACTTTCATTCGAGGCATCTCGGCTGGGAACGGGCTACACTTATCCGTAAGGATCATTCCCTTTTTCTTACCAACCCAAGCGGGTCCCTCAGCAATGCCAAAAGCGCCCCACTCCCTTTCCAGGCTGATGGTCGCCTCAGTCGCCACCTTCACCCTGTTCGGCGCCGCCAACCAAGCCTTCGCCCTCACCACCGAAGAGCGCATCAAGACGGCTGAAGCCGCCTGTCTTGAACACGCAGGCCAACTTGGCTGGCGCACCGATCTGGCCAAGGTCATCTCCTCTAAGGAAATCAGCGCCGACAAGGTTGAAGTCGTTTACGACCTCACCAAAGATGGCAAGAACACGGCCCGCCTGACCTGCCCGTTCACCGACGGCAAGGCAAGTTTTGCTGCACCGGCTGAGACTGCCGCTGCTCCCGCCCCTGCCCCCGAGCCCGTTGCTGAGCCTGCTCCTGCGCCCGTGGCCGAAGCTCCTGCAGCCAACCCCGTCAACCCCTGGTGGTTGCTGCTTCCCTTGGGTCTGGCTCTGGCCTCCTGGGCTGCCCTCCGCGGTCGCAACGAAGTTACCGATGTCGAACCGATCCGCAGCGGTTCCTACGCCAATCCCACCACCACCCCAGTGGCTACAACCACCACCGGCCGTCAGTGGTTCGTAGAAGCCAATGCTCCCGATGGCACCCTGGAAGTGCGTGAGCATGCCGACTACGCCTCCACCATCCTGCGTCGCGTGCGCAACGGCGATTCCGTTCAGGTGACTGGTGTCCGTCGTGGTGACTGGCTGGAAGTGGTCCAAGGCGGCTGGGTTCGTGAGGACCAACTGCGCTACGACCGCACCGCCATCCGCTTCAGCTGAGATTTTGCAGCTGAGCCAAGCCCAAACCGAAGCTTGAATTGCTCTATCCCCTGGAAGACTCGCCCTAGCTTCGATTGATTTGGTTCAAACCCCTGTGGCAACACGGGGGTTTTTTGTTGGCTTGGCTGCGGATCCTCTCCGCAGCTGGTCTTCAGGCTTTGCGGGCCTGCAGCGCCCGCAAAGCCTCCTCCCGGTCATCGAAGTGGATCTTGGTGGTGCCGAGGATCTGATAGTCCTCATGACCCTTGCCTGCAATCAGCACCAGGTCGGCGGGAGCGGCCTCGGCAATGGCTGTGGCGATGGCTGAGGCGCGATCCGCCTGGACCTGCAGCGGGGTTCCTGCCGGGATCCCCGCCAGCACATCCTCGAGGATGCGCTGGGGATCTTCGGTGCGGGGGTTGTCGGAGGTGACAACGACATGGTCGGCCAGCTGGGCGGCGATCGCTCCCATCTGGGGTCGCTTGCTGCGATCCCGATCGCCGCCGCAACCAAACACGCAGATCAGACGACCGTTGGTGAAAGGGCGACAGGCTCCGAGGGCGCTCGCCAAGCCATCGGGGGTGTGGGCGTAATCCACCAGCACCGAAGGAGCTGCGACGCCCTCGGGGGCGAGCACCTTTTCCATGCGCCCTGGCACCCCGCGGAAACTGGCCAGCGCCTCCAGCAAGGCAGGCAGCGGTAAATCTTGCAGCTGCAGCACCCCAACGGCCTGCAGCAGGTTCATCAGGTTGAAGCGCCCCACCAGGGGGGAATGGAAGGGGCCGTCACCGCGGGGGCTGATCAAGTGGCCCCGCACGCCGTCCTCGCCCATCTGCAGATCGGTGATGCGTAACTCGGCGTTGGCTTGCTCCAATGAACTGCCCCAGCAGGGACGGCCCGCTGCCGCCAACTGGTCGGCCAGGCGCCGCCCCCAGGGATCATCGCTGTTGACCACGGCGGTCCCGGCCAGCAGGGGCGGGGCAAACAGCAGTGCCTTGGCCGCGAAGTAGGCCTCCATGGACAGGTGGTAGTCGAGGTGGTCCTGGGTGAGGTTGGTGAACACGGCGCCGGCGAAACGGCATCCCGCCACTCGTTGTTGGTCGAGGGCGTGGGAGCTGACCTCAATGGCGCCGATGCGGGCCCCCGCCGCGGCGGCCTGGGCTAGCTGGGCCTGCAACACATCGGCAAAAGCGGTGGTGTGTTTTGCGGCGACACGGTGGCCGGGCCAGCGATTTTCCAAGGTGCCGAACAGGGCCGTGGGCTGGCCGCAGCTGGCCGCCAGATGCTCGATCAGGTGGGTGGTGGTGGTTTTGCCATTGGTGCCGGTGACACCGATAAGGGCCAACTTCGAGCTGGGATGGTTCCAGAAGCTGGCGGCGAGCTCGCCCGCCCAATACGCCACCGGCTCCGAGACCACCACCACGGGATCGTCCGCCGTTGGCGGATCGGCGGCGGCTGCTGCGGGACCAATAACAGCCGCCGCCGCCCCGGCGGCTAACACCTGGCGCCAGAAGCAACCGCCATCCACCTGGCTGCCGGGCAGGCCAACAAAAAGGGTTCCCGGTCCCGCCTGGCGGGAATCACTGCTGAGGCTGGCGATCGACGGGTTGCCAAGGTTGGGGGGCAGGGCCAAACCCACCTGATGCAACAGCGAATGGAGCGGCTGGGTCATGGCAGCGCCGGAGAACACAAGCTGGTGCCATTGTCGGCCGTGGCGGGACGGAGCTGGCCGGATTCAGGCCGCGCCCTGCTGGCGCAGCCACTCTTGAAGGCGGGTCCCCGCCAACCGGGGTGGCACCCAGGGCAGCTCCCGCATGGCTTGGCTGCCGGCCGCAGGCAAGGCCAGCAATGGCACCCGCTCGCCGTAGCGGGCCTGGAGTGCGGGGTCGGCATCGATATCGACGAGCTGGAGGCTGGGGGCCGGATTCAGGGCTTGCAGGCGTTCGTGCAGCCCCTCACAGAGACAACAACCCTGGCGGGTGAACAGCAATAAATTCAACATCAGAGCTTCGGCATCAGTCCGGCACCGGATCGCAGCCACAGGGGGTGAAGGGGTGGCACCGCAGGAGGCGCCGCAAGGTCAACCAGCCGCCACGCCAGGCCCCATGGCGTCCGATGGCCTCCAGGCCATAGCTGCTGCAGCTGGGTATGAAGCGGCAGCGGGGCCCCAACAACGGCGAGAACCAGCGGCGATAGAAGCCAATCAGGGCCAGCAACAGCCTGGCGAGGGGGCCTGGGGCCGGCGATGGGACTGGGTGGAGCCCGAGAGCTTTCGGACCAACCGATAAGATCGACCGTTGGTGCGTCAAGGCGGGTGCCTGGGATCTACCCAGCTTGCCCTGCCGAGGACCCGCGCCTCGCGACGCCCGTTCCTTTCGCCTGTTTTTTTTCCCATGTCCAGATACCGCGGCCCTCGTTTGAGGATTACGCGGCGCTTGGGAGACCTTCCCGGTCTCACCCGTAAGTCCGCCAAGCGGGCTTATCCCCCCGGTCAGCACGGCCAAGCCCGTCGCAAGCGCTCCGAATACGCAATCCGCCTCGAAGAAAAGCAAAAGCTTCGCTTCAACTACGGCATCTCCGAACGCCAACTGGTCCGCTACGTCAAAAAAGCCCGGGCCCAGGAAGGTTCCACCGGAACCAACCTGCTCAAGTTGCTGGAGAACCGCCTCGACAACATTTGCTTCCGCCTCGGTTTTGGCCCCACCGTGCCCGGCGCCCGTCAGCTGGTGAACCACGGCCACGTCACCGTCAATGGCCGGGTGGTCGACATCCCCAGCTTCCAGTGCAAGGCCGGCGATGTGGTGGCGATTCGCGAGCGCAAGGCCTCCAAACAATTAGCCGAAGGCAACCTGGCCTTTCCCGGCCTGGCCAATGTGCCACCCCACCTGGAGTTCGACAAGGCCAAGATGACCGCCAAGGTCAATGGCCGCATCGAGCGCGAATGGGTGGCCCTCGAAATCAACGAACTGCTGGTGGTGGAGTTCTACAGCCGCAAGGTTTGATTCATGCGGGCGGCGTGGCCCCTGGCGCCCCGTCTGCAACAACCCCCTGGCCCCCGCTCCGGCGGGGGTTTTTTCATGGCTGCAGTAGGGCCAGCATGGAGTTTGTATTTCTCTGGCGACCTCGAAGCAAGGATCAGAGAAAACACGGATGACGGCCGATGAGAACAAGCGTACTATCAGCAGTTGCCGGGCCACCGCCTGGCCTCGTTAAGCTCATGCCATCGATTACCGATCCCCGCAGCGCTGATGCGGCAGTCAGTTCACCCCCACTAGATCCCATGGGATGGGGGTCGCTGGCGGCAGGTCTGCTGGTTGCCTCGATCACCTTTTTCACTTCTTACGGCCATGTCGATCTCTTCGGAATCCTCCAGTTCAAGGTCAATCAGCAAATCGGAATTCCTCTCCTCCTTGCCGCCATGGCGGCGCTTTTTGGCGAAGTTAAACTGGCATCCAACCATCGACGCGCAGATCAAAGAGCTCGAATACGAGAAGCTAGAGCAAGAGAGCGAGAGGCGAACGAAGCTGATCGAGAACGACATCGAGTGGCTAGAGAAAGAAAACAAACGGCTCAGCGATATCGAATCCAGGCTCGATGCGTTGTTGCTCAGTGCCGATTCCTCCTCGCCGATTCCCCCCGCAACCGACTCCAATTGAATGAAGCCCTGGCGCTGTTGATGGAGGAGCTCCGGCTTGCGGAGGGTTGATAGGCGAAGAATGAGGGATTGATACAGGGACGACTATATATCGAATCATCAATGCCAAGATGTCCGGGGCCTTCCAGGATGGGGGGCCAGCTTCCCTGAACTGCCCGTGCGTTTTTCCGAGGCCTGCGAACGCAACAAGGAGCCGATCCTGGTAATGTTGCGCCAATGGCTGCCACCGATGGCGCGGGTGCTGAAGGTGGGCTCCGGCAGCGGCCAACATGCCGTGCACTTCGCCCGGCATCTGGACGGATTGCAGTGGCAGCCCAGCGAACAGGCCGAGTACTTGGGCGATCTCAGGCAACGGATCACCCTGGAGGGCCGCAAGGACCTGGCCCCCGGAGCCCGGCTGGCGGATCCGCTAGAGCTGGATGTGGATCAAGCCGAGCAGTGGCCCCGGGGGCCCTACGAGGCGGTGTTCAGCGCAAACACCACCCACATCATGGCCGCGGCCTCGGTGCCGCTGATGCTGGCCGGCGCGGCGCGAGTGCTTGCGCCCGGCGGCCTACTGCTGCTTTACGGCCCCTTCCATGGGGTTGGCGTGCCCACGGCGCCCAGTAATGCCGCCTTCGGTGCCCACCTGCGCAGCATCAATCCGGCCATGGGGTTGCGCGATGCCGGGGAGGTCACCGAACAGGCCCGCCGGATGGATCTGGAACCGCTGGCTGATGAGTCGATGCCCGCCAACAACCGCACCCTGGTCTTCCGCAAGCGGGGCGATAAATCTATGTAACGCTGCCCCTGAGTGGCAGGCACAGAGGCTGGGGTGGCGGAGCAGAGTCTTGGTGGTGGCCTGTCCACTCGAGGGGCCTGTTAGGCAGATTACTTGTGCGAACTACGAAGAGTTGCTGACCCAATCTTCTTCGCCGCCATAATTTCATTGATTAGGTTCTCGCGCCAAACGATCCCGATTTGAGCTTCAAAGCCATCGCTTGGATTGCGCCTCCCAGAATACACGCCTAGGAGGCGCCAGGAAAGAGGTCTTTCAATAATCTTTGCTATCCCTGTATTTCTATCAAGTGAATAATGTCTCCAATTTGAAATCGCAAGACATGGTGCTCCAGACATTCCTTCGCGTGTTGCCGTATCTACATAGAAAAAGTGCGATATCCCATGGCCAAACTCCAATGATGAAGCCAAGCTGGCTCGCTTCCAAATCGCCATGCTTCCGTTCGACGACAGGCCAAGAGGAAAGCAAGGTAAAAACAGCTCTCCACCTAGATCAATCAGCATTTCTGGGTCATGACCACGTTCACTGAGCAAATCCTTGGCATAACCGATGGTTCCAATCTCCACTAGAATAGCGGCAATATCGCAATCCTGTCCCATTACTGGATGTTGAAACCATCTTGCGGTTTGATCATCGGCGCTTCCTAGGCTCAGCTCAGAAGTAGTCCAAGTTAGGGACTCTCCGTTTAAGCCGACAACGGTATAGCGGCAAGTATCTGGTACTGCACAGGTTGAATGCTTAGGCTGACCCGTCAATGGCTCGCGCCCAGAAAACACATGCCAGTTAGTCACCAGATACCATCCATCCTGCCACTTCAAAAAGAATCCTGTAGCAGTTCCTATGTTGTGGTTGTATGCAAGAAGCTCAAGGCGAACGATATTCGGATTTAGGAACGTTGCGCTAGATGCCATTTTGTTCTGCCTATTGCTTGAAATTAGCGGACGCTTGACGGCGCAGCTGGCAAAACTTCAGGGCGATTGGAGGGGCAGGCATCTCGGCTAAAGCACCTTCCCCATCTTGGTCAGAGCTATGTACGGGTGCGATCCCAAATGCGCCTTCGAGGACCACTCAGTGACGAACTGCAAGTATTCCTGGACACCCTTGTCCCTGAGGATTCGTCGAACAAGATACTGAAGTGGCCGTAGATCATCTGTTTTGAGCAGGCCCGACTCCCAAGCCAGCGCTACAATTGACCAGTGCATTAGGAGCTTGTCAATCTGCTTTTCTTCTGCCGAGTTGTGAAACTCATTTTGCTTATATGAAAACTGCGAATACTCGATCTTGTAGAAGATCTCTTGCATGTCTTCATCGTCAGTGAATCGCTCCAGAGACTTAGCGACAATAGCAGCTCTACCTTGAGCGTTCGTTCTTCGGGACTGCTTGACATTAAGAAACAAGCCAAAAGCGGCTGATGCGGCTGCAAAAGCTGGAATCAAGGCTAAAAGGATCTGTGCCCAGATAGGTAGTAGTGTCGCTATTGGGTTCATGGTTGGTCTAGTGATGCCTAACGCCAGAACTGACCGACGTGGGCTGCCAGTGGCGTCCGAATTGGAAACTGGCGCGGCCCGCCCGCGTTCGGTCCAGTGATTTGGTTAGGCAGCCAATGTCTATGCATCTGAAATCCTCTGCTCTGCCGTGACGACTGT
>JBKDVK010000155.1:0-8745 GCA_046338875.1 Cyanobacteriota bacterium | reverse complement strand
GCGGCAAACAGCCGCATCCAGTGGCAGCCCCGTCATCCTCTGATTGCTCGACTCGACCACACGATCAGCGCCCTGCCCGACAATGCCAACAACAACGTCGATTCGCTTCTGCCCCGCCTGCCCCAATGACTTTCGCCGAATGACTTTCGCCGATTTCCTTTCGCCGTCAGACCCGCTGCCGTGATCGACCGTTTATGCCGGCTGATTTGCACAGCCCTGCAGGGTGTTTCAAACGCCCATGGCTCGGCCATCAGCGCCGAAACCGCATTTCTGTTTTAGCTCCCTGAATGACAGCCATGCCCACCAGCTCCGAGAGCGGCGCTCGCACCGTCACCTTCCTGTTGCGCCAGCCGCGCCAGACGCAGGGGTTTCGCGAGCTGCTGCGGGCCGATGCCGATGCCAAAGCCCTTACCTTGCTCTGGATTCCACCGGGGCGCTTCTGGATGGGCTCGCCAGCAACGGAGCCCGAACGCCTTGAATCAGAAGGTCCCCAGCACCTGGTGCAACTGCAGGGTTTTTTCATGGGCCAAACACCGATCACCCAGGCCCAGTGGCGAGAGGTGGCAGGTTGGCAAGAACGGCCGGGAGAAGGCTGGGGTAGGCAGCTGGAGACGGACCCTTCCCGATTCCAGAGCAACGCCGAACAAGGAGAAGGCCTGGAGCGCTTGTTTGAGACTGAAGCCAACACCGATAACCGCCCCGTAGAACAGGTGAGCTGGCTGGATGCGATGGAATTTTGCAGCCGCCTCAGCCAGCGCACCGGCCGCAGCTATACCTTGCCGAGTGAAGCCCAATGGGAATATGCCTGTCGGGCAGGAACGACAACGCCCTTTCATTTTGGCGATAGGATCAGTTCAGAGCTTGCCAATTATAATGACGAGTATGATGACGAGTATGATGACGAGTATGTTTATGGCCCTGGGCCAAAAGGCATCGATCGCGGGCAGACCACACCGGTGGGGATGTTTCCCGCCAATGCTTGGGGCCTTTACGACATGCACGGCAATGTCTGGGAGTGGTGCTTGGATGAATGGCATGGCAATTACAACGGAGCCCCAACCGATGGTTCAGCTTGGGTGGAACACGCTGATGGTGAAAAGAATAAAGAACCAGAAGAAATAAGGCTGCTGCACGGCGGGTCGTGGGGCAGCATCCCCAGGTTCTGCCGCTCGGCTTGCCGCGACAACGGCCCCCCGGACGGCCCCGGCGGCAACATCGGTTTCCGCGTCTGTTGCCTCCCACAGGACTAATTCTTTAACCTTTAACTCTTTATATCTTTACCCTTGGCTGTTCGGCTGTTGGTTTGCGGCTATTGGTTTGCGACCGTTGGCGGTTGGCTGTTCCCGGTTGGCGCCGCAGGCGGCTCGATTTTTCAGCTATTCAAGCCATACCTACATCCCCATCCCCATCCCCATCTTGCAGCAGTCTTTGGGCCATCAGGGTAAGGAAGGCCCGCAATCGAGCTCGGTTGATTGGGGAGGAGTCGAGCTGGACTCTGGCGGAAAGCAGTGCTGCTTGATCAAGGCGCTCAAAGCTCTCTCTCTGGCGTTGAGCTTCGCGAGCCTGGCGTTCTCGCGCCATGGCCTCCGGCCGACTTCGTCTACAGCTGCTCGGTTGCTTTCTCGATCTGCTCGATCTCTAGCTCGATCCCGCTCACGGGTCGCCAATTGAGAGTCGCGCCCAATTGGCGCATTGTAATGTACCAATCAAATAAGAACAATCGCCACCGAGGCAGCGATGAGGGGCATGCCCGATTGCTGCTCGAAGCCGATGCTGTAGCCAGCGAAGGTGATGTGGTTTTAGGTGGTCAACAGGGCGATCAAGCCGAGGATCAGCCCGCCGCCGGCCGGGATGGCACCGAGGTGATCGAGGCCGGGCCAGGGGCGCAGTCGTGCAGTCGTGCAGTCAATTCTGGCGCCGCTGGGGGCGTCTCGCTGTCGGCGGGGGCGCCAGGGGTGTTTGGGTCGCTTGGGGGCTTGAAGTAGCAAGCCGCAGCTTTGGGCATGATCATCGGCATTTCGAGCCAAACCGGCAGACCGCAAACCCACCTCGATCAATAACAAAGACCCCCTGCAAAGCAAGGAGCCAATGAAATGGAGCCAAGCGGACTCGAACCGCTGACCCCCTGCATGCCATGCAGGTGCTCTACCAGCTGAGCTATGGCCCCATTGATGCGGCGGTCTTAACCATCGCCCAACCAACATACACGCTGGCGGTCCTCAGAGCTGGCGCCAGACGGCCACGAGCCGCCCCTGGATCTGCACCTGGTCGGCGGCAAGCAGCAAGGGCGGATAGGCCGGATTGGCGGCCTCCAGGCGCACCTTGAGCCCCTGACGATGGAAGTGCTTGAGGGTGGTGCCACTGCCAGCCACCAGGGCGCTGACGATGGCGCCGTCCCGCAGCCGCGAGGGATCGGCCACCGGCTCCATCAGCACCACGTCGCCATCGGCGATGTGGGCTTCCACCATCGAATCCCCATTCACGGTCAGGGCGAAGAGGTCGCGGTTCTCCAGCAGGGGCTTGAGGTCGAGACGGTCGCGATCGTCGGCGGCCGGATCGATCAACCCCCCCGCCGCCACCGATCCGAGCACGGGAATGCCGGCCTGGCCGCCCCCCAGCAGCTGCAGGGTGCGGGCCTGGCCCTCCTGCCAGGTGATCCAGCCCTTCTGCTGCAGATGGCGCAGGCGGCTCTGGATCGGGGCCGGTGATCGCAATCCCATGGCCTCCACCATCTGGCGAATCGAAGGGCTGTGGCGATGGCTGGCGATGTAATCCTGCAACCAGTCGTAGAGCTCTTGTTGGGCGGAGGTGAGTTGCTGGAGGGCGGGCACCGGTGGAAGACAAAATCTGGTACAGGTGTACCGTCTCGCGGTGCATTTGTCCAGCTTTGCGGTGCATTTATCCAGCTTTGCGCTGTATTCCGCTCAGCCGGGAGCAAGCAGGGCCGCCAGCAGGGCCTGTTGCACGTGCATTCGGTTCTCTGCCTGATCAAAAACGCGGCTCTGGGCGCCTTCGATCACGGCGGCGCTGATCTCCTCGCCGCGGTGGGCCGGCAGGCAGTGCAGCACGATCGCCCGGCTGTCAGCTTCCGCCAGCAGCTCGCCATCAAGGCACCAGCCCCGAAACGCCCGCTCCCGTTCGGCCTGCTCCTGCTCCTGCCCCATCGAAGCCCAGACATCGGTGTAGAGGGCATGGGCGCCGCGAACGGCCGCCACGGGCTCATGGACAACGGTGATTGCGGCGCGGCCCCCTGCCAGGGCAGCGGCCCGCTCCAGCACGGCCGGATCAGGGGCAAACCCCTCGGGCGTGCCGATGCGCACGTTCACCCCCAGCAAGGCACCGGTGAGCATGAGCGAATGGGCCACATTGTTGCCATCACCCACATAGGCCAGGGTCAAGCCCTCCAGGTGCCCGAAAGCCTCCCGCAGGGTGAGGAAGTCGGCGAGGGCCTGGCAGGGGTGCTCCTCGTCGGTGAGGGCATTGATCACCGGGATCGAGGCCCAATGGGCGTAGTCGGCCAGATCTGCCTGGGCGAAGGTACGGATCGCCAGGGCATCGCAGTAGCGACTCAGCACCCGGGCCGTATCGGCGATCGGTTCACCCCGACCCACCTGGGTGACAAGCGGCAGCAGGTCAATGGTCTGGCCGCCCAGCCGGGCCATCGCCACCGTGAAGCTGACGCGGGTGCGGGTGGAAGCCTTGGAAAAGATCAAGCCCAGAACACGGCCCGTCAAATCGAAGCGCTGGCTACCGGCCTTGAGCTGGGCGGCCAATGTGAGCAGGGCCTCCGCCTGGACTTGGTCCAGATCACTGGAAGAGAGAAAATCAGCGCCGGCGAGGCCAGCAAGGGCGACGTCAAGGGAGGCCATGGCCGCTGCGTCAAAGAACCCTTATCGGAGATTCATGGCCCGGCGGTCAAGGGGGGGCATTGGACACCTAAGGGTTGGGCCAAGCCTCAAGGGGAGGTGGCAACCAAAACCTGTTCGGCCTGCACCGCGTCGTCGGAGGGCATGACGCTACTAGCAAGGAGCCCCTTGAGTTCGTCGCCTTCAATAACCTCTTGGGCCAGGATCTTCTCACTGATGCTATCAAGTAGTGGTCTGTTCTGGCGCAGGATGCTTAAAGCGCGGCCATGGGCTCGGTCCACCAGTCCCCGCACCTCCTTGTCAATCGCCTGGGCGGTCGCATCACTGACGGAACGCCTGGGGTTGTTGCCAGCGCCGAGAAAACGATTGCCACCCTGTTTGTCATAGGCCAGGGGGCCCAGGGTTTCACTCATGCCGTAGGTGCCCACCATCTGCTCGGCGATGTCGGTAGCCCGCTGCAGATCATTGGCGGCGCCAGTGGTGACTTCTCCGAACACCAACTCTTCGGCGCTGCGACCCCCAAGCAAGGTGGCGATCTGGCCTTCGAGATCTTCCTTGGAGTTGAGGAAGCGCTCTTCAGTAGGTAGCTGCAATGTGTAACCCAGGGCACTCATACCCCTTGGCACGATTGAGATCTTGGCGACCTTGCTGCCCCCGGGCATCAGATGACCCACGATGGCGTGGCCAACCTCGTGGAAAGCCACCACTTTCTTCTCTTCGGGCTGCAACACGCGGCTGCGTTTTTCCAGGCCAGCCACGACCCGCTCAATCGCCTCGTTGAGATCCCCCTGTTCGACACTGGTGCGCTTGACTCGGGCCGCCAACAGGGCCGCCTCGTTGACCAGATTGGCCAGGTCGGCGCCGGCAAAGCCACTGGTGGCCTGGGCAATCTTGTCGAGATCAACGCCTTCGGCCAGTTTCACTTTCTTGGCATAGATATCAAGAATGGTGCGCCGGCCAGAGAGATCGGGACGATCCACCAGCACCTGGCGATCGAAACGGCCCGGGCGTAACAGGGCCGCGTCGAGGGTCTCGGGTTGGTTGGTGGCGGCCAAAACAATCACCGGCTTGTCCTTGGAGGCAAAGCCATCCATCTCGGTGAGCAACTGGTTGAGGGTTTGTTCGCGCTCGTCATTGCCGCCTACGACGCCCATGGAGCCGGAACGGCTCTTGCCGATGGCATCAAGTTCATCAATAAAAATGATACAAGGTGCTTTCTTTTTGGCTTCTTCGAAAAGGTCTCGCACTCGCGCCGCACCGGCACCAACAAACAACTCAACAAATTCAGAGCCGGAAATAATAAAGAATGGCACCCCAGCTTCACCAGCAACTGCCTTGGAAAGCAGGGTTTTGCCCGTACCAGGAGGCCCCACCAACAAAACTCCTTTGGGGATACGGGCGCCAATGGCTACATAGCGTTCCGGTGTCTTCAAGAAATCGACGATTTCGTTGAGTTCGGCCTTGGCTTCATCCACACCTGCCACATCGGCAAAAGTGACTCGGGACTCTTCATCGGGCACGTAAACCTTGGCCTTGCTTTTGGTAAAACTCAACGCCCCCTGGGCACCACCCATGCCACTGCGACGGGCAAAAAACTGCAGAACAAGAATGAAAATCAGCGGCGGTACCACCCAACTAAGCAGGGTTGTAAACAGATTGGGCTTGGCCGGCGGCGCCGCTGCAAACTCGACGCCGTGCTGTTCGAGCCGCTGGGGCAGCTCCATGTCGAAGATCGGCGTCGTCGCCAGCAGGACGGGAGCGCCTTCGGCTGGAGGTTTATTGAGCTCGTAACGAATTTGATCAGAAGTAATATAAGCACGCTTTACATTATTGGCATTCACCTGGTCAATGAAAAGCGAATAGGGCACCCGCGGCACCTGATTGGCCGGATTCGGCAGAAAATTGCTGAATAAGAGCAACAGGCCAAAACCCACCAACAACAGGTTGATCAGGCCAAAGCGCCGATTGGGGCGGTTGTCATCTTGGCGAAGAGCCATGCCACAGTTCACTGGTGGTCTGCCCAACCTAGAAGGTGCGGTCCTCCCCTGTCCCTGTGGCCACGGGTGAGAACCGAACGGAGCCGACCTGCTTGCACTAGCGGATGGGGCCGGCCAAGCTGGTGCCATGTGCGGTCGCTACGCCCTGACCACCGAGATGGAGGCGCTGCTGCCGCGCCTGCAGGGTCCCCTGCCGGCGGGCTGGCGCCAGCACTACGCCCCCCGGCCCCAGGTGCGACCAGGCGAACCGGTGCTGCTGCAACGTCAGGAACACGGCCGCCTGGCAGTGGGGCTTGCCCTCTGGGGGCTGCTGCCGGAATGGAGCCGGGACCCATTGGAACGGCGGCGCCCGATTAATGCCCGCTCGGAAACAGTGATGGAAAAGGCCAGTTTTCGTGGGCCCTGGCGCCACCGCCGCGCCCTGCTGCCGGCGGACGGCTTCTACGAATGGCAGAGCCGCACCGACAAGGCCACGGGGAAAACCTGGAAACAACCCTGGCTGTTTCGCCGCCGCGATGGGGGTGTGTTCTGGTTGGGTGGCCTTTGGGATCGCTGGATCGGGCCGGATGGCAGCGAAGTCGAGAGTTGCGTGGTGCTCACCACCAGGCCGAACGAACTGCTGGCGCGGGTCCATGACCGCATGCCGGTGGTCATCCCTGACGGCCTGGAGGAGGCCTGGCTCGAGCCCGCCGATGGGCCAGCCCTCAGGGCCCTCGAACCGCTGCTGGACCCCTGGGATCCGGCGGCGTGGCAGGCGGTGAAGCTGGAGGCGATGCCAGGCGAAACCAGCATCGTTCCCGGGGCCCACCCTGCAGCGCCCCCGGTGCTTGACTCCCCTGCACCGCTGCCGCCGCCCACCCCAACGCCATGAGCCTCACCGAGCTGGATGCCTTCCTGGCCCACGCCCGCAGCCAGAGCGATCTGCTGGC
Source organism: Cyanobacteriota bacterium (assembly GCA_046338875.1). Lineage (GTDB taxonomy): Bacteria > Cyanobacteriota > Cyanobacteriia > PCC-6307 > Cyanobiaceae > Cyanobium. The sequence goes on along the minus strand of JBKDVK010000155.1, from coordinate 1,953 downwards.
CCGCCTACAGGACGAGACCTCGCCCCTGGAGATCAGCGACTTCCTGCAGTTGGCCCATGCCGAAGGCTTCCCTATCTGCGAAAGCGATGTGATTGAAGCTCAACAACGCCAGGAGTCCCTGCTCAGCGACGCAGAACTGCAAAGGCGTGCCGGCGTGGAAGCAAGACGGCTGCGCCACTTTTTGCATGGCTGACTGCATGGCTGACGACATGGCTGAATCCTCGCTGCCAACCTGGCAGGAGCCCGGAGGGCTGGAGCGGGTGGCGGCCTATCCCCGCCCGCCGGCCTTGGTGCCGGACTCCAGGCTCGTGCGGGTGGAGGCGGGCGGATACCTCCTGGCCGAAAGTCTGCACAGCCTGAGGGTGCTGGAAACCTTCCATCCACCCTGTTTTTACCTGCCGCCCTCGGCCTTCAATCTCAGTCTGCTGGTGCCGGCACCAGGCCGCAGCTACTGCGAATGGAAAGGTGTGGCCAGCTATTTCGATGTGCTGCTGCCAGATGGCCGCCGACTGCCGCGGGCCGTCTGGCACTATCCCGAGCCCACCCCAGCCTTCGCTTCCCTGGCCGGCTGGTTCAGCCTTTATCCAGCCGCCATGTCGGGATGCTGGGTCGATGGTCAACCCGTACGGGCCCAAGCAGGCGGCTTTTACGGCGGCTGGATCACCGCTGGGCTGATTGGACCCTTCAAGGGGGATCCAGCCCATCCGGAACTCATTTAAGGGATGGAAGCCGGCGGCAGCTCCACCAGAATCATTCGCATCACCGCAGCGCCCAAAGGCCTGGAAAGGCCGGCGATTTCAGCCCGCATCGCCAGCGGTTGGCCATGGGGGATCAGAAGCTGCAGATCACGGCTTTCGGTCTGCTCCACCCCTGTCGCCGGCCTGCGGGCCAACTCCAGCAAGGCGGCTCCTGCTTCTGGCGTCAGAAAAAACTGAAAGGGCAAGCCGACGAGGGAACCGATGTCTTGGACCAGGCGGGCGCAGAGCCGTTGATTCGCCATCACCACCTTGAGGGAATCGTCAAGGACAACCACGTCAAAACATTGGGAATCAAATACCGAAGCAAAAATTGTCGAGAGGTTGGCAGCTTGCTCGGCAATGGCAGTGGTCTCCGTGACATCGGTCAACGTGCCGACTACACAATGTTCATGTTCATCTTTGATCACCGAGGCAGTCTCGACAACCTGGATGCGACGGCCATCGCGGGTGCTGAGCCGGTAGGTCACCGACCAGCCAGGGCCGTCTTTGTTGCGGCTGGCGGCGACCCGAGGGCGATCGGCGGAATCAATCGCATCTTCCAGCAGGGAGGGCTGGCGGCAGAGTTCGGCGGCAGTCCAGCCCGTGAGCATCTGGATGGGGGCGCTGACATATAGCAAGCGATCGAAATTGCCATTGCGTTTCCACACCGCTTGCTCCAGAGAGTCGGTGAGCCGGGTGAAATCGGCGAGGGCCGCTTCGGCGGTGCGCCGCAGGGCCACAAGCTCGCCCAAGTCCGTGAGGGTGATGATGGCGCCCATGGGCCGCTTATCTCGGTCCAGATAGGGCATAACCTGCAGAAGATAAGCGACTTCTTCACTGCTGGCTTCAATGTTCCGCCTTGGTTCGCCAGCAAGCACCTCCACAATCGCCTGCCGCAAGCCAGTCAATTGAAGGGTGGTTGGCACCGAGAGCAGGGGCTGGCCGATGTCGGAGTCCACCAGGGCGAATACTCGCACCGCCAGGGGAGTGAAGCGAGTAATACACATCTTCAGATCAACGATCACCATGCCCTGGCTCAACGAGCTCTGGATATTTCCGAGATCGTTGTTGAGCAGCTGTAGTTCATCGCTACGGGAGCGCAGCTGCTGATTAAGGGTACCTAGTTCCTCGTTGGTGGCCTGCAACTCTTCGTTGGATGCCTCGAGTTCTTCATTCGAAGATTGCAATTCTTCCGAGGTGGCCTGCAGCTCTTCGG
>JBKDVK010000154.1:0-6425 GCA_046338875.1 Cyanobacteriota bacterium | reverse complement strand
TCGACATCCCCGAACACACCCTCAGCAGCTATGACGAAATCCTGGTTGGAACCCCCGAGCAGGCCTGCGCTGGAAACGGCTCTGCCAGCGGTGTTGAAACAGTTTAAACTGCCCCAGTTCCGTACCATTTTTGGAGAGCTTAGCCTAGGTAATACCCCCACAGCAGCATCACCAAGTCACACGCAAATCTGGTGCAGCGAATTGGGGGTTGAGATTGCAGAGCGATAGTAAAGCGATGTCTGGCAGTCCACCAATATTGGGGGTGAAATGTTGTTATAGGTGAAGTTAGCTAAGAGAATGCAGGTATCGTATCAATGGGGTTTCAGGATCGCAGGTTAGTTGGATCTGCTTGACGCATTCGAGCGGAATCAGGGAGGATGCATCTGAATACACGCGAGCTACATGATGTTTTTTGCACTAGATCTGCGCTAATTTTAGATCTGGACTTGGACGAGTTGTTTCTGGTTAAGTCACCTGAATTGAGCAAGGCCATATACTGTTTCTCGGCTTCCGTGCTTATCGTTACTCCCTGTCAGAAACCCTACTCCGATACGCCTGCTTCTCAATTGTTGACCCGAATGATGCGAAAGTATTCTCCCATCCTCCCTAGACATAACGATTTGGATCGACAAAAGAAAAGGCCGCAGCCGCCTCTATGGAAGCAGTTGCGGCCGGATAAGGAATTGACGACTAGGACATGCCTACAGTGGTGAGGACACCATTATTGTTTTCAATGGTGAGAAACGTTGTTGCCTCGCCTGATGTATATGACAATGTCGAAGCCACTGACTGTTGATTGCTATTCAAGCAATTGGCCTTCAGGGACACCGAAACATCGGAACAACTACTTTGATAACTGCCTGCTGGGATGAATGCTCCAAGGGTATTGGTGGGATTAGGAAGATCGGCATTGCCAGCAGCAATGGTCAAGACTCCATTGTCATTACCGATATCTCCAATACCCAAGGCTTGTGTTGTCGTGTAGGTCAAAGTAGAGGGTACCAAGGCACCTGATTGGCTGCGACACTGGGCTTGAAGTTCAATGGTAATCCCCGAACTGCTTTGTTGATAGCTTCCTTGCGGCACATATTGCGCCACAGAAGCCACGGAAGCGTAATGGAGCCAGTTTGCCGGTTGGAACTGGATGAAAACCGGCTGCAGGCCATACAGATATTGATTACTACTACCCTGGAATCCCACCAAGGTCGCCCCCTCAGGCACACTCCAGCTAAAAGAGGAGGCTGAATGGGCGTTAGGAGGCCATGTCACAGACTGGCCCAGATTCGTCTTCAGGGTGAGCTGATTAATATAGCTCCCAGCTGTACCGCTGATTTGGGTGACAAATTCCCCAATCGCTAAATTGAGACTAGGCATTACGTAAGCTCCAGATGGATTGCCATGCACAAATTGCACGGTCCCTGATGTAGTCTGGTAGCTCGTGCCGATCTGGTTCATCCAAGACTCACCCCAAAGCTGGATCGAAGCCAAGACAGGATGATCAGCCAAGGGAATCGCTGTGGTGGGATTGGAGCTGTTGTCGGAGGCATTGGTTGGGTTGGTGCTAGGTGCCCAGGCCGTCGCTAAATCAGAGAATGCATTGGCCGTTCCCCCCCAGGCCGTTGAGGTCGTCTCGATTTGAAACTGTGCCGCTGGCGTGCCATTGATGAGGCTTTGGAGGGGGTTGGGAATGGTGCCTGTGCCTAAGGGATTGGTAATGGTTTCCTGAATCCAGCCTTGTAGAGCGGCGGCGTCTTGATTTAATTGGTGGCAGTTGACAGTGAATGTAGGGTCCCCAGTGTAGCCATAGGTTTTGTACAGGCTGGCCACCTGCTGCATCGCGTTGCGAATGCTGCTCAAAGTGGCCAAACTAGGCGCCACAGTGTTGGTGTATGTCTGGCGATTGCATACAATCGGTTCAAAAGCAGTCGCTGCCTGGCTAGACATAAGGGTTTCATAGCCCGTGGTGGCAAACTCCAACACCTCACCGTCGCCTTCAACGTCACTGACACTCAGATCGAGAGCAAAGGACACCAGAGCTGTGATGTCCGTGCTGGTGTCATTGGTGATCTCAGGCAGCAGAGCATCACTACCACGCAAAAGTTGCACACAACGGCACGCCACATTGATTTGTGAGTTTGCGGAACTCATGCTCTTAGAGAAATTCGCGCCAATGCTCACCGGTGGGTCGGTCGGCACCACACCCTGCGCAGCCAAGGCATTCAACACCGACTGCTGCTCGTCTTCTGTTTCACACTCGTAGACAAATACGGCTGCGTACTCGGCACCCAACACGGCCGCTGACACGTAGGAATCGCCATAGGCCGTAAACAACTCGGTGGCAGCCAAGGAAGCAGCAGCTGGCAGCAACGTGGGAACAGTGGTGTAAATTGGACTGCTCTTGATGGCATTGGCATATACAACCACACTAACATCTGTATTGCTGGTTTTTATAGATGATGAGGTTTTGTGCTTCACCGTCTCACCCTGTTCTGACACGCCAATCGAGTGGTGCAAGGTCTGATCCAAGCTGCTGCTAGAACTGCACACCTGCACAAAGTTTTGGCTGGAGACGTTTTGGCTTGCCACAGTCGCAGGGGCGACGGCTGCCGTATTGGGCATCGCGCCGTTGAGAAACGTGTTGAAGCCCACCCCAACTCCGGTTACAGGAAGGGCCGAATCCCCGTAGGCGGGGGCAAGCAGGGGCGGTGTCCAAACCGAGGGCTGAAACTGGATAGTGATCGGTTGTAGTTGGTTGAGATAGGAACCACTCGACCCCTGGAACCCCACCAGCACCTCACCGGAGGCGGCTGTCCAACTCACCACGCCACCAGTAGATGCCGGGTTAGGCGGAAAGGTGTAGCTCTGACCTAAGTTGGTGTTGAAAGTCAATTGATTGATATAGCCGCCATACGATCCACTAATAGATATAATATACTCTCCAGACTGTAGGTTTATTGGATAGTTTGTTGCTCCACCAGGCTGTCCATGGGTAAAGGTTGTTGGGCCTGCCTGCATGTCATAGGTGACGCTGATTTCATTCACCCAATCTCCACCCGATATGTTGATCGACCCAATAACAGGCAGTTGATTCAAAGGAATCGGATTTGGGTTGGAGGATGTGGTGTTGAACGCCGTGTTCGTGGTCGCGATCGTTTGGCCAACTTCAATGTCTTGGTAGGGGGTCGAGACGCACGTACCCCAGAGAGGATTGGTGGGTATTTGTAGCGCCAGGTTTGGGCTGCCAGCCGCAAGGGCAGTTGGAGGGTTGAGAGCTGCTGGCAAAGGTGTCAAAGTGAACGGATTCAGGGCGACCGCATCGGTCCAACTGTTCAGGCCATTGATGGCTGAGGCGACGTCACCGCTCTTCGTGCCGGTAACGGCGGGGAAGCTGATGTTGGGATCACCGCTGTAGCCATAAGTTTGATAGGTCTTTGCTAAACTAAGAATCTGTGACCAAATGCCCTGCAACTGAGAGAGCATCGGGGCCACCTGGGTCGTCAACGTGTTGCGGTTGGTTATCACTCCCTGGAAGGTGGCATGGTTAGTAACCAGGGTTTCGTAGCCGGTGGTGGTGTAAGACAGCACCACCGGCGCGTTGACGCTGGTCGCGCCAAAGGCGGCGGCATAGTTGATCAAGGTGGTGATGTCGTTGCTAGGCGTAAACGTCAACACCGGCAAGGGATCTGAGCTGCCTCGAACGCTTTGGTGGCATGTGCAGGACACATTTGCGGAGCTTTGCGTATTGCTAAGGGTGGCGGCAAGACTGGCATTCACGGTTGTGCCGTCGGTGTCGATGCCGGCCGAGAGGCTCTTTTGTACCGACTGACTTTCGGTCATGGTTTCGCAATTGTAAACAAATACAGCTACATATTCACCCCCATTGACGGTCGAGGAGACGTATGAATCTCCGTATTGATCGTAAAATACTTGTGGTTCTAGCGCCTGAGCCGCCGTCAGAAGGCCACAGCTGTTCAGCACAGGGCTATCCGTCACAACCTTCGACACCACAACCACACTGACAGAAGTGTCATTGACATTGAGGGTTTGGGTTTTGGTCTCGGAGTGGCTGACTTTGAACAAACCCGGCACACCGATGGAATAACCGGAGGTTTGGCTCAGAGTTTGCTGCAAACTTTCTACCGAGGCGCAGACTTTAACATAGCTGGCACTTTGCACCCCTTGGCACCCTGTGATGGCACCACTCAAAGCGCTGTTGGGCATAGCACTACCCGTAAATGTATTGTAGCCAACGCCGATTTCCGCCACGGGCAGAACGTTGGTGTACGGCTGCGGCAATATGCTAGGTGCAATCCACTTTGCTGGTTGGAGTTGGATGACGATCGGCTCCAAAGCGTTGAGTTCGGAGCTACTACGGCCCTGGAAGCCAACAACTACACAACCTGAAGGGAGTAGCCAAGTAAACTTCCCTGCGCTATTGGGCGTGGTTGGCCAACACAGAGATGTATCGGCGGTTGTGCTGAGTGTAAGTTGGTTGATGTAGGAGCCCTCAAGTCCACTGATGGCATTGATAAACTGTCCTGTTGTCAACGACAACGGACTGCTTTCACCCCCGCTAGTTACTCCATGGGTGAACACGGCCGCGCCGCTGAGGGAGGAATAATTGATCTGGATCTGGTTCATCCAGTTGCCACCCCAGAGGGTGATCGAGGTGATGACGGGCAGATTGGAGATGGGAAGCGGCAGGCCACTGGTGTTGACGCTGCTGGCCACCGTGCTGCTGCCAGACACCGTGGGGCTGCTCTTGCTTTGAACGGAAGCAGTTGCAGAACCGCTAACGGCCGTGGATGAGGTCGTGGTGGATGTGGTCGCATTGGCGCCTACGCCCACATTGATGTCTTGATATTGTTCACCTTGTGTCCCCCCATAGGTTGGTTGCGTGGGGGTGAGGTAAGTGAACACCGGCACGCCATTCAAGAGGCTTTGAGGAGGGTTGAGGGAATTGGAGAGAGGAGCTGGGACGGTGGGATTGGCGGCTACGGGAGCAAGCCATTGCGTCAAACCATTGATGTCAGTGGTCAATTGGGTTTGGTTGGCCGCAAAGGTGCTGTCACCGCTATAGCCATAGGTCTGATAAGCCTGGTTGATCCACCCGTACTGGCTGCTAAGGCTCTGCAAGGCGGCCAGATTGGGCCCCACGCTGTCGGTGTAGATGTCACGGTTGAGGGCGATGGCTGGAAAGCCTGGGCTGGGTGCCGTAAAGATGGTTTCATATCCTTGAGTTGTATAGTCGAACACCACAGGCTCGGTGACTTGGCTGGCGTTGAATGCCTGAGCAAAATTGATGATGGCCTCAGCGAATGCTTGCGGCGTCGTGTTGGCATCTGCGGGCACGCTGGCTGTCGACCCCAGGAGAGACTGATAAATGCTGCAACGCACGTTTGTCGTCGTGATGGTTTGGCTGATGCCGCCGCTCACCGTGGCGCCAAGATTGGCGTTGGATCCGTCGACATCCACAACGCCATTGGCCGACAAGCTGGCCTGCACCCCTTTCTTGTCCTGGTCTGTTTGGGAATAAAACACAAAGATACCCATGTATTCCCCACCTTCGGTGACCGCTGAGACAAAGGAGTCGCCGTAGTTTTGATAGAAGGTCAAGCTCTCTATCGCTGTCCCCGGTTCAGCAATACCGCTCGCCAGGCTACAACCTTCATAGACCAAACTGTTTGTGATCACACTGCTGTAAACCACAACGGAAATGGATGTATCGCTTATACTCAGTGCATTGCTGAGTGTGGTGCTCGCCCCATATGTTGGGCCACTGCCTCCTGAGGAGCTGGAATCATCATCGTCACTGTCATCCTCACCACTCGATTCGCTCCCATCACCGCTGTCATCACTACTCGATGGGCTGATTTGTGCCGTCACCCCAAGGGCGTGGCTGGTGGCCTCGTTGAAGCTATCAACTGAAGCGCACACCTTCACATAAAACTTGCTGGATAGGCCCTGGCTCACCGTGGGTGAAGCCGGCGAGATCGCGCTTGGACAGGCTTCTGAAGTGAAGGTGTTAAAGCCAACACCGATGCCACTGATCAGACCGGATAGAGATGGGGTAGGCGGGGCCGATACAAGCTCCAGACTTCCGTTGTTATTGCCGATGTCCGTCAGGCTTGCAGCTTGAGCCGCTGAATAGGCAAGGCTGGATGAATTCGAGCTTCCAGTCTCTGTTTTGCAGGAAGCAGAAAGGGTGATTTGCAGGCCACTTGAACTGTTTTGATACGATCCTGCCGGGATGAAGGGATTGCTTGTGTTGACAGGTGTGGTATTGCCTGAAACCAGTTGAAGGGATCCGTTGTCATTGGCAATATCACAGATCCCATTCAGCTGACTGGTGTTAAAGCTGAGGGTTGATTCAACAGGGATCTTATTGATATCCAGGCAAGCGGCAGTAAGAGTCACAGAGAAAT
>JBKDVK010000153.1:0-5255 GCA_046338875.1 Cyanobacteriota bacterium | reverse complement strand
GCCGCATCTATGCCGAAGAAGGCATCTGCCAGCTGCTCTTCTTTGAGGGGGATCCCTGTGAAACCACCTATCAGGACCGCTCTGGTAAATACCAGTACCAGCCCGAGCGGGTGACCTTGGCTAAAATTTAAGTTATAAACCACAAAGCCACCTGATCATGGTGCCAACCGGGCCTTGTGCAGGCGACTTTTTTCATACCATTCGGCAAATTGCGGTGCCCAGGCCACCAGGTGGGGCCACATCAGGTCGCAGAGTTCGCGGATTTCCTGCTGGGCATCGAGTTTGGCGCGCAGATCGAGGAAGTGCAGAAAGGCCCGCAGACTGAAGCTGACCACGAAATGCTGGCGGTAATCGAAGGGCAGGATGCCGCGGGCGTGCTCTTCGGCAAAGCCGGCGGCCAGCATTTCGGCATAGCGCTCGGCGGCGGCGCGGCAGAGGGCAAGGTCCTTCGCCCGTTCGTCTGTGGTGTAGTTGTATTTCTTGCCCTGGCGGTCGCTGTAGCTGTCTACGGGCCGGAGATAGAATACCTCTTCTAGATCAAGTTCACCATTAGCCGCTTTGCAGATGCGATCGCCGGTGTAACGCATTGACTGCACATCAAAACTCACCCCCACCCGGTGGGTGCGGGCCTGTTGCATCACTGAATGGGGAAACCAGCCCACATTCATGACAATCTGGGCGTGCTCCAGGGGTCCGTAGTGGCCGCGCTCGCCGGCCAGCAGGCGCTTGACGCAGATCTCGCCGGCCTGCTTTTCAGCAGGCCAATGGGTCCGATCGTCCGCCACGAAGCCCTCGCTGTAGTCCTGGTGCATACCGGCATAGACGCACTGCTGGGGATTGGGGGTGGCGGCGATCAAATCGACGCGGAAGCGGGGATCCATGGCTAGGCGGGGCTTTGGGGGGTCAGCCGTGGCTGCGGGGGCCGATGGCAGCTTGGCGCTCCAGGGAGCCGGCATCGGCAGGCGGGCTGGCGCCGTTGCCTGGGGCGGATTCAGCTGCAGCGCCAGCCAGTGCACCGCTAGCCAGGCGGCTGGTGGGGCCGACGCCGGCCAAGGGCGGCAGGGGCTTGCCTTCGATCAGGGCCGTGGTGAGGGCTTCCAGTTCGGCCGGCTGCCGGGCGCCGATGGAGCGGCCGATGGATTGGCCCGCCGCATCAAACAACTCCAATTGGGGGATGCCGTTGACATCAAAACGCTCGACCTGGGGCTGCCAGCGGGGGTTGTCCACGTTCAGCAGCACCACATCGAGCGCGCCATGGTGACTGCGTTCGATGCTTTCCATCGTCGGTGCCATGGCGCGGCAGGCTTCGCACCAGTCGGCGTAGAACTCGACCAGCGTCGGACGGCCGTCTGCCAGGGCGATGTCCAGGTCGGGGGATTGGCGCGCCAGGCGTTCCAGGGGTGCGGAGGGATGCAGGCCCCCCCGCCACCAGAACAGCAGCAGGGCCAGTAGGGCCGCCACCGCCGCCAGCAGCATCCTCTCTCGGCGACCCAAGGTCGCGGCGGCGGGGCCGTTGGGGGAGGGGCCCGAACTGGGGGACATGGCTTGGGCGGGTCAAGATGGTGGGCTCACTCTGGCAGCACTGGGAGATCCCCTGGGAGCCGTTGCAGGTAGCTGCGTGCCGCTGCCGTTGCCTGCTTCTGCCGTTGGCCTGGCCGCCCCAAACCGCTAAGTTTCAGGTCTTCGGACCCCGGCGGTGAAACGGCGCCTCACCCTGCATTTCCCCCAGGAAGCGGTGCATCAGCCGATCACCTACAGATTGGCGGTGGAGTTCAATATCGCCGCCAAGATTCTCAGAGCCCAGATTGCGCCGAATCAAAGCGGCACCATGGTGGTGGAGCTTTCCGGCGACATCGACGAACTCGATGCCGCCGAGTTCTGGTTGGAGCGCCAGGGGCTGGGCTTGGATCGCAGCCTCGGCGAGATCCGCATCGACCCCGATCTGTGCGTGGACTGCGGTATCTGTTCCAGCGTTTGCCCCAGCGGCGCCCTGCGCTTTCAGCACCAGGAACAACGGCTGACCTTTGCCGCCGCCCTCTGCCTGGTTTGCGAACAATGCCTGCCCAGCTGTCCGCTGGCGGCGATTTCCCTGGTGCTTGAACCCCAATGAATCTCTTGCGCTATGCCTTGCTGCCGGTGCGGGCGCCAATGCTGCTGTTGCTGTTTGGGGTGAGCACCTACCTGGGCAGTCGTTGGAGCCATACGCTTGATCCCCAGATTTTCGGCAGTGGCCTGTATCGAAACCTGCTGTTATCGGTGGAATGCCTGCAGGCCTTGTTGGTGGTAGTGGTGTGTACTATCCCGGATGTTTTGATGCATCAGTTAAGCACAATGATGGCTTACAGCCGGGTCGTGAGCCTGGTGGGATCCCTGTTGCTGGTGATTGCCGGGGGGTTGTATTTGCTGCACCTTTCGGTTTTTTCTAGTGTGCTGATTCTGGCCTGCTCGGTGTTATTAGTCCGGCTTGACTTGGTGCGGGCTGAGATGGTGCCGCCCCGCTGGATCACCATTATTTTATTGAGTCTGGTGGTGATGCTTGGTGTTTTTCTGGGCTGGTGGTTGGCTTTGAATCGGCATCTTTAAGGGCAGGTTTGTGGATAATTGGTTTGTGGATGATTCGTTTGCGATTAATGTGTTTGCGCTTGATGCGTTTGCGAATGATTAATTGGCTGGAGAGGGTTGTGTTGCTAGCGCCCAGCGGGGGCATTGCCTTGCCAGCGCGTACTTGCAACGTCCGATTGGCACACTACCTGTAGCGTGCCGTGGCGCCATGGCTCGTACGTAAGCAGGGACCTCTTAAGGCCAGGTTGCCAGCAGCTCTTGATGGCCAACCACCAGCGAGACTTCGCCGCCTGCGATTTGGCGGGCGCGACGGGCTGACCAAGCCTCAATGGCGCTGCGTTCTGGGCCGTGGGCGGCCCGCAGGGCCGCTGCGCTGAGGCTGGCATTCATGGCGGTGAGCATGGCGCTGTCGCTGGCGGCGATGCGCCAATAGCTGTCGCGCAGTTGGGTTATGGCGCCGCGCTCGCTTAAGGCCGCAGCGAGGGCGAAGGCGGCGGCGGGGCCGAGGGCCGGGCCAAAACCCTGATCGCTGAGCATGTCTCGATGGAAGGCCTGGGCCAGGACGACATCAGAGGCGTCGGCGAGGCTCCATTGCATGCGTCCATCGTAGCTGAGCAGCGCCAGCAGGGGCAGCCGCCTCCTGGCGAGGCCGTCGGCCAGTTGGTGGATCCAAGCTGCCGAGACCAGATCGAGCAAGGCGGCGCAGGTTACGGCTGCGGCTCCTTGCAGGGCATCGTCGAGGGCATGGGCAATGTCCAGTTGGGCGATGGCCACAGCGCCAGCGCCGCTGAAGCGCTGACGGGCCAGCTCCAGCAGGTCGCCATCGTTGTCGACATGGCGCCAGCTGAGATGGTGGCCCAGCTTTGCCGCCAGGCTGCGCAATCGGCTGATGTTGGAGCCCGTACCGGCGCCTAGGTCAACAACCGGGCCAACCTGGGCTCCTTGCAGCCCTTGTGTCCCTTGCGCCACTTGCGCCAGAAAGCAATTGGCGAGTTCGTCGTCGCGGGCGGCGATGTCAAAGGGCTCGCGCAGCGCCAGCCACTCGGCTGAAAAACTGCTCATGGCAGCCGGGGCATCTGATTGCAGCCCAGGCGATTCATTGCAGCGGAGCGGTGTAGGCCGCCCAGGCCGTGGGCGATTCGCGCAGCGTCACTTTCATCGAGTCGGGCGGCGGTGAGGGCTCCAGGGCGCCTGCACTGATGGCCTGACGGGCGCGCTGCCAGAGCTCGCCAGCAAGAAACTCGGTGGTGGTGTTGATTCCGGCGATAGCGGGTTCATCGTCGAGGTTGCGATAGTTGAGAGCATCAATGATTGTCTTCAGCATCGTCTCCAGGCGACCGATGTCGGCGACCAAACCATGGGCATCGAGGGTTGGCGCCTGGATTTCCAGTTCGACTGCATAGGTGGCCCCGTGCAATTTTTGCGCCGGGCCGAAGACCTCGCCGCGAAAACTATGGGCAATCATGAAGTGATTGCAGACGGTCAAGCTGTACACCTGCGGCTCCGACCGGTCAGTACTCGACCACGATATGTGGTCGTCCGGCGTTGGATTGCAGCAGTGCCGGCAAGGCGGCGGGCAATTGCGAGAAGCCGATGCGCGGTCCGAGTAGCAGGTCGTAGCGGTGATCGAGCAGCAGCGTCAGGGCTTGGGCAAGGCGCTGGGCATGGCTGGTGGTCGCCCGCTTGGCGGGGGCGACCTGGCCCACCTGGGAGGCGATCAGTCGCAGCCGGCGGGCATGGAAGGCACCGCCCAAGGGCAAGCTGACGAGCTGGTCGCCGTACCAGCTCAACTCGATGATGCGGGCTTCAAAGGCGGCGACTGCCAGGGCCGCGACCAGTCCAGCCGGATTGCCGCTGGCGTGAATGATCACGTCGAACTCGCCCGAGGCGGCAGGCGCGGCAGCCAATCCCAGGGCTCGCGCCAGCTGCTGCCGTGTCGGTTCCGGGTCGACCACCAGGGGTGCAGCGCCCAGCAGCGTTTGGGCCAGGCAGGCCACCAGCAGCCCCACCACGCCGGCGCCGATGACGGCGACCCGCTCGCCGGCCACCAGCTCGGCATCCCAGAGGGCGTTGAGGGCGGTCTCCATGTTGGCCGCCAGGGTGGCGCGCCCATCGGGCACCCCATCGGGGATCGGACTGGCCCAAGTGGCGGGTACGACAAAGCGATCCTGGTGCGGGTGCAGCACGAACACCCGTTCGCCCGAGCGCGGCCCCGCGTCAATGCGACCCACGGCGCAGTAGCCATACTTGACCGGAAAGGGGAAGTTGCCCTGCTGGAAGGGGCAGCGCATGCGCTCGTATTCACTCGGCGGCACCCTCCCCTCCAGCACGAGCCGCTCGGTGCCCCGACTGATGCCGCTGGCGAGCATCTCGATGCTCAGGCTGTCTGGGGTCAAACTGCCTGCCCCGATTGGCGGCAGTTGCACCGGCCGCAATACGCCCTGGCCCGGGGCGACGATCCAAAATGCCTGCGCCATGGTCAGCGGAGCTGCAGCTCGTAGAGCACATCCTCACCGAGGCTTTCGCGGCGGTGCGCCGGCCGCAGCGCTTGGTCGAGATGGTCGATGGCGGGCAGGGTCAGTCCGGGGCGACCGGAGCCGATCAACATCGGAGCCACGACGACATGGAGGCGATCGAGGGCGCCGGCCGCCAGAAAGCGTGAAACGGTGATGCCGCCGCCCTCCACCAGGATG
>JBKDVK010000152.1:0-5907 GCA_046338875.1 Cyanobacteriota bacterium | reverse complement strand
GCCACGTTCAACGGTCAAACCCTGGCAAGCCTTGGCTTCACCACATCAGGCCTGATCGGCACTTGGTCCATTACCGGCACCAGTGAGACGATTCAGGTACACCTTGGTAACCCACCCGCCGCTGCTGTCCCGGGCCCCCTGCCCCTGCTCGGCATCGGCGCCGCCTTCGGGTGGAGCCGCCGCCTGCGCAAGCGCATTTCCACTCCGTTGATCACACCACCCCAGGCTTGATTTCAGGCCTGTTTCCTTTCCAGCGCTGCCCCGACCGACCATTTCGGCCGGCTCCAGAGCGAGGACGCCCAACGCCATGCCCGTTCGATCGTTGACGCAATCGCTGCTGCGCTGGCCTGAGCCGGAGCAGATCCTGAACCAGGTGCGCCTCTGGGCGGTCCAGGTGGCGGCGGACCATCCGGACCTGGAGCGGGTGGCGCTGTTCGGCAGCTATGGCCGGGGTGATGCCGGGGTCGGCAGCGATCTCGATCTGCTGCTGATCGATGCCGCTAGCAGCGGCCCCCAACACCAGCGCCTGCTGGCCTGGCCCCTGGCGGAGCTGCCGCTCAGTTGCGATGCCCTGGTGCTCACCCCTACGGAACACACCGAGCTGCTGGCCAGCGGCTCCGCCATGGCAACCGCCCTGCAACGGGACAGCCGCTGGTTGTGGCACCGGTAGCGATCAGACGCTGGGTGAACCACGCCAGTTGGCGCTCCTGTGAGGTGATCGCACGACCCTACATATATGTTTAAACTCATGGGTAAACGTTCGGCATCGGATGGCTTGCCTGCTCCCTCGCCAGGATCTTCGCCGCTGGGGAAATTCCCTCGGGGTGCGCTTGCCCGCCGCCATCGCCCGTGAGGCCCGGCTTCACGACAACCAGACCGTGGAACTCAAGGTGGTGGCCGATGGGGTGCTGATCCGGCCCGTTCAGCCCCGGCTCTCCCTGGCGGAGCGACTGGCCAGCTACACGCCCATGGAAGGCGAAGCCACCGAAGCGATGGCCTGGGATCCGATCGGCACAGAGGTCATCGAATGACCCCGCCGCGGCCCTCAGCCGCCTGGGTGCCGGATCGGGGTGAGGTGATCTGGATCGACCACAACCCCCAGGCCGGAAGGGAGATGAAGGACCACCATCCCTTTCTGGTTCTCTCCACCGCCCCCTTCCATGCCTCCGTGGGGCTGGTGGTGGGATGCGCCATGACATCGGCGGCTTACAACCGCAGATCCTCCCTGGCGGTGGATCTGGGGCCGATTTCAGACCGGCCGCAGGCCCACAGCTTTGTGCTTTGCCACCAAATCAAATCCTTCGATTGGAAGGCCCGCGCTGCCCGGCCCCATCCCATGGGCTCCCTTAGCAACGACAGGCTCGACCAGGTGTTGGAGATCGTGGGGCAGATCCTGGGGTTTGTGGTGTAGCTAGCCAGGGGTATGGTACTGATCACAGTAGGGAAGAGCCTTCAATCCGGCTTGCTTAGTGATCCCTCTGGTGTGCCTTATCGAATCCCACGTTTTCATCACCACACAACTGGCCCTGACACCCCAAGGTCCAAGCGCGGTGTGGTGATTCAGGCCGATGCGCTCACCGAAGCCGGACTCCCCACCCTGCTGGTGGTGCCCCTCACCAGCCAGCGGCGCTGCGGCGCCTAAGCCCTGTGCGTGTCGATCCCCGCGCGCTACCGGTTGCTGTGCGAGTGCTGGGCCCTGGCGGGATGCCATTCCCCCTGCAATACAAACTGGCATGCAACTCGTAAACTCGATTGCATCATGTTTGTGGCGTTCCATGAGTGCCGTAAGCCTCCGACTTCCAGACCACCTGGAACAACAGCTCAATGAGGAAGCGCGACTCAGTGGCCAACCGCGCTCCCAGCTGATGCGCGAGGCTTTGGAAAACTTGCTTTCCCAGCGGCGGGAAGGACGGGCGCAAGCGTCTCTGAGGCAGGCCGCAGGGGCTTTGGCCCGCGATGCGGGCGCCTGCGCGGAGGTCCGGGAGATGGCCGCCGATTTCCTGATGGCGGAGAACGAGGCCCTGGCCGGGGCCGAGGCGCCTGCGACCGCGACCTCGGCTGAGCCGTGGTGGCGCTGATGCGCCGCGGTGAGGTGTGGGTGGCACGCCTCAACCCCAATCAGGGGGCCGAGGTGGGCAAGGTGCGGCCGGTGGTGGTGATCCAGGCCGATGCCCTCACCGAAGCGGGCCTCGCCACTTTGCTGGTGGTGCCCCTCACCAGCCAGCAGCGTCGCGGCGCCGAAGCCCTGCGGGTGCTGATCCCCGCTCGCGACCGCTTGCTGCGCGAGTGCTGGGCCATGGCGGAGCAACCCCGAGCCCTCGATCGCAACCGCATCGGCGAAGGCCCCCTCACCCGGCTTAGCGCAGCTGAAATGGCGACTCTGGAGCAGGCTTTACGGGCCGCCCTGGGATTGGCGGGCGGCTGATGGCCCCTGTGGATCTGCATTGATCTTGCTGGCGGCCGCGAGCAGGGGAATCCCTGGTCCACGGGCCTCTACCTCGCAGTAAACGCTCGCTTGACCCGCCATCAATGGGCACCGCCGCCTGGCGCATCAGGCCAGACGGGACGAAGAACTCCCGACCACTCTGTGGAATCGCAATACTGCTGATTGGGAGAGCCAGTCTCTAGGGGATAGATGGCGTTGGAAGGTGGAGCATCGGGGCCGCCCTGCCGGCCGAGGCAGCGGTGGTCGCCAATTATCAATTCCAGAACACGCTCTCCAGCACGATCCCCTCATCTCCCGATCTGGTTACCTTCGTTTTGGGCTCCTGCTCCTCAGCAAGCATCGGTGGCACCCCACCACCGTCTACAACTTCGGCACACAGCAGGGCCTGTCGCTGGACGCCACGGGACTGATCAGCGATAACTACACGATTGCGGCTCTGTTGCAATTTAATGATATAATTTTTTTGGGCATCATATCAGCGGCCAACCCACTTAACATCTTTCAAGACGATGCCACTACTGGTGGAGGTAAAAGTTCCTCATGATCTGTGGCGGGCCTGCTGCCTTTTGTTGGTGCCGCCTTCTGCGCAAGCGCATTGCCACTGCGTTGACCACCTCGCCCCAGGCCTGATTGCAGCCCTGATTAACCTCCTAGCCCTGCCATCGGCGGGGCTTATTTGTGGCCGCCGTGGGCGGCGATTCCCTGCCGAGCTGGGGCCCCATGATCCGCTGCTCAAAAGCCGCACGCGCCTACGCAGCCAGTTGGCCGTGGCCACGGCCTGGTGCATGTCCTTTAGCTTGGCCTCAGCACCCTGGATGCGGACAGCCTGGGCATTGTTCGCCGTGCGGATTGTCTGCAGGCTGGCGATGGCCATTGCGAACGCGACTCCTAGGGCCGCGGCCCCCGAGAATTAACCACTCGAAACAGCCGGCAGCAAGGCAACCGTATTACAATAGGTAAATCCGTCGTACAAGGTCGAGGCTGGGGTCCATGCCACTCACCGTCAGGCTGGATAGCGAAACCGAGCGCTGCCTGCAGGAGCTGCTGGCCGCCACAGGCCAGGACAAGAGCACCCTCATCCGCCAGCTGATCCGCGATCGCTGGCAACAGCGCCGGCCCTCCCCCTCAATCACCGAGCAGTTGGGCGGCCATCCCGATCACTTCCTCGACACCCTGCCTCCCGGCAGCGCTGAACACCAGGAACGCCGCCGGCTGCTCAGCGAGCAGCTCCAGGCTCGCCGGCTGGAGCGGCGCTGATGCGGCGGATCCTGATCGACTCGGGAATCCTGCTCAGCTACTACCAGCAGCAGGAGCCCCTGCATCAGGCGGTGGTGGCCTTCTTTGATCAGAACGCCGCGCAGCTGATCACCTCGCCGATCTGCATCGCCGAGGTGCTCTGGCTGCTGGGCAATCCCAGTGATCCCCGCGTCCTGGCCGCTCAGAACCACCTGCTCGGGGCCGTCAGCCGCGGTGGCATCGAGGCGATCAACCTGCTTCCAGAGGATTACGCCCGCATCGCCGAACTCAACCAGCGCTACGCCGATCTGCCCGGTGATTTCGCCGATCTCACCTTGGTGACGCTCTCGGAGCGGCTGGATGTTGCCGAGATCCTCTCTCTAGATAGCGACTTTGATATCTATTGGCGCTTTCGGCGGCAACCCTTTCGCCGTGTTTCCCTCTTGTAAGCCATAGGGCCGGCTTCAAAGCGTCGCCCGGCCCGTGTCATAGACCTCAAACCCGCAGGCCTTTGCCGCCTTTTGCCAGGCGGCGTCGAAGCGTTCCCAGCGAAAGCTGCGGGGGTCATAGCGGCTGCGGCTGCGGTCGACGGCGGCGTGGGTGGTGACCCGGCTGAGGGGGATGCCGTAGCGGGCCTGCCAGAGCAGCACTTGGGCCGCAGCGCTGCGGTATTGGGCGTCGCTGTAGCCGCTGTGGCTGGCCGTGTCGCCGCGGCCATCGGCCGGGGTTTCGAGGCCGAGGTGCAGGGCAAGGTTGTTGATCGAACCCACCGATGTCGGCCGGATGCGCACCGTCATGTCCCCCCATGCCGCCATGCCGGCTCCATAGGCACGTTGATCGTCGTTGACAATCCGCAGGCGTTGTCCGCCGATGTCTACCAGCATGTGATAACTGGCTTGGTCGTCATCTTTGGGGTGGGGCGTGGCGAATTTGCGCAGGGTGTCGGCGGCCCCGATCACGGTTTCGTGCAGCACGATCAACTGGGGCCGGTTTGGCACCGCTCGGCCGTAGACGTCGAAGCCCTGGCGTTCGCCGAAGTTGGTGGCATCGGCGGGGGCGGCCCGTTCGGGAGCCAATCCCAAGCGCGCCTCGCATTGGCGTATTGCGTCTTCTGTCTGGCGGGGCAGGGGGCTTTCGGCCAGCCACTGCACCTGCCAGGGGGGACGGGGGCCGCAGCCGTAGAGCAGGGTCGCGCTGGCCAGGGCGCAGGCCGCCGTCAGCAGGCGGCGGTGGCAGGCGTTGGCTCGACGTCGCGATGGCAATCGCAGAGGCAACTGCGAGGGCGCTGCGGGATGGGGCAAGTCGGAGTTGGCCGTGGGATGGGGACCGGGGTTGTCCCTCCGGTCGGGCCGAGACATGCCTGGCACCATTGGCCGCCATTGCCATTCGTGGCACCCTAGCCGCCATTGCGTTCTTGGGCCCATGGCCGTTGCCAACATTCGCTGGCCCCAGGTGGCTTTTTTGGGTCTCGGCGCCCTTGGAACCCCCATGGCCGCCAACCTGCTGGCCGCCGGGGTGCCCCTGACGGTGCACAACCGCAGCCGCGATCGGGAACTGCCCCTGGAAGCCCTGGGGGCCAGCCGGGCCGCCCATCCGGCGGCGGCGGCGGCCTCAGCCGCGTTGGTCTGTCTTTGCCTGCGGGATGACGACGCGGTGCGAGAGGTGCTGCTGGGGCCCCAGGGGGTGGTGGCCGGGGCCGCCCCGGGCACCCTGGTGCTTGATTTTTCGACCATCGCCCCCGCCAGCAGCACAGCCCTGGCCAAGGACCTGGCCGGGCATGGCCTGGCCTATCTCGATGCTCCGGTGACGGGCGGCACCGAGGGGGCTCGCGCCGGCACTTTGGTGGTGCTAGCGGGCGGGGACCCCGCAGATTTGGAAAGGGCCCGGCCGTTGCTGCAGGTGGTCGCAGCTGCCGTCCACCACTTCGGGCCAGTGGGGGCCGGCCAGCGGGTCAAGGCGGTGAATCAGGTGCTGGTGGCCGGCAGTTATGCGGCTGTGGCTGAGGCCATCGCCCTGGGGGTGCGGTTGGGGTTGCCGATGGCAGACGTTTGCAGGGCCCTGGAGGGCGGTGCGGCGGGTTCGTGGGCCTTGCGGCATCGGGCCGGCGCCATGCTGGCGGGCCAATTCCCACTGGGCTTCAAGCTTGAGCTGCACCGCAAGGATCTGGCCATCGCCCTGGCGGCGGCGGCCGAGGTGGGCCTGGAATTGCCGCTGAGCGAGCGGGT